>CAVHIP010000015.1:0-30600 GCA_963636125.1 Oscillospiraceae bacterium | reverse complement strand
TTTAATGATAATTAAATGTTTTAATAGCCGCCGCAGCGGCGTAGTTTTCGTATGATAAGTAAGCGTCCAAATCTTTGATTTGGCAAACGCGCACTTATGCCGTCGGCGGACGCCTTTTGAAGCCTAACCGCGCTTCAGCGCGGCTCTTACAGGCTTCAAAAGATTTCATTAAAATCAAAGTTTTTAATGAAATAATAGTATCAGGAGCACATCACTCGCCATCAGCGACGATCGTGCCTTTCTTCTTTGTGGCGGCACTCACAATCACCATAGCAGCGGCGGAAACGAGAATGCCGATGAAAGCGAAATTCAATGTGGTATTCATGACCTGTGCGATCGCGCAGCCAATCAGACCGAATATCATGCCGGAGACAATACCGGCGGTCGTGATAAAGTGTTTATTGCGCAGTGCGTAGCTGAGGAACACAGGGCAGGCCAGTGCCGCTGCGGAATAAGCATAGGTGTTAGTCAGCCAGTTAAGTGTATCTGTCCAAACAAGGCACATAAGCAATGCAACAACCATAAGCACCGCCGACAGCAGGCGTGAGATAAAGACCATCTTTTGATCCGGGATATTGGGATTGATAGTAGAAATTATATCGCGAGTGATGTTGGTGACGGAAGTCTGTACGCCGGAAGACGTCGTTGACATAAGCGTTGCGAAAACAAGCGCCGCAAACAGAGCCATAATACCTACGGGCAACTTGCTCATAAACCACGCCGTGGGACCGTTTGCAATCTCCGCGATATCCAATGAGCGGAGAGAGAGGCCCATATAAACAGCCCATACGAAGCTCAACAGGGACAGGCAAGCGGAGATAACAAGGGATTTGTTAACATGCTTCTCTTCCTTGATGGCGCACACACGCTGGAAATATATCTGGTTGGTCATGCCGCCGGGCAGGACTGCGAAGATCCACAGCATACATGTTGCCACGCCAATATTATCGGTGATCGAACTCTTAAAATTGAGCATTGACGGGTCAATCGTGTTGAGGTTGCTGACAATATTGGAAAAGCCGCCGCCCATAATCGTAACATATACGACGCAGACGATGCACATGGCAATCATGAAGCAAGCAAAGATGAAGTCCGTCCAAGCGACTGTCTTCAGGCCGGATGGCATGACGAAAGCGAGAGAGAACGCGGCAAACAGCACACACAGCAGTGTATAATCAATGCCGGTCAGGTTAGAGTAGATGTTGCCGAATGCAGTGATCTGCGAGGTCACCCAGCCAAATGGAACAAAAACCGTCATGATACCGGCAACAATGCGGATAGCCTTATTGCCATTAGTGAAATGCGCAAGCACATCGGGGATTGTGGTAAAGTTATTGCTGCGCAGCCATTTGGCAAGTACAATGATGATGATAAACGGCAACGATGCCAGCAGACCATAGATCATGTGGCCAACGCCGCGAGAATACGCATTGCCGACGTGCGCAACAAGTACACCGCCGCCCATTGCGCTGGCAAACTGAGTGCCGATAACAACGTAGAGCGGCAGACTGCGGTCTGCTACTTCCCAGTCTGCCTGGGTGGTCTTCTTGCGTGAAGAAATAATGTAAGTTGGGACCAATGAAAGGGCGATGACAGCAACTGTCGCCACCAAAATCAGAATTGTGGTTGAGGTCATGTTGTTTCTCCTTTCCGAAATTGTGTACTTCGGACTCTCTATCTTATGTTTTTGCTGATACGTTCCACACACCGCGCCGATTCAAGCAGGCAACACTTTAGCGTGAAATATAACAGACGAATTTTATCATAGGCACCTGCAAGAGTCAACAAACAATTCACAGTTTCTGCAAACGAATTCTTATCGAGAATTGTACGAAATTTTGTTAATCTTGCACATTTTAAGACAGACTATATTTTGCATTTTAAACAATGAAAAATTAATAAAGACGCGCTGTTGACTGTGTTGCAAAGCAGTGCTATATTATTAGCACTCTTTATGAGGAGGTACTCAAACCATGGCGCAGCTGAAAATCAGCGAAACACAACGCACAAAAGGCGTGATACTCGCCTTGCTGTCTGCGCTGTCTTTTTCTTTTATGATGGTTTTTGCCGCTCTGAACTCGCCGGAGATCTCCGTGTGGGAACAGACTTTTTTCCGCAATCTGATCGGCATCTTCGTGGCAAGCTTTATTCTCATCAAGAATCATCAGCCGCTTTTCGGGGAGCGCAAATACTGGCCGCAAATGTTTGCCCGATCCTTCTTCGGCCTGCTTGCCGTCATGCTGCTGTTATATGCCTCCAGAAACGCGCTTCAGGCGGATGTGAGCATTTTGAACCGTATCTCCATGTTTACGATTTCGATCGTTTCGACTGTGTTTTTGCATGAACGTTTGACAAAGATGCACATTCCGGCTATGCTGATCGCCTTTACCGGCGCATACATTGCAGCCAATCCGCAGTTTGATTCTGCTTTTCTGCCGCTGCTGGCCGCATTCGGCACATCACTTTGCGACGCCGTGTGCTATCCGCTGCTGTCCTACTTTTCCGGACGTGTCAATGCATACAGCGTTGTCATGTTCTTCTGTACGTTCAGCACAATTGTTTCCGGCATCTGTATGATCCCGACATTTGTCATACCGAGTGGGGCAGATTTGTTTTACCTTATCATGATCGGCGTTACGGCGGCGGCGGGGCAGATTCTGATGACGCTGTCTTACCACTACGCTCCTGCCGGTGAACTGAGCATTTACAACCTTATGGGCATTCTTTTCAGTGCGCTGCTGGGTTTTTTCATTCTCCATCAAGTTCCCACAGTACGTACGCTCATCGGCGGCGGACTGGTAGTTTTGGCATCGCTATTGCTTTTCTTCTATAAAAAGCGTTGGCTTAAAACGAATGCTTCCTCAGCTGACTGAGACATGAAAAAAGCACGGTCATCTCCGACCGCGCTTTTTTATTTTTGATCCAACTCAGCCGTTGCAGAGCGCGACAAACTCGTCGTAACTTATATCCTCATGCAGACCAAGCGTTTCCATGGTATAGCCTTCGGCCATTGCGTCGCCGACAAGCGCTTCGCCGATCGTGCAAACCGAGTCGATCACCGGCGTAGGAACTTTTGCGATCTTACCGAGAACCTGCACAGAACGCAGACTGAACGGCACATCCTCAAGCAGATAGCGAACCTTCAAGGTACCGGGTCCCATGATACCCTTGTAGCACTCGGCGTTTTTCAGCATCGTATAGAGGTCACCCTCATAGCTGTATTCCAATGCGAAAGCCGCCTCGGCATCCGGGAGTTTGACATTATATGCTTTGCAGATCGCCATTCTTTCCTTATCAAGTGCCTTCATGAGGGTTATCTGGCTGGGAACCATGTCGTTGTAATAATTGAACTTTTCCCCTTTTTCGATCTGGGCAGTATACAGCAGCGTCGGACCCGGATGGAAGATCAAATTCAGATTGTCAAGCGCAAGCTGAATGCTGTTTTCAATGAAGTGGTGCTGACTGAAGACCGGATAAATAGCTTTCTCGATGATGTCACGCTTGCTGTTGGGTATGGCAACAATACTAAGCTCCGTTTTCTGACCGGTTACGAGCACGTCGCCGGTAGTCTGAATACGCGCGGCAAACAGCAGTGTGCTGGTCGCAGCGAGCGAAATATCCGCTGTGCAGCCGGCATCGGCCAGTGCTTTCTTGAATGCAAGGATTCCCAAGCCCGATACCGGATCGATGACAACAATTTGACCGTCAGTGAGATGCGGCGCAAGCTTCCTAGCAATAGAAACGTGGTAGATTTCCGGCAGAATAATTAAAATCACTTCACAGCCATCGATGGCCTTTGCAATATCCGTTGTTGCAAACTGAATTTTGCCGAAGCCTGGGTAATCGGTATGACCATAGATGTTGACGCCACCCAACTCGTTGAGCTTTGCAACCGTATCTTCCATCACGTCAAAAATTCTGGTCTGATAGCCTTGGTTAGACAGCCATGCTGCAGTTGTTTGTCCGCCGTTGCCGGCGCCGATAATTGCAATGGGTTTATTTGTCATGGTTTTGTACCTCCTAATGAAAGTTTAATTTTTCATCAGCCGTTGACAAGTTTTAAGAATTCATCCACTGTCATATTTTCATCAAGTCCGAGTGTTTTGAGCGTATAGCCCTCGTCCATTTCTTCGCCGACGAGTGCTTCGCCGAGTGTGCACACGGCATCGATGACCGGCGTTTCGATCTTGGCAATCCGGCCTAGCGCCTGCAAAGAGCGCAGATTATACGGAATGTCCTCGAGCAGATAGCGCACCTTCAGTGACTTTGGGCCCTTGATGCCCTTGTAGCAGTCGGCGTTTCGCAGCATGTCGTACAGATCGCCATTGTAACTGTACATGCGAGCAAAGCTTTCTTCAGCATTCGGCGTATCGACACGAAAGATGCGGCACAGTTCCATACGCTCCTTGTCAATCGCCTTGATGAGTTTGATTTGGCTGGGTGTCATCGAGTTATAGTAATCGAACGTAACTCCACGCTCAATGAGTGAGGTATACAACAGCGTTGGGCCCGGATGAAAAGCCAAATTGAGGTTTTCCATGGCCGTGTCAATGATGTTATTGGCAAAGATGTGCTGGCTGAATACAGGATACATCGCGTCTTCGACGATCTTTCTCCGACTGCCGGGGAAAGCAACAATGCTCAATTCAGTCTTCTGACCGGTCACGAGTACATCGCCCGTCTCCTTGATGCGCGCAGCAAACAAGAGCGTACATGTCACGGCCAGTGTCACATCGGCCATGCAGCCGGCTTCTGTGAGTGTCTTCTTGAAGGAAATTGCGCCCAGACCCGAAGCCGGGTTGAGTACAATAATCTGGCCGTCTTTGAGATAGGGGGCCATCTTTTCGGCAATGGAGTTGTGATAGTTTTCCGGGAGAATCAACAGAATGAGCTCGCAGCCTTCAATTGCCTTCTCCATATCCGTGGTTGCAAACTCGATCTTTCCAAATCCGGGATAATCCGTGTTTCCGTAAATATTCACTCCGCCAAGCTCATTGAGTCTCTCAACGGTACTGTCCATGACATCAAAAATTCTGGTTTGGTATCCTTGGTTGGCAAGCCAAGCCGCAGTGGTCTGTCCGCCGTTGCCGGCACCAATGATCGCAATGGGTTTTTCTGTCATAGCAAATCCTCCTTAAGGCATATATTCTAAAAATGTCACATATCATCAGACTTGAAAATACTACAACTTTTGCCTCATCGAGTCAATCCGCAAAATATACAAAGAAATGATTAGATAGGTGAGAGATGGTAGTGAAGTGATACTATTTTGCGACTTTAGGAGCAAATCACACCCCGAGATTGCTTTTTATAATCTCGGGGCGTAGTTTTTGCGGGATTACTATGCGTATTGCAAAAAAGTTACTTAATCAGAACGCAAATTATCCGTCGGCTATCGCAGACATATTGTGCGGCAGCCTCTAAAGCAAACGGATTCTGAGAGCGCGTGGAAATTAGTCAAATAGCACAACCCCCCCGTAAAACTTATACTTTCTTATTGCAATATGACGAAATCGGTGATATTATGAAAATAGCGGCAGGCGCTCTGAATGCGACTATGCCCCCCGAAAAAGAACGAAGGAGAAAGCCTGTATGGAAAAATAAAAATGAACATAGGAAAAGACCTTTAAGCTGACGCGCCGGATTCTGTCTCCGGCGAACTATTCCGGAAGAGCGCGGAAGTATGGGCCATGAATGATATCAAAATTGAATTTAGGCAGGCGCCGAAGGTTCTCAACCCAACCACAGACACCGCCGGAAATTCAATTACCGCCGGAACAAGCAGAAATTAAAAATAAACAGAAATTAAACAGGAGGAACTGAAATGAAGAAAACAATTTTTGCCATCGCCTTGCTCCTTTGCCTTGCGCAGGTTTTGGGCATCTGCTCATATGCCGCCCCGGCGGAGAGCGCGGACACGGTGGTTTACGGGAAAATATATACCTCCGAGGCGACGGGCGACTATGCGGAGGCATTCGCCGTCAAAGACGGGAAATACATCTATGTCGGCGATGAGGCCGGCGTTGAGCAATACATAGAGGACGGCGTGACTACGGTCATTGACCGCAGGGGCAAGGGGCTTGTTATGTCCGGCGCGACAGAGGGTCACGGCCACTATATTATGGCTTCGGAACTCCAGGTTATGGATGCCGTTGTAGGCGGCTCGACAGCGGAGGAAATCATTGCCAACATGAAGGCCCATGTTGAGAAGTATCCGGATAAGGACTCTTACTTCGTTATGGGCTGGGAGACAAGCGGCGCCATGAAGGAGAGCAGATATACCTACAACATGCGCGCCAAGCTCGATGAGATATGCCCCGACAAGATTATCTTTATGATGAATAATGTGGGACATGGCGCATTTTTGAACAGCAAGGCAATTGAAGCGGCCGGCTATAACAAGGATACGGTCTTAGAGGGCGGAATATTCGCCAGAGACGAGAACGGAGAGCTTTTAGGCTTTGTTGAGGATGTTGCCGTTAACTACGCATTGGAAAAAATTGTAACGGAAAATGATCTTATCAGCGTAGAAGATGTCAGAAAGGCAGTTAAGCTTGCGGCGGACAGCCTTCATGCTTGCGGATTTACCAATTATTTTGATGCGGCTACCAATATGTTTGGAGCCAATACCTATAAGGGCATTAAGGCCGAGGATGATGACGACGGTCTCACCTTCAACGTCATCACGGCATATAAGATAGACCCTTACGCGGACATAGACGAGAGCGTCGCCACGGCTGTCGATTACATGAACAAGTACAGCACGACTCATTTTAAGGCTGATAATATCAAGCTTTTTGCGGACGGCGGCGCGGTAGAGGTCAAGACCGGCTGGATGTTAGAGCCATATGCGGACGGCACCTACGGCAATCAGGTCTGGTCAAAGGATCGCATGAATGAGATCGTTAAGAAAGCAAATGAGCAGGGTGTCTCGGTACATGTTCATGCTTCGGGCGATGCCGCCACAAAGCAGACGGTAGAGGCCTTTGTCAATGCGGAGCCTACGGCTGCAGAGGGTGTGCTTAACGGTATAGGCCATTCCAGACACATCACCGATGAAATAAAGGATATGATGGCAGAGCACAATATATACAGCGCCACCAATGTCAACTGGAGATATACATTGAAGACCGATACAAGGGAGAAAGTTGAAGCCGATCTTATGGATTACGACATCTTCAATGCCGGCTATCCGATGAAATCGCTTCTTGACAGAGGTATAATCATGACCTCGGCTACGGATTATCCCGCGACCGACGGAGCGCCCTATGATATGTGCAGTATTATCGAGATAGGAGTTAACGGAAGTATTGAGGGTAAGGACTGCGGACGCATGCAGGAGGATGAATTCCTGACCGTTGAGGAAATGCTCGATGTATTTACCATTAACGGCGCGAAGCAATTCGGTTTCGCCGATGAGCGTGGCTCTGTAAAGGCCGGCAAATACGCGGACTTCCTTTTCCTCGACACGGACATCACGACCTGCCCGCTCGATGAGATTCACAACGCCAAGGTAGAAAATGTGTATTTTGAGGGGCAAGAAGTTTACAGCCTTGGATAACCGATAATTATTTGCGAAAGCTGACCGTGAAAAAAAGCAATTAAGTCGGGTATCTGTCTTACTCTCTCTCCGGCGCTTGCCGCGGCGATCGTCTGTGCGCTCGCTCAGACGGCGGCGTGTGCCGAGGAGAGTGCCAATCCCGTCGACGACGTTGTCGGCAATCATAGTATAAATATCCCCGATGTTTAACGCGGCAGAGTCTCGCATGAGACTCAGCCGCTATTTTGGGCGCTTCAGCATAAACAAGGAAAGGATGCAAAATAAGAAATTTTGCATCCTTTCCTTGTAATTGTTTATCCTTTTGCGATTTACGCTTCGCCGCGTTCTCTGAGAGCGTCTTTGCGGCTGAGGTCTATGCCCTTGGGGCCGACATTCATGACCTTGACCCAAGTCATGTCGCCGATCTTAAGAACGTCTTCCACCTTCTCGGTGCGCTTGAACTCAAGATCTTTTATCTTTACAAGGCCGTCCTTGCCGGGGGCAAGCTCGACCCATGCGCCGAAATCGGAACGGATATTGGAAACCTTGCCGTAGTACAGCGCACCAATCTCGGGCTCGAATACTATCTGCTCGATTGTGGCGCGGGCGGCGCGGCAGGCCTCGATATCGGAGGATGCGATGAAGATAACGCCATCGTCATTGATGTCGATCTTGCAGCCGGTGTCGGCGGTAATCTTCTGGATGACCTTGCCGCCGGAGCCGATAACTTCGCGGATCTTATCGGGGTTGATATGCATCTGTATCATCTTGGGAGCGGTCTTTGCAAGCTCCTTGCGAGGCTCGGCAATGGCCTTGAGCATGATGGTATCGAGAATCTGGAAGCGGGCTTCTTTGGTGATCGCGAAAGCTTCCTTGACTATCTCGTGCTTCAGACCGTCGTTCTTGAGGTCCATCTGAATGGCTGTGATGCCCTGCTTCGTACCGGCGACCTTGAAGTCCATCTCGCCGTGGAAGTCCTCAACGCCCTGAATATCGATAAACGTGGTGAAATCATCGCCGTCCTGAATAAGACCGCAGGAGATGCCGGCGACAGGCGCCTTGATGGGAACGCCCGCATCCATCAGGGCGAGAGTCGTGCCGCAGATGGAGCCCTGAGAGGTGGAACCGTTGGAGGAGAGAACCTCGGAAACAACGCGGATTGCGTACGGGAAGTCCTCAACATCGGGGATAACTGCGTCGAGCGCCTTTTCTACGAGCGCACCGTGACCGTATTCGCGTCTGCCGGTGGAGCGGCTGGCGCGCGCCTCGCCGGTGGAGTAGGAAGGCATGTTATAGTGGTGCATGAAGCGCTTCTCTTCCTCTTCCCAAATGGTATCGAGCTTCTGAGAATCGGCAAGGGTAGAGAGCGTCGCTATGGAGAGCACCTGCGTCTGACCGCGGGTGAAGAGGCCGGAGCCGTGGACAACCGGAAGAACGCCGACTTCCGCCGCCAGCGGGCGAATTTCGTTCATTGCGCGGCCGTCAACGCGTTTGCCGGCGAGCAGCCACTTTTTGACGACTTTCTTCTGCAGCTTGTAGAGAATCTCGTCCATATAATTCATGAGGTCGGGATGCTCTTCGCCGTACTTCTCCTCAACCATGGCAATCCAATCGTTTACGCGGGACTCGCGCACGTTCTTGTCGTCGGTATCCATGCAGTATTCCATGGACTCAAACTCGTTCTCGACGAGCTTTGCAAACAGCTCTTCATCAAAGGAGGCGTGCTCATACTCGAACTTGGGCTTGCCGACTTCCTCGACCATCTTGTCAATAAGATCGAGAACGGGCTGCAGATGCTCGTGAGCCTGAACAATGCCCTCATACATGACCTCATCAGGAACCTGATCGGCCTCGGACTCAATCATGACTATCTTTTTGTGAGTTGCCGCAATGGTGGTGATCATGCGGTTATTTTCGCGCTCTTCCTGCGTGGGGTTAAAGAGATACTTCTCGCCGTCCCAGCCGAGGACGATGCCGGCGATAGGCCCGTTGAAGGGCACATCGGAAATGGAAACGGCGGCGGACGCGCCGATCATTGCGGTGATCTCGGGGGAGCAGTCACGGTCAACGGAGAGAACCTCGCAGGCGATGACAACGTCATTGCGCAGGTCTGTGGGGAAGAGGGGGCGCATCGGGCGATCGATAAGGCGGGATGCGAGAACGGCGGGCAGACTGGGCTTGCCTTCGCGGCGCATGAAGCTGCCGGGGATGCGGCCGACTGCGTAAAGCTTCTCGTTGAAATCAACGGCGAGCGGGAAATAATCAATCCCGTCTTTGGGACGCGCGGAGGCGGTGCAGGTGACAAGAACGGTAGTATCGCCGTACTTGACCAGAACGGACGCGTTACAGAGCTCTGCCAGCTTGCCGACTTCCATGGACAGAGGGCGGCCCTCATACATCATTTCATACTTTTTGTAGTTGGGAAACTGCTTGTTGGTGATTATCATGTGTTTCTCCTTAATATACATTCATTACGCTTTTTGACACTCAGTACTTAGAAAAATGCTTTATCTAAAAAAACACTTTTCTAAATACCGAGCTGCCGGAAAGCGCTTGTTTACTTGTTAAACCGAGAAAAAATATGGAGAGACAATATTCACTTGTCTCTCCATAAAAACCTTCATAATCCTCGGAAAAGCTGAGATTACTTACGAATGTTCAGCTTTGCAATGATTGCGCGGTAACGCTCGATATCCTTCTTGGCCATATAGTCGAGAAGGCGGCGGCGTTTACCGACCATTTTGTACATACCAAGACGACTGTGGTCGTCATTGGGATGAGATTTGAGATGCTCGGTGAGCTCGCGAATGCGCTGGGTCAGGATGGCAACCTGAACTTCGGGAGAACCGGTGTCGCCCTCGTGCAGAGCGTTCTCGGAAATAACCTGAGTCTTGACTTCTTTTGTAATCATAGGAATATACCCCTTTCAAAAATTTACTATACCCTGCGTCCAAGCGATGGGCGGAAAGGACACCGCACAAACGGCATGAACCCCAAAGCTGAGAGCGTGGGCGCGTACTCGAGTATAATAACATTGCCGAATAGCTGTGTCAAGCACTATTTTGCGGCAAATTGCCCAAATTCCGAGAATTCCGAGAGAGTAATTCTTAAGGCAACACCGCACAATTCGTCTGCGGCATCCGACGGACAATTTGCGCCCTGATTTAGGAACTTTTTCTTGCAATACACAAAGTATTCCTGCAAAAAAGTTCCGTCATCAGAACCCAAATTCTCTCGCCGCCTGCTCTTGCCGCATTATGCGGTATTGCCTTAAGTCCCGGAGCGGCAGATTCCATACTTCAATGTCAACCGGCATACACCCAAATACACGGGCGGATACCGATATTCTTTTTTGAAACATCCTCGCCGCCCGTATGGTTTTTGCCGGACGTATCGATGAAGGCAGCGTAAGAATCATAATTTGCCCGTGAACGCAGCCACCACCAGCCGTACGGCTTGTCGTAGGCGCAATAAACGCCTTTTTTCAGCGCGTACTCAGTAGGTTCGGCGCGGCGTTCCTTGTCTGTTTCAAAATAATCAAGCGCTTCCTCGACAGAGAGAAGGAAGACTTTGTCATAAGTATCCTCGCTCTTCCCGTCGTTTTCAATGTAGTTGTTTGCGATTATCGCTTGCTCTTCTTCGGTAAAAGCGGTGTCAAGAAAATCGTTGTTGAGCCATTCGCGAAGATCGCACCTGTCCCATGAGGTTGCCGTAAACGTGTCGTGGTATCTGTGCTGATCGAGAATATAGCGGCTTATCAGAAAAATAAAATCCCCATCCTTGTTAAGGACGATCCACTCGATATTTTCAGCGCCGTTTTTCTTCGAATTATCCTGTTCGTACCGTCCAAATCCAACTATGTCGCCGATCTCAAATGAATTATCCGCATAGCAAGCAGGCGCGAGCAGCGAAATGATCGTCGAAAAGAAAATCAGAAATGAAGCAATTTTTTTCATAGGTCAATTTCCTTTCGCATTAATATTAATAATATTGATATTTATAAAATATCATATAGCCGGACATGCGTCAAGCAACAAGTATGTTTCCAAACCATATCAGGCGGTAAACTTTTTTCATCATTTCATCAAAATAATATATTCGGATTTAGCGTTGATTGATGAAAACAGTACAAAAATGGCGATTTTGAAATATAATTGTTGACATACAAAACAACTGATGTATAATGTTGGCAATTGAACAAAGATGATAGAGGCGCGGTTGTCATCAGTAACACCATCAGAGGATGCGGATACATCCGGTGTGAAAGGGTCTGCCGCCGAAGGGTATCCGGTTTTCCGGTCGGGTATGCCTGGGTCTTGAGATAACATCTCAAGGACTGTCACTTCGTAAGGAGTGGAGGGCTGTCGGACATAGACAATGGGTTTATTTAGTGTCATGAACAGTTTCTTCTCTGTTCATGATATTTTTATTTTGGAGGTAAACTCTTATGTCTATGGTAGGTACTTTTTGGGCGCTTGTCCCGCCGATAGTCGCAATCGTTCTTGCGCTTATCACGAAGGAAACGTATTCCTCCCTGTTTATCGGTATTCTTGTCGGCGCTCTGTTTCTCGGCGGGTTCAACCCGATCGCTTCTCTCAACACCATGCTTGAAGACGGCTTTCTCTCCGCTCTTTCGGACAGCTGGAACGCCGGTATATTCATGTTCCTCGTTTTGCTGGGAATCATAGTCGCCCTTATTAACGCCGCCGGCGGCTCCTCCGCATTCGGACGCTGGGCGGTAAAGCATGTCCACACACGCAACGGAGCTGTGCTCGCCACCTTCCTGCTCGGCGTTCTGATTTTCGTGGATGACTATTTCAACTGCCTCACGGTCGGCTCGGTCATGCGTCCCGTCACCGACAGCCACAAGATTTCCCGCGCAAAGCTCGCATGGCTGATTGACGCGACCGCCGCCCCCATCTGCATGATAGCCCCCGTGTCCTCCTGGGCGGCCGCCGTTTCCGCAACCGCGCAGGATCTGAACACAGGTATCTCCGGCATTCAGCTTTTTGTGCGTGCCATTCCCTATAATTTCTACTCTCTCCTCACCATCGCATTTATAATAATCATAACCCTGATGGGCGTTGATTACGGCCCCATGGCGGCGGCTGAAATGAAGGCTCTTGCCGGCGATGTCGGCTCGCTCGGAAATGACGAGGAAAACGAGGTTGAGAGAGCAAACATTTGGGACATGCTCGTTCCCGTTATAGTGCTCATCATCTGCTGTATCTGCGGCATGATGTACGTCGGGGGCTTTTGGTCCGGCGAAACGCTGATAGATTCTTTTGCAAATACGGACGCTTCCGTTGGTCTCCCCTGGGGCTGCATTATCGCGGTTATCATCACATTCGTTTATCTCATCTGCCGCCGCGTTATCTCTTTCAAGGACGCATGCTCCTGCATTACAAAGGGCTTTACCGCGATGGTACCGGCAATGCTCATCCTCACCTTTGCGCTCACTCTTAAGAATATGACAACCATGCTCGGCGCCGCCACATATGTTGCGGGCATAGTCGAGGGCGCCGCCGCAGGTCTCTTCTCCATGCTTCCGGCGATCATCTTCCTCATCGCTCTCGGTCTCGCCTTTGCAACCGGCACTAGCTGGGGCACCTTCGGCATCCTCATCCCCATCGTTGTCCCCGTGTTCGCCAACAACAACGACCTTCTCATGATAGGCATCTCCGCCTGCCTTGCCGGCGCCGTCTGCGGCGACCATATTTCTCCCATTTCCGACACGACCATCATGTCCTCTGCCGGCGCGAATGTCGATCACATTTCCCATGTTGAAACCCAGATTCCCTACGCGCTCACCGTCGCCGCGATAAGCTTTGTGTGCTTTATAATCGCCGGCTTTGTCCGCAACGCGGTTATCTGCCTCATCGTCGGCATCGCTCTGATTTTCGCGGTTCTGTTCGCGATCCGCGCCATGCAGGCAAAGAAGGCCTGAAAAAAAGATAAGAAATATAGCTAAAAGCAGGGAGCGCATTGCTCTCTGCTTTTTTATTGGCTTTTGAGGGTCATTTGACAAAAATTACAGCGTCTGTTATAGTGATTGACAAAGGCCGCCGTTTGCGCGGCAAAAATAAAAATTTATAGGGAGGATATGCGATGTTAGGCGCGATAGCGGGCGATATTGTAGGATCTCGGTTTGAGTTCAGCAATATCAAGAGCAAGGAATTCGAGTTTTTCACCGATGAGTGCTGTTTTACCGATGACACGGTCATGACCTGCGCTGTTGCCGAAGCTCTGATGCGGAGCTGGCGCAAGAACAAATTTGCAACGTTGGATGACGTGGCAAAGGACACATTGCGCGATGTAGGCTATTGGTATCCGAGATGCGGCTATGGGCGCAAATTTTACAAGTGGATGTACTGCGATGATCCTCAGCCGTACAACAGCTGCGGCAACGGGTCGGCGATGAGAATCAGCCCGGTCGGAGAGATTGCAAAAAGCATCGACGAGGCGCGGGAGCTGAGCCGCGCCGTGACCGCCATAACGCATAATCACCCCGAAGGAATCAAAGGCGCGGAGGCCACGGCGGTCGCCATTTTTCTCGCGCGTACAGGCAAAAATAAGGACGAAATACGCGCGTATATGGAAGAGAATTATTATGACCTCTCTGAGACTGTTGACGATTACAGGGAGGCGATTGACGGCCATGGCAGGGAAATATGCCAGCTGAGCGTTCCGCAGGGTCTGAGATGCTTCTACGAGGGCGAGAGCTATGAGGATGTCATAAGAAACTGCATCTCAATCGGCGGCGACAGCGACACCATAGCCGCCATTGCCGGAGGCATCGCCGAGGCGTATTTCGGTCTTTCCGATGAGCAGGAGAGCAAAACCATCGGATATCTTAACCATACGCTGACCGGCATCGTATTGAAATTTAATGTGTTCAAAGAGATTTTGAAATGATAAATAAAAAGCTGTAGCAAAATCGCTACAGCTTTTTTCAGTGCGAGAGAGGAGACTTGAACTCCCACGTCGGTTGACACACGCCCCTCAAACGTGCCTGTCTACCTATTCCAGCACTCTCGCATATTCCACAAGGCTCCGGCCGCATTTAAGGCCGCATCGCCCTGCTTTGTTTGCCACATCTAAGGCATTAGTGATTATAGCAGATAATGATAAAATGTCAAGTATTATTTTTTAGTTTTTTTGGCAAAGTACGAACGAGTACGAACGAGGAGAGAAAATCTCACTCGGATAATTTTTGAGTTTGCCTATAAAACAGGCTCGACCGCTGCCGACCAAGTCTGTTTAATCGCAAAATCTTTGATTGATTATTGCCGTTTTGCATCTTTTATTGCGGCATCGATTAAAAAATGATATAATTCACCTGTAAAATTCAAAGTCGCGGCAAATTTGCGCGGATGACGAAAAAGAAAGCGAGAAGAGCTATGCGGACAATGGCTATTGATTACGGAGACGCCCGCATCGGGCTTGCCGTATCGGACCTTACGGGCATGATTTGCGGCGAAGCGTGGACGATGAACGAATGGAACATGGAGCGGGCGGTGGAAAAAATAACCGTTGAGGCTAAACAGCGCGATGTCGACACGCTTGTTTTGGGTCTGCCTAAGAACATGGACGGGAGCGAAGGTGTCCGCGCCGAGAAAAGCCGCGAGTTTGCGCAAATGCTCACCGAGGCATCCGGTCTGCCGGTGATACTGTGGGATGAGCGGCGCAGCAGCATCGAGGCGCACGCCATTCTTCACGCAAACGGCAAAAGGGAAAAGCAGCACAGAAAAACGGTTGACGCCGTCGCCGCAAGTCTTATTCTTGAAGGCTATCTCGGAAGCGCAAAATAACGGGCATCAAATAATCAGCGGGAGAAATCATCGATTTCTCCCGCTTTTGTCATTGGCACTTCAGCATGACATATTCGTTTGATATGCCATGCTGATTATTTTCAATTATTTGAGACGCGGCATCGCTGCCGCAAAATCTCATTACAGAACACATAATTACCCCTTTTTCTGTCTGTTCTGCGCCGCGGCGATGGCGGATTTCAGCCTCGGAGAGAGAAATACCGCGCCGACGATGCAGACAGCGTCTTTCAAGATAAAAGGAAGAGAAACCAGAACGGCGGCGCTGAGAACGCTGCTTTCGGTCAGGAAGGCATACCAGAGTGTTCCGACAAGATGGCACAAAATCAGCCCGACGAGTCCGAAAACTATCCGGACGGACTTTCTTTCTGATTCCGAAGCCGCTCCGCAGGCGAAAACGAGAAAGACAAAGCCTATGATAAACCCGCCTGTTTTCCCGAAAAGGACGGCGACACCTCCGGTAAAGCCGGAAAAAACAGGCGCGCCGACAAGGCCGATAAGGATATAGACAAGTATGGCGGACATGCCCATTCTGATTGTCAGGCAGTAGCCGCAGAGCGCAACGGCAAGCGTCTGCAGCGTGACCGGAACGCCGGAGGGCAGAGGAAACTGTATCTGAGCGCTTACGGCGATCACAGCGGTGAATACCGCCGCTTCCGTCATTTCATAGATGCTGATCTTTTTGCCGTTTTTCATGTTCTCTTCCTATTTTATATTTTTTATTGTCGGTTTAATCTGTTCGGGCAACGCCGCATTGCGCGGCGCTGCCTATAATTTTTCAGCCGTCGATCGTATACGGCAGATTGCGCTTATGCTCGCTCGCGGCGTGGCGCTTTTCGATTTTTTCCGCTATGTCCTTCTCAACGCTGCCGCCCAGGAGCATTGCGTCTATATCAGAGTAGGATATGCCCATCTCGTTCTCATCGGTCTGACCGTCATAAAGAGCCGCTGACGGCGCCTTTTTGATGACGCAATCGGGGCAGCCGAGATATTTGAGAAACTCATAAATCTCGGACACGGTGAGATCGGCTATGGGGTTAAAATCGTTCGCGCCGTCGCCCCACTTGGTAAAGTAGCCGACATACGCCTCGCTGCGGTTTCCGGTGCCGGCGACAAGGCGGTTCTCGCTCGCGGCGACCGCGTAGAGAGTAATCATGCGCAGTCTCGCGTTTATATTCGCGGAGGCGAGCGGCGAAAGCTCGGTAACCGCGCCGAAGGTATCAACGGCGGTCTTTTTAAGCTTTGTTATATCAACCTCTCGGGTATCGATTTTGAAGCGCTTTGCGACGGTGAGCGCGTCGTCCCGGTCTATGCCGAAATTTCTCTTGGACTCGCACGGCATTATAAGCCCCACCGTGTTGTCACACGCCATTTTGCACAATATCCCTACAAGCGCGCTGTCCTTTCCGCCGCTGTTGCCGTAAACTATGCCTTTTGCGCCTGCGGCGTTCAAGCGCTCTCTTATAAAAGCTGTTCTGCGTATTGTTTCCGCTTCATAATTTCTCATAACAGCCACCTCTTATCACTTTACGGAAAACAATAGCTTATCATAGCAAGGGAACGGCCAATGCTTTTCGCCGACAATCATTTCCGCGCTGTCGCTCAATGCGCGAAGCTCTTCCATAACGGGTATAAGAGTATCCCTTATATATTCTGCCTCTTCTATTGTACCCTGCTTTTCCGCAGAGCAGACTGTTTCTTTGAGAGCGGCGGATTTCTCCGTGATTTTCTTTCTGATGGCGCGAAGCTCCAAAGCGGTTTTCTCCTCGAATTCTATATCCGCCCCGTCAAACACTTCTTTCTGAGTCTTGGCGGTGTCCGCAAGCTCTTTGATATATTCTCCTATTGCCGGAACGATGGAGCGCGCGAGCATATCGGACATTGTATTTGCCTCGATGATAACACATTTGCAGTAATTTTCAAGCTGTATTTCCAGTCTTGAATTCAGCTCCGCTTCGGAGAAAACGGAGAGACCGGTGAGCATGTCTTTGTTCTTCTTGTCCAGCAGATGCGCCATGCAGTCCGGCGTTGCGCGGAAGTTGCACAGCCCTCTCTTTTCCGCTTCGGCGACCCATGCGTCTTCATAGCCGTTGCCGTTGAAAATAATTCTCTTATGTTCTTTTATAGTCCTCTTTATAAGCTCATGGACGTTTTTTTCAAGATCCGCGCTGCTTTCCAGCTCATCGGCAAAGATACGAAGGGTATCGGCAACGGCGGAGTTGAGCATGATATTGGCGCAGGCTATGGAATTGGACGAGCCCAGCATCCTGAATTCAAACTTGTTGCCGGTAAAGGCAAAGGGGGAAGTGCGGTTTCTGTCGGTGGTGTCCTTGGCGAAAATTGGGATGGTGTCAACGCCGAGCTTCATAAAGGTCTTTTCCGCGTCAACATAATCCGCGTCGGATTCAAGCGCGTCCAGAACGGCGGTCAGCTCATCTCCGAGGAAAACGGAGACAATGGCGGGGGGCGCTTCGCTCGCGCCGAGACGATGGTCGTTTCCGGCGGTTGCGACGCTTATTCTCATAAGGTCCTGATAATCGTCAACGGCTTTTATAACCGCAGTCAGGAACAACAGGAACTGCACGTTTTCATGAGGCGTTTTGCCGGGAGAGAGCAGGTTCTTGCCCGTGTCGGTTGCCATGGACCAGTTGTTGTGCTTGCCGGAGCCGTTCACGCCGTCAAAGGGCTTTTCATGTAGGAGGCAGACGAGATTGTGCTTTGATGCTATGCTCTGCATCAGCTCCATGGTGAGCTGGTTATGGTCGGTGGCGATGTTGCAGCTTTCATATATCGGCGCAAGCTCATGCTGCGACGGGGCAACCTCGTTATGCTCGGTCTTTGCGGGGATGCCCAATCTCCATAGGGCTTCGTTGAGCTCCTCCATAAAGCTCTGCACGCGCGGCTTTATAACGCCGAAATAGTGATCGTCAAGCTCCTGCCCTTTTGGCGGCTTCGCGCCGAAAAGCGTGCGGCCGGTGAATAGGAGGTCTTTCCTCTTGCCGAAAAGCTCCTTGTCAATGAGGAAATATTCCTGCTCGGGACCGACCATGGGAATAACTCGCTTGGCCTCGGTGTCGCCCAAAAGCCTTAAAATTCTGATTCCCTGCTTGCTCAGCGCGTCCATCGATCTCAGAAGCGGCGTCTTTTTGTCAAGCGCCTCGCCGCTGTACGAGCAGAACGCCGTGGGTATGCAAAGTGTCTTGCCCTTGATAAAAGCGTAGGAAGTCGGATCCCACGCGGTATAACCGCGGGCCTCAAATGTGCTGCGCAGGCCGCCGGACGGGAAGCTGGATGCGTCCGGTTCGCCTCGGATAAGTTCTTTGCCGGAAAACTCCATAATCACGCTGCCGTCATCGCATGGAGAAATAAAGCTGTCATGCTTCTCGGCCGTGATTCCGGTTAGCGGCTGGAACCAATGAGTAAAGTGCGTCGCGCCCTTTTCGACAGCCCAATTTTTCATTGCCGAAGCTACTTCGTCGGCAATCTGCCTGTCAAGGGTGCTGCCTTCATTTATGGTCTGTATCATCTTCTCATAGGTTGAGGATGAAAGCACGGCTTTCATCACGCGTTTGTCGAATACATCGCATCCGAAAAATCCGGAAACATTACTCATAAGTTCCACCCCTTCAAATTTTTATGTGCGACATTATAAACACTTGCAAAATGATATGCAAATACATATAATATTGCTGTAACCATACGCAAAAAATATGGCAGAGAGGTTTCGACATGGATCTGAGAACACTATCGTATTTTGTCACGGTTGCGGAGGAATTGAACATAACAAAGGCGGCCGAAAAACTGCGCATGAGCCAGCCGCCGCTGAGCAGTCAGATAAAGAGTCTGGAGCATGAGCTCAACACCGTGCTTTTTATCCGCGGCAAACGGCATCTGCAGCTGACCGAATCCGGACAGCTGCTCTATCGCCGCGCGAAGGAGCTCTTGAGTCTTGCGGACAAGGCGTCGTCGGAAATAATATCTATGAGTCAGGGCATGAAAGGGACGATTTCAATCGGGCTTGTCGAAGGCTCGGCGCCGAATATTGCCGCGGAGTGGATAGCGGGGTTTATCGAGAAATATCCGCAGGTGCATTTTCGGATAATGGACGGCAACAGCGATGAGCTTATCGGCAAGCTGAGGAGCGGGCTTATAAGTCTCGCGGTGATAACCTCCCCATGTGACCAGACGCTGCTCAACAGCTTCAGAGTGGGAACGGAAAAAATGACGGCGTTCATGAGCCGCGAAAATCCTCTTGCGAAGAAGGAGGGCGGCACAATAAGCTTTTCCGAATTGAAAGGCCGGCCGCTTATCGTGCCAAGCAGAAAATCGCTCGTCGATATGATATATAAATGGTTCAAAGAGATAGACAGCGAGCCGCGCATTGTGTGCGAAATGGACAACTATCTCGATGTGGCGGCGCTCGCCGGGCGAAATGTGGGCATCAGCATTTTCCCGAAAACCGCGTATGTTCTGAATCCGACGCTGGTTGCGAAAGAGATTGTCGACCCGGAACGTGAGATAGAATATCTTTTCGTATGGCTGAAGGGGCGGCCGCTTCCGACGCTGGAGGAAGCGTTTATCGACCACATCAAGCAAATCACGGAGGAGATAAATGACGGCTCGAATCAAAGCGATATTTAAAAATATAAAGCCGAAAAGCGTAATTATCATTCTTCTCGGCTCCGCTGTTGTGGCGTTTGGGATGTATAATATTCACGACGTATCGGATATTACCGAAGGCGGCATTTTCGGGCTTGACCTGCTATTGGAATACCACTTCGGCATTTCCCCGGCTTATACAAACCTTATCTTTACGGCTATTTGTTTCTTTCTTGGCTGGAAGGCGCTCGGCAGGGATTTTATAATCTATTCCGCCTTTTCCGCCGCGTCGTTCTCGCTGTTTTACGCGATAATCGAGCGGACGCCGCGCCTTTTTCCGCAGATTGTCGATCACCCGCTTTCAGCCGCGATTCTCGGCGCGTTGTTTGTGGGCGTCGGAGTGGGGCTGTCGGTGCGCGAAGGCGGGGCGCAGTCCGGCGATGACGCGCTGGCTATGGCGCTGCATCACTACTTCGGATGGAGCATATCAAGCGTATATCTGATAAGCGACCTTCTGGTGCTTGCGCTTTCGCTTACCTATATACCTGTGAGAAAAATCATATTCTCGCTGATAACGGTTGTTCTTTCGGGGCAATTGATAGAATTTATATCAAAAGCGGGGAAGAAATAGCTTGCTTTACAGCAGCTGCGATTTTGCGAGACTGCGGTTCTTGTATTGCAGATCGCCGGTGACATCTTTTATTATCTTTATTTCGCGCGGCAGTTCTCCGACATCCTCGCCGTTGAAATATACGAACAAAATCGCGCGGTCATTTGAAAACGGATAAATGTCTATCTCAAAACGTCTGTCATCGAGCGTGAAGCGATATTTTGTCTTGCGCACGGCGTGCAGGGACATATCGCTTTCCATAAGATGGGAAATATACTGTTTCTCGCTGATCGGGCGTTCGGTAATCCAACGAGTGCCGTCGTCCGCGATGCGCTTTTCCGTATAGAAATAGAGATAATCGCTGCCGTTCTTTTCCTGGCGGATGCGGCGGACGATGTTGAAATTATTCGAGGAAAGATAGGTCTGCATCATTTCGGCGGGGATCGCGCCGTATTTGCTTATGAGCATATCGCAGTCCGGCTTTTCGATGAGGTATTTGCGCTTTGCGGACTGCGGAACGCCCAGCCCTATTATCGAATAGATCGCCGCAATGGCGCGTTTTATCTTGTCCTCAAAATCGACGGAGTTGTCAATTACATAAACCTTGGGGTGCTTTGACCAGGCTTTAAGGGTAAGATCGTCCTTTTCTCTTGCGGCGTTCACATCCTCGTATCTTGCGGCGTTGCCGAAATTATAGGCAAATTCCGCGCCCTTCGCGCATGTGACAAGGTGCAGCACCGCGTCGTATCCGGCAAGGATTTCATTCTCCGTCTTGCCGAAATAAGCAAGCGTCTTTATAAACTGCTCGTCGGTGATATACGCCTTATCGTCAAAAACGGCTCTGTCATAAATGATAAGCACATTTTCCTCGGGCACAAGCTCCGCGGCCTTAAGGGCGAGCTTTTCCTTATGGAGCTGATCGTCAATGACAAAATACTGAAACTGTTCCATATTGACACAGTTTCCGAACGGTTTTATTCCGAAGCCCGAAATAAGATCGGTGGCCGTTTCCGGAATCGTAATGACCTTCCATCCGTCTTCCTGCTTGAACTCCTTGAGGATTCGGCTGATTAGGGTTGTTTTTCCGGCGGCGGGGCCTCCTGTCAGAACTATACGGGTAATGTTTTTCAATGTCAGGCACTCCTGAAAAAATTAAGTTTATGTAGGCATATTACCATCAAAAAGCGAATTTTTCAATACTTTGCCGTGAAAAGACAGTGAGCCGGCAAATAAAAAGACTTGTATGCGGGAATATTTGAAATATCCGCATACAAGTCTTCACATTTTAAGCGCAGCGCTTTGTACCGACGCTGCGCTCCGCGCCTTGAGAGATCGGCTCTCCGATTCGGAGAACCTTCCGCTCGGCTGCGGATTTATCCGGTTGAATCAATATTATCCCATCAATGCGCCGGCTGCGGTGATGAGAGAGGGGAACGCCATGCATATTCCGAAGACTATGAACGAGCCCAGGATATACCACGCTACATATTTCAGCGTAGAGCCTACTCTTATCTTCATCAAGTCGCAAGCGACATACAGGCACATGCCGACAGGCGGCGTAACAAGACCGACACCGATCATGCAGGTGACGAGAACGCCGAGAACAATGGGATCAATGCCAACGCTCATGGCGATGGGGAAGACAATCGGCATAAAGAGCGTCAGAGCCGCGATGGATTCCATGAACATTGTCACAACGAAGAACAGGAGAAGAATCATAGCAAGAATGACGGTGGGATTGGTGCTGATGCCGAGCATAACTCCGGTGAGCCATCTGTCAAAACCGGCAGTGGTGAGCAGAATGGTATAGAGCTTCGCGCCACCGATGACGACGAATATACGCGCGGAGACGCGCACGGTTTCGGTGAAGCAGAACTTGAGATCCTCAAGCTTGAGTTCTCTGTAGACAATGCCGCCGCAGATGAGGCCGTAAACCACGGCGATAGCGCCGGCTTCGGTGGGGGAAACAACGCCGGAAGTGATGGTGGTGATTATCACAACGGGCATGAGGAGCGCAGGCCAGCTGCCGAGGAAAGTGCGGCCGACTTCTTTTATGCTGAAGTGACCGGGCTCGGGCTTGACTCCCTCTTTCTTCGCAAAAATGTAGGAGAAGATCATCTGCGTAATGCCGATGAGAATGCCGGGGATAATGCCGCCGAGGAACATCTTGCCGGTAGAAATGCCGCAGATACCGGCAATGACAACCATGGGAATAGACGGCGGGATGATGATGCCGATTGTGGAGGATACGGCAGTGACGGCGACGGAAAATTCCTTGGAGTATCCCTTGCGAACCATTTCGGGCATGAACATGCCGGAGACGCCCGCTGTATCTGCAACGGCAGAGCCGGAGATACCGGCAAAAATCATGGAGGCGAGAACATTAACGTGTGCAAGGCCGCCGTAAATATGGCCGACGATGGAATAACAGAAGTCCATAAGACGCTTGGAAATGCCGCCCTTGGACATGGTGTATCCGGCAAAGGTGTACAGAGGAACGGCGAGCAGAGCCCAGCTGTTCATGCCTTCAAACATACGCTGTGTCACGGTGACAAGACTGCCGCCGTCAAGGAAGATAATGCCGCCCATTGCGGAAAGGCCGAGTGAAATGCCGATAGGCACGCCCAGCACCATCATTACGGCAAAGCTTATAAGCAACCATGCTATCATTTTGCGATATCCTCCTTAGGCTCGGTTTTCTCTGTGAGAGTGACAAGCAGATGAATGACCGATGCGATGACGCACAGTACGCCCGCAACGGGGAATATAATATATACCTGCCCCATCTTAAAGCTGGGCATGGTGGAGATGGCCTGCACGGCCTTGCTTGCAAGGATACGGCCGCTGGCGGTCATAATGCAATAGAATATGATGAGAAAAATGTCCACAATGGACTTGGTGAGCTTTTCACCCCAGGGAAACTTGTGATTAAGGGCATCGATGACCTCAACGCGGAGATTAGTGCCGGAAACCGCAATACCGACAGCTCCGATGAGCATGGCCCATACATTCGCGTACTGGCTGAATTCCATGTACCAGCTGAAGCCGCCGACGGCGGGGATCAGTCTTAAAACTACGTTTGCAATAAGAACGACAAACATAACTGCCAGCAGCACTGCTGCAACACCTGTGGCAATATTGTCGATCCATGTCTGTATTTTTTTGAGCATATCAGTCTCTCCTAATAATCGTGAATACAAGCATCGGAATGATGAAAGATGCGTGCTGTATGCGCCGGAGAAGACGCAGTTGATTTAGATGCGTCTTCCCCGGTGAAATTTGCGTAAAGAAAATCTACACGCGATGTTAAATTACTGCTCTGCCTTCCAGGTGTTGAGCTGGTCGATAAGGTCGCCGTAGGTTTCGGCATTGTCCGTGAGAACGGAAGCGGTTGCCTCGGCAAACGCGCTGAGCTCGGGGTAGTTGATCTGCACGCCCTCGGCCTCGAGGTTTGCAACGAGACTGTCGGTCTGCTCTCTGTTGAGAGTACGGTCAAGCTCTGCGGAGCTGACGGCTGCTGCCGCAACAATTTCCTGCTGCTCCGGAGTCAGCTTCTGCCATACGCTTTCGGCAATGGTGAAGCACATGCCGGAATAGATGTGATTGGTGACGGAGAGGTACTTCTGGACTTCATAGAGCTTGTTGTTGTAGATAACGGGGATGGGGTTCTCCTGTGCGTCGTAGGTGCCCTGCTGGAGCGCCTGATAAAGCTCGCTGAAAGCGAGAGGCTGGGGATTTGCGCCGAGAGCGGTCATGGTCGCCATGATTACGGGGTTCTCGGGCGTACGGATAAGCATACCCTTCATGTCATCGGGAGTCTCAACAGGTCCCTTGTTATTGGTGACGCAGCGGAAGCCGTTGCAGTAGTGGGAGAGAACGCGCATATTGTGGGCAAGCAGGCCTTCCTCGGCTGCGGCCTCGATGTCGCTGTCCATAAATGCCCATGCCTGATCGAAGTCGGCAAAGTTGAAGGGCAGAGCGGAGATGCCCATCTTCGGCTCGTAGGTGGCAAAGTTGGAAGCATCGGTGATGATTATATCAACTGTGCCTGCATCGAGAGCAATGGAGTTGATAAGGTCAGCGTCGCCGCCGAGCTGTCCGGCAGGATAGAGCTTTGCGGTCACGGCGCCGTTGGTCTTTTCGGCGATCTCTTCTGCGAAGGCAAGTGCGCCCTTTGCGCGGGGGTCTTCTTCGTTGGTGGAGATACCGATCTTGAGGACTATTGCGTCTTCGGCAGCGGGAGCTGCGGCTTCGGAAGTCTCCTCAGCTGCGGGAGCCTCAGCTTCGGCAGCGGGTGCTTCAGCTTCGGCAGCGGGTGCTTCAGCTTCGGTCGCAGGGGCTGCGGATTGGCCGCAAGCGCACAGAGCGAATACCATTACGAGTGCGAGGATCATTGCAAAGATTTTTTTCATGATACTACATCCTTTCATCTTTCTTTTTTCATGTTTGTATATAAAGGGTATTGCGCGCAAATTAATTAAATCAGGCCCTTCATTTCAAGCGCCTTTTTCAGCTCGGCCGCGCCGAAACGGGGACTGCCGAGGAATGACTTTCCATAGGTTTGAGTGAGATGAGGTTCGGCATATGCCATGCTGCCCTGCGCCAGAACGACGACATCAACCTTGTCGATAATGCCGGCGGCGGCCTCGGTGAGACGCGCTTTGAACTGATCCTGATCCAGACCGAACGCGCCGTCGATGAGGCACTCAACAAGCTCGACATTCTTGCCGGCTTCGCGCGCAACGCGCTTGACGGTGTTCATCGTCGGGACAAGCGTTGTGGGGAGCGTCGCCATGACGCCGATGCGGCTTCCGCGGCGGACGGCCTCGCGGCACATTTCTTCATCCACGCGTACGATGGGGACGCCGATATACTTCGCTGCGTCCTGCGCGCAGTCCGCAACCTCGCCGACAGAGGAGCAGAGATTGAGCATAGCGTCCACACCTTGCTGCGCTGCAGTCATATACATACCGATGAGACGAGCGGCGGGCGCGGTAGTAACGTAGCCGGCAGCGCGGACATCCGCAAGGATGCTCGGATCCTGAAGTGAGAGCATTTCTACATCGTCGCCGAGCTGCTTTTTGACTTCCTGCTCAACAAGCTCAATGAGCTCCGGCGTGGTGCTCGTATATATGAGTCCAACTTTCATGTAAATCCTCCATGTCAGCCGCCGTATAATGTCAGGCTGACAGCATAAAACTTTTCTTTCACGTTGCGTTTCAACGCAGTACATCCTACATACTACGTTGCTCTCATGTTAACATTTATTTCATAACTTGTAAATTAGGAATTGTTACAATTTTGACTGAGCAAACTTGGGCATATTTCACAAAGCGGCCTCTATTTTTGCCGATTTCGCATAATTTTTATATAATGCTATAGCATAAATGCTTCCGATAAACAAAAACAGGGCTGCAACGAAAATTTTCATTTCGTCACAGCCCTGTTTTTCACTTCAAATTAAATAATGAACATTATGAAACCTCGTCTTGAGTGTCGGTAAATTTTTCCCAAAAGACGTAGTGATCGAGGACGGCCTGTTCTATGCTGTTCTTGTCGTAGTTTATAACAATTTCGTACAGCTGCCTGTGCAAACGAATGTATGAGTCTATCTCCCCGCTCGCTATAACAACCCTTGTGGTTTTTTCACGGCTGGGAACGGTAATGCGGTTTATATACTCCGACAGAGTCATCAGCTGCGGGTTCTGCGTAAGGGAGATTATTACATTATGAAAATGGCAGTCTGCCTCCGTAATGCGCGTCACGTCAAGCTCTCCGCAGCTCACTGTCTCCTCGAGACGCAGAAGCGCTTCATTCAGACATGCAAGCCGCTCGTCACTCTGCGGTTTCGTCATGAGAACATAGAGTGTGCCGATATCTACTGCGCGGCGTAAATCTACAAAATCTTCCCAACGGTTGTTCTGAAAAATCAGGCTGTACAGCACCGGTGAGAGCATCTTCGGGTCGAAGCGATCCGCTACGAACGTACCCTCAGCGCGCTTTATATATACGATGCCGTAGGCTTCCAGCTGTTTTATCGCCTCGCGCACACTGTTGCGGCTTGCGCCGAGGTTGACGCAAAGTTCAGATTCTGTGGGAAGTTTGCCGCCCGGGCGTAGCTTACCCTTAATCATCTGGTCAATTATCCAGTCCTTTACCGAGTCCACAACGGAAACTGTCTTTAACACGGTATATTCAAGCCCACTTTTGCTGTTGTCCATTTCTTCGCCTCATCATAATGCCGTTATTTTAACAATTTTATATCATACTTTAGGCAATCGGACCTGTCAAGGACTTTTTCCCGTTTATCCGGGGAGTTTTTAAAAATTGCACAAAAAACATGCGGGGAAAATGTTCAAAACACCGAAAAAACAAAAAAATCACAAAAAGGTCTTTACAAGCGTCGCAGTTTTGATATAATTCAAACATCCTACATACTACCTTTGATTCAGAAAAATATTTTGGAGGTGTACTCAACATGACTGTTGACGAGCTGTCCCGCATGGCAAACCGTCTGCGTATGGACGTCGTGGAAGAGGTTCACGACGCGGGCGATGGGCATCCGGGCCCATGTATGTCTATTGCGGAAATAATGTCCGTGCTTTTCTTTGATGAGCTTCGACTCAACCCTGCGGAGCCCCGCTGGAACGGGCGCGACCGTTTTGTCCTCTCCAAGGGACACGCCTGCCCCATTCTTTACGCCGCCCTTGCGCGCAGAGGTTATTTCCCGTTGGAGGAGCTCAAAGGGCTTCGCTCTCTCGGCAGCTTTCTCCAAGGGCATCCGGATATGAACAAGATTCCCGGTGTTGACACTGTTTCCGGCTCTCTCGGCAACGGCGTGGCGATCGGTCTTGGTATGGCTGTCGGCTGCCGGATGCAGAATATAGACAACAATGTCTTCGTCATCGTCGGTGACGGAGAAGAAGAAGAAGGCATCATCTGGGAAGCGGCAATGGCCGCCGCAAAGATGAAAGCCGGCAACCTCATTGTTTTTGCGGACCTCAACAACCATCAGTCCGGCGGACGCGTAACCGAATTGTCCAGCCTTTACCCTGTACAGGACAAGTGGGAAGCTTTCCATTGGCACGTGCAGATGATAGACGGGCACGATGTCGCCGCAATACAAAATGCCATTGCCGAGGCGAAGAAGGTTACCGACCGTCCGTCATTCATCGGCTGCAAGACGACCAAGGGCAAGAACATTCCGTATATGGAAGACAATAACGCATGGCACAAGAGAACTCCGACCGATGAAGAAGTGGAGCTTGCCCGTGAAGCGCTCAGGGATAAAATGTGAGGTGCCGATATGAATACTAAAAGCACAAGAGAAGCCGCAATGCTGGCAATTTTAGAAGCCGCCCGCAAGGACGACAAAATAGTTATAGTCTCCCCCGACTCCGTCGGAGCCGCAAGGGCGACCAAATTCAGAGATGAATTTCCCGACAGAGTTATAGAAGTCGGTATTGCCGAACAGGATGCCGTGGATATAGCGGCAGGCCTTGCGACGACGGGGATGAAGCCCATTGTTGTATCCTACGCAGGCTTTCTGACGATGCGCGCATGCGAGATGATACGCACTTTCGTGGCATATCCGGGTCTGAACGTTAAATTTATAGGCCTCAACGGCGGTATGCTGGGCGGTGAGCGCGAGGGTGTGACTCACCAGTTCTATGAGGATGTCGGCATCATGCGCTCCATGCCGGGCGTGAAGATCATTGCCCCCGCCGATGCGCAGCAGGCTTATCTCGCCGCGCAGTCGATGCTGGAACTGGACGGACCTGTGTATCTGCGTCTCGGCAGCGGCAGAGAGCCCGAAGTTTTCCCCGAGGGCACGCCGTTTGAGTACGGCAAGATTCGTGAAGTGCTGCGCTACGGAGATGACGTGGCGATATTTGCAAGCGGGTTTATCATGAACCGCGCCATCGAGGCCGCAGACAAGCTAAAGGCCGAAGGTATTAACGCGACGCTTATAGACGTATCCACCATCAAGCCGCTTGACAGCAAGGGTGTGGCGGAAGTTCTGCGCCGCTGCAATTGCGCCGTCGCGGTTGAAGATCACAATTTCTATTGCGGCCTGTCCAGCGCAATTTGCGAGGTCGCATGCCACTTCCACCCGTGCAAGGTTCGCCGTCTCGGTCTGCGCGATGTGTATCCGCGTTCCGGCAAAGCCGCAGAGCTTTTGGACGCGTACGGTCTGTCCGTGGACGACATAGTCGCTGCGGCAAAGGATGCAATGGTGAAGGAGTAAGACAATGTTGAACAGTGAAAAGATATATTCCGGCGTTGAGCACGCCGATGCGCGCAGTCTTCTGTACGCAACCGGACATCTTCAGGAAAACATAGGACGTAAACCGCTCATAGGCGTGGTCAACACGTTCAATGAGATCGTTCCGGGGCATTTTCATCTGCGCGGCATTGCAGATGCGGCAAAGCAGGGTGTGCTCATGGCGGGCGGCGTTCCGGTGGAGTTTCCCACGATTGCGATCTGCGACGGAATTACCATGGCGCACAAGGGCATGATGTACCCTCTGCCAAGCCGCGAGCTCATTGCAGACAGCATTGAGTCCATGACTATGGCGCACGGTCTGGACGGACTCGTGCTTGTGGTCAGCTGCGACAAGACCATTCCCGGCGCGCTCATGGCGGCGGCGCGTATGAACATCCCTGCCATTGTTATCTCCGGCGGACCTATGCCTACCGGCCATTACAACGGCGATGTGTCCGACTATTCCGCCTGCATCGAGACAGTCGGCAAGGTACATAACGGCGACATGACGCCGGAGCAACAGGAAGAACTGACTCAGCACTGCTGCCCCGGATGCGGATCGTGCTCCGGTATGTTCACGGCAAACTCTATGAACTGTCTTGCGGAAGCGCTTGGTATGGCATTGCCCGGCAACGGTACGATTCCCTCTTACTACGGAGAGCGGCTTGCGCTGGCAAAGCGCGCGGGCATGAACGCCGTGCGTATGGTGATGGAGAATGTCCGCCCGAGCGATATACTCACCGAGAAGGCATTTGAAAACGCCATCCGCGTGGATATGGCTATTGCCGGCTCGACAAACACTACATTGCATCTGCCTGCCATTGCCAACGAGCTTGGCCTGAAGCTGCCGCTGAAATTGTTCGACGAGATCAGCCGTCAGACTCCGAATCTTTGCCATATCAGCCCGAACGGGCATCACCATATGGACGATCTCTACCGCGCCGGCGGTATCTACGCTGTTATGAACGAGCTTAGCAAGAATGGCTTCATCGACGGCAGTTGCCTGACTGTGTCCGGGAAGACGCTCGGCGATGAGCTGCCTGCCCACACTGTGAAGGACTATGACGTTATTCACAGCATCGATGCGCCTTACTCCAAGCAGGGCGGTCTTGCAGTGCTTTTCGGCAACCTCGCTCCCATGGGCTGCGTCGTCAAGGCCGCTGCCGTGTGCGAAAAGATGATGGTTCATACGGGACGCGCGAGAGTTTTCTCATATATGGAGGATGCCGCAAATGCCATTCTCGACGGCAAGATCACTGCCGGCGACATGGTTGTCATCAAGTATGAAGGCCCCAAGGGCGGACCCGGCATGCGCGAGATGCTTTCGCCCACCGCCGCCATTGTCGGCAAGGGCCTCGGCGAAACTGTTTCCCTGTTGACGGACGGCCGCTTCTCCGGGGCAACGCGAGGCGCGGCGATCGGTCATGTGTCACCCGAAGCAATGGAAGGCGGCGTGTTTGCCGTCATTGAGGACGGAGACACCATCACGGTCGACATTCCCAACCGCACTATCAACCTCAATGTCGATGAGGCTACCATCAACGCGCGTATTGCCGCATGGAAGCAGCCGCCTCTGAAAGTCAAGTCCGGCTACCTCGTCAAATACTGCAAGAGCGTTTCCTCCGCCGCTACCGGCGCCATCACCACCGAATACTGCGAAGGCGCGTTCTGATACTGAAAACTGATTAAAACATTTAATGACAATTAAATGTTTTAATAGCCGCCGCAGCGGCGTAGTTTTCGTATGAGACGCCTT
>CAVHIP010000014.1:0-30898 GCA_963636125.1 Oscillospiraceae bacterium | reverse complement strand
CGCATCCGATATCGTGATTTCCGAGTCGTCGGCAGGATAGATGATTGTGCCGTTCATAAGATCGCTGATCTTGAGCGTCCCGACCTCCGTGCCCCAGACTTGATAGGTTTCTTTTCCGCCACTGAGAACGCCGTAATCGCGGATTCCTATTACCGAGCTGTCGCACAGGAACGTGAGCTTGTCGAGATACGCTGTGCCGGCGTCCTCGGTTTCTTCCAGATACATGAGAGGTCCGCCGCCGCTTGGCTCCGCGGACGTGCCTTCCGTCAACTCAACCACATCCGAGCTTGCGCCGGATGCGCCGCCTTTCAGATCCACCTCGGTTGAAAAAGAATCGCCGCTGTATCGGTTCACGGAGGCAATAATAAAACCTACCGCAACGGCAAGCAGGCACACTAAAATTCCGATTGCCCAGATAATATTTTTCAATGTGGAAAATTTGCCCGACATTTAATAACCTCCGAATATTTCACTCCAGCGGCCCACTGTTGCCCGAATTATTTCTTGGAAACAATATTATCTTTATCTTTGTAAATGCTATTCGCCGGAATAACGCCCCTGACGCACGATGTCGGATATATGTTTGAGCAGCGTCCGATGACGGTGCCGGGATTGAGAACGCTGTTGCATCCCACCTCAACGTTATCTCCCAGCATTGCGCCGACTTTTTTCCGCCCTGTTTCATGGGCGTTGCCCGGCTCCTTGATGACAACCGGAGTTTTGTCGGATTTTACGTTGCTGGTTATTGACCCTGCGCCCATATGCGCCTTGTAACCGAGCACGGAATCGCCCACATAGTTATAGTGGGGGACCTGAACGTTATCGAAGAGAACAACGTTTTTAAGCTCCGTCGAATTGCCTACAACCGCGTTTTTCCCGACTATTGCGCTCTCGCGGATGAAAGCGCACTGGCGTACCTCCGCGCCGTGATCGATTATGCATGGCGAGCCGATGTAAGCAGATGGGAATACCGTGGCGTCCTTCGCTATCCACACTCCGTCCGCCGGGTGGTCAAATTCCGCCTCGTTGAGAGCTTCACCCAGCTTGAGAATAAAATCCTTGATTTCCGGCAAAACTTCCCACGGATATGTTTTTCCCGTGAAAAGCTCTGTGGCGATTGTCTTGTCAAGGTCAAAAAGTTCGCTGATTTCTACCATTACTTCACCTTTATAAGCTTTCCGGCTTTTGCCATCGCATCGATGATTTCATCGACCTTTTCATTGCAAAGCTCCTGCGTGTTTGCCTCGACCATGACTCTGAGAAGAGGCTCCGTTCCGCTCTTGCGCAGAACTACTCTGCCGTTCTCGCCAAGCTCATTTTCCACCCTTGCCACGGCTTCCTTAACCTCCGCGCAGGCGAGCGTCTCGTCCTTGTCGGTTACGACGACGTTTTTGAGCATCTGCGGATACATTCTCATTCCGGAAGCGAGCGCCGACAGCGGCTCCTTGCTCTCGGTTATGCATTCCATAATTTTGATTGCCGTGAGTATTCCGTCTCCGGTGTTAGCAAGCCGCCCGAATATGATATGGCCGGATTGCTCGCCGCCGATAAGATGTCCGTTCTCGCGCATGTTTTCCGCAACATACTTGTCGCCGACTGCGGTCTTTTCATAGCCTATTCCGAGCGCGTCGAGAGCCTTGTAAAGCCCCATGTTCGACATTATCGTCGTTACGACTTTTGAATTGCCCAGCGTGCCGCGCTCCTGCATATATTTAGCGTTGACGTACAATATGTGGTCGCCGTTGATCACGTTGCCCTTTTCGTCAACCGCAAGACAACGATCCGCATCTCCGTCAAAGGCAAATCCTACGTCAAGCTTGTTTTCCAGCACGAATTTACGGAGGTTTTCGATGTGGGTGGAGCCGCACTCGACATTGATGTTGAGACCATCCGGATGGTTTGCCGTGACGTAAGTGTCGGCGCCGAGAGCGTCAAACACGCTTTTTGCCATCTGCCACGTGCTGCCGTTTGCGCAGTCCAGACCGATTTTGTATTTCTTGTATGAGCGTGTCGCAAGGGAAATCAGATAACCGATATAGCGGTTGCGGCCGGCGGAATAATCAACCGTATGCCCGATTTCTTCGCGCACTGCGTAGGGCAGCTCCGTGTTGCTGTCGATGTATGCCTCAATTCCGTCAAGAACCGCATCCTCCATTTTCTCGCCGTTGGCGTTGATGAGCTTTATGCCGTTGTCATAGTAAGGGTTGTGGCTTGCGGAAATCATGATTCCGCAGTCAAAGTCATCCGCGCGCGCAATATAGGATACGCTCGGCGTGCTTGTGACATGCAGAAGATATGCGTCTGCGCCCGAAGCCGTCAGACCGGCGCACAGCGCAGATTCAAACATATAGCTCGAACGGCGCGTGTCCTTGCCTATTACAACCTTGGCTTTGTGATTCTGCCCGTAATACCTGCCGAGATAACGGCCGATTTTGAATGCATGCTCCACGGTGAGTGTTTTGTTCGCTTCCCCGCGGAATCCGTCTGTTCCGAAATATTTTCCCATAATTTCTCCAAATTTCAGTTTTTATAATTTCCCTGCAGCCTCTCTGTCCGCATATACAGATACGTCAGACGGTATCTGCAGGAAAGCGGAGGGAGTTGCCGTGTCGTTTCTTGCGTACAGGGTCTTGTATAGCGCGTCTGAAACCTCGTCTCCGAAAGCCATGACGATTATTTTTTTGGCGTCGGTAATCGATTTAATCCCCATTGTGATTGCCCTTTGCGGAACTTTCGCTCCGTCGGGGAAAAATCTTTGAAGCTGCTTTATTGATGCTTCGCTGAGTTTTTGAATATGTGTAAGCGATGAAAAAGGCGTTCCGGGCTCATTGAAGCCGAGGCGGCAATTTTCCCCGATGCCGAGGACAATGAGATCGAGCCCGCCGAAAGATTCGATTAAGCTGTCATATGTATCGAAATCGGAATCGTTCAGCAGAAACAGATTTTCCTCGCGGACATTTATCCTGCCGAGAATCCGCTCCGTGAGATATGCCACGAGGATATTCTCCGATACGAATTCTCCCACGCTGAAAATTCGCGCGTTTGAAAGGTCGATTTTTCCAGCCTGACAGGCTTCGACAAGCGCACTGAAAAACTCATCGTCAAGCTCCGCTACGGAGAATGCGATGTTTGCGCATGGATTCTCCTTCAGCAGATCATCTATGATCTTCACAACATTTTTGCATATTGTCTCTTTATCGGAGATTACGGTTTTCATAGCGCCTTCCTCACACGTGTGTAATCAAAAGGGGAGAGGGTGCCTCACTGCGCGGAGCTTTTTGCGTTGCTTTCCGTGAGCAACTTTGAAAGCTCGTCCATAAACGTGTTGATGTCCTTAAAACTGCGGTAAACCGAAGCAAACCGAACATAAGCCACCTCGTCCACATTCTTCAGCCGGTTCATTACCATTTCCCCGACATCGACTGTTTTAATTTCCCGTTCTAGATTGCTCTGCAGCTCCTGCTCGATTTCATCTGCGATTTTCTCTAGCTTCGAGAGAGCGACGGGGCGCTTTTCGCACGCTCTTACCATGCCGTTAATGAGCTTTACCTTGTCGAAAGTCTGCCTGCTGCCGTCTCTTTTGATGACGACAAGCGGCATACGCTCGATTATCTCATATGTTGTAAATCTTCTGCTGCACTCAAGGCACTCTCTGCGCCGCCTGATGGTCGTACTTTCTTCTGCCGGACGCGAATCGATTACCTTGCTCTCTGTATAGCCGCAAAACGGACACTTCATCTCATAATCCCCCAAATGTTATTAAAAACACATCTATTATAACATACGTCTTTTCTGAAATCCACAGAAATATATCCCGGAGCAGCCTCGAACGCCACAATCTTATTTGTATACTATTATAGCCATCTCGGCGGAAGAAGTCAACCGAGACAGCTATATGCGCGCTGTAATGTTACTGCCCTTATTAAATAACCCTCATATCTCTTGACATTTTTCGTTTTTTGCTGTATCCATTTAAATAAACGTTCCTCATTTCGATAGCAATATTGACCGACTGACTGTATTGCAGAAAGGATACATGCAAATGTCTGTTACAACCACCATTCTTACAATCGCCTTTATTGCGCTGTGCATTTTTGCGCTGATAAAGCTCATCTCTGCTCCTATAAAGGTAATCTTCAAGCTGCTTATCAACATGCTGTCGGGTTTTCTTCTTCTTGTTGTCGCGGAGTTCATATGCGGCTTTTTTGACTTTTCAATCGGCATCACGGCTGTAAACTGCTTTATTGCGGGCTTTCTCGGCATACCGGGCGTGATTCTGCTTGTGCTGATGAAAATACTGCTCTGATTGCAGAGATAATGCCGTGGCGCATTTATAATTCCTCTACGGTTAATATCTCCTTGAGCGTCATAAGCTTTTCCGTAACGTCGGAGGTTTTCTGCCCGTTCTTCAGCGTCAGCGTCATGACCGCGTGATAGTGATGCTTCTCGTTTTTATTAGCTATTTTTGTTATTTCAAGCCCGTCTATCTTTACGTTTTCTTCTCTTATTATTCTTATAATACTCTCTATGCATTCCGAATTCGAGTATTCAATATAGAGGTTGATGTCTTTTTTTGCCCCGGCAAAATGATACTCTATTTTTACAAGAGCAAGCTCCGCGAAAAGCACCATGACTGTTGCAAACACCGCGCATTCCACGAATCCCGCGCCGCACACGAGACCTATTATCGCCGATGTCCACAGCCCCGCCGCAGTGGTCAGCCCTTTTACTCGCTGCCGATTCGTAACTATAATCGTACCGGCGCCTATGAAGCCTATGCCGGCCACTACCTGCGCGCCGAGACGGGCAACATCGGTATATTCATTCAGTTCAAGATATAAATATTGACTTGTAAGCGTCGTTACCGCGGCACCGAGGCATATCAGAATATGTGTCCTGAATCCTGCGGGGCGGCGCTTATATTCTCTTTCCATGCCTATTGCGCCACCACAGATTGCCGCAAGTACAAGACGTATGGTGATTGCGGCAAAGCTCATCTCGCGCACCATATCAAAACATTCAAGCATTTTCCCGCCTCCTTACGCTTCCTCTATGGCAACGACGCCATCCAAAACCGACAGCATCGCCAGAACCTCCGTATGCTGCACTTTCCTCGGCAGCCCGACCGACACAAATACGGAAAACATCGTTATATGCTTTTGGACATTCTTATCTATCTCGACATCGTACAGCTTTAAGTCGTTTGATTTGATTTTTGCAATTATGCTGCCGAGATTTTCAAGAGAGTCCATTTCCAAGCATAAATTCATGTTTCTGGATTTTGAGATGATAAAATCCTCAAATGCCGGCAGCACACGCATGCAGATGATTATCAGCGCGCTTCCGACAACCATGCATTCGTAAAAGCCGGCTCCTATCGCAATACCCATGCAGGCAGATGCCCAAAGTCCCGCCGCGGTGGTCAATCCCTTTACTTCCTGCCTGCCGGTGACGAGTATCGTTCCCGCACCGAGAAAGCCGACGCCGTTGATAACCTGCGCCGCAAAGCGAACGACGTCCGTTTTCGCGGGTTCTTCACCCGCCTTGCACCAAACGGTAGTCAGCATTATGCTGAGGTACTGCCCGAGCATAACGGTAAGCGCCGCTCCCACAGCGACAAGCATATATGTGCGAAACCCCGCCGCGCGGCGCTTTTTTTCGCGCTCTATTCCCACGATGCCGCCCAACATCATCGCTAACACTATCCGCAGCATCATTGACCAGATATTAAGTTCTCTGAGATATGAAATAATATCGCCCATATAGTCCTCCCTTGCGGGCTTAAAGCGCAACAAACCTGCTCAGCTTTTTCGTCAGCTCATCAAGCCCGTAAATTACAAAATCAGGTTTGCCGATAATCGGGACGGGCGCCTTTCCGGGATTGAACCAGCATGTTGCGATTCCCGCATTTTTCCCGCCCTTTATATCGGATGTGAGACTGTCGCCTATAATGATTGCTCTGTCTGCTGAAAAGCCCGGTATATTGGCAAAGCAGTAGTCAAAAAATCGCACGTCCGGCTTGTCATAGCCGATTTTTTCCGATATGAAGAAGTCTTTGAAATATTTTTCAAGCCCGGAATCGGCAATGCGCGATGCCTGTATTTCGGTGCAACCGTTGGAAACTATATACAGGTCGTTCTTCTCGTAAATCTCCTCAAGAAGCTTCTCTGCGCAGGGCATAAAATCATGCTGCTCTCCAAGATGCTTCCCGTATACAAGCTGAAATTCTTTGCCAGTGCAACTGTTGATGCCGCAGACCTCAAAAAGCTCATCGAAGCGTTTTTCAAGCACTTCGCTTCTGGTAAGCTCTCCTCTCTCCAGCATCTCCCAATACTTTATGTTTATCCTGTGATAAACGTTCAAAAGCTCCTCGTCGGGCTCAATGCCGAAGTATCTTAGCGCGGTAGACAGAGCCGCCCGCTCGCCGCTGTTAAAATCAAGTATCGTATTGTCGAGATCAAAAAGAAGTATCGGTTTTGTCATTCACATTCCCTCAATTCCTTCAGCGCATCTGCGGCGTTTTCCATATGCATGCCGAGCGATGCCTTCACAAGCACGCTGTCTCCCTTTTGTATATATCTCGGAAGTTGCTCGATAAGCTCCGCTTTGGATGCGAAATATATCGCTCTTTCTCCGACCTTTTCGCAAATAAATCTGCTCATCTCACCGCAGGCGAGCACGAGCTCCACGCCCTTGCTTTTTATATAATCTCCGACCTCGGAATGCATCTGCGGCGAATTCTCTCCCAGCTCGCGCATATCGGAAAGAACGCAGACGTGCCGCCCACTCATTTTCATAAGCGAATCCACCGCGCAGTTCATTGAATCCGGGTTTGCGTTATAACAGTCGTCAATAAGCGTTATAAAGCCCGTGTCCGTAACCGCGCCGCGCCTGCCGACGGTTTTATATGCCGCTATGCCTTTTTTTATCTCGTCGCAGCTGAGCCCCATTGCAAACCCGACGGCCGCGCCTTCGGCAGCAGCATAAACCATGTGCTGTCCGTATGCGCCGATGACCGCGTCTACCTGCATATCTCTGTATTTCAGCGCGCACGCCGTGCCCCCGTCCGGAAGAATATGTATATTCTCCGCTCTCACATCGCAATCTTCTCCGAGACCGAAAGTGATCACGTTCCTGCGGCCTTTGAGCTGCGCAAGCTTCCCGTCGTCTCCGTTTATCACGAGTGGCGCGTCCTCATCCATATAGTTCAGCATTTCGGTTTTGGCCTTAAAAACTCCGTCCAGATTATGCAGAAACTCAAGATGCGCATGACCTATATATGTGAAAACACCCATTGTCGGGCGGGCCATTGACGCCAGCAGGCTCATCTCCCCGAAACCGGATATGCCCATCTCGATAACCGCCGCTTCGTGTTCCCGCTCTATCCTTGACAAAGTCATAGGCACGCCTATCTGATTATTATGATTCCCATCCGTTTTAAGTACATTCCATCGTTGGGACAATACCGCATATATCATTTCTTTGGCTGTTGTTTTGCCGACGCTGCCTGTGATGCCTATTACGGGAATGTTGATATGCTCGCGGCAGGCTCTGCCTATTTTCTCGATTGCGCTTTGAACATCGTCGACTATAATATAGCTTTTTCCGCGTTTTTCCGGTGCTCTCTCAACAAGACAGCAGACAGCCCCGTTGTTGAAAGCTGCTTCTATATAGTCATGTCCGTCAACCCTGTCGCCCTTGAAAGCCGCAAAAAGGTCCCCTTGCTTTACAAGCCTGCTGTCGATGACAATTTCACCTACAGGCGAATTCCCATCTCCGCAGAGATGCCCGTCTGTAATTTCGGCTATATCGGAAACAGAAAAATACCTCATTTTGCAACTCCCAAAAGCTGAATTTTATAAAAAATATTGTAACATATCTGAAAGAGTTTAGCAAAATTATTTTGAAAACTCAAAAAAACAGATGCAAGAAAAAGAGAGGTATGTTATAATAAAAAAACAGTCATTTATAAAGGAATAGTTGTTATGAATTACGTTGTGGTGGACTTGGAATGGAATCAGGCTATGAGTTCCAAATCCTCCGTCTTCAATAAGCTGCCTATACACCTTCGCGGCGAGATAATCGAGATCGGCGCCGTAAAACTTGATGAGAATATGCGACCCGCCGAAGAGTTTACAATAGACGTAAAGCCCGTTTATTTCAGGCGCATGCATTATAAGGTAAAAAAAATAACCGGCTTTGACAAAGAACGTCTTGCCCATGGCCTCTCTTTTCCGGACGCTATGGAGTGCTTCCGCGAGTTTTGCGGCGATGATGTCACTTTCTTGACTTGGGGATGTGATGACCGGGGCATAATGGAGCAGAACATAATCATCCATGACCTCGATTGGGATTGGATATCCGACTGGATAAATCTGCAGCCTATATACAATATGCAGACCGGGGGAGATAAAAATCAGAAGTCTCTTGCCAGCGCGATGGAGCATTTCGGAATAGAGCAGACGAGGGTGGCTCATGACGCTCTCGGCGATGCGTACAACACGGCGCTTGTGTGCTCAATGCTCGATATGGAAGAAGGACTGAGACTTTATCCCGAGGCGGATAAGATTCTCGCGGCGCGTATGCCGAATTATAAGCCGCCGGTTGAAAATCAAGCGGAAGATGCGCTGCTTCACGAAAGCTTTGACGGATATGAGAGCAAGGCGTCCGCTTTCAATGACAAAAGGCTTACTATTCTCGCATGTCCGGCATGCGGCAGTGAAACAAGCTGTCTCAAATGGGTAAATCAGGGCGATCAGAGATATATGAATATATATACCTGTGAGGAGCATGGCCCGTTTCTCGTCAGAGCTAAATTCCATAAGCAGCTTGATAACTCATGGTCAGTAAACAGACTTGTATATGATGCCACCGCCGAGACAATAGATTTTTACAAGGCAAAGGCAAATCAGGTGCGCCGCCGTGGGAGAGGGCACTCCGTCAGGAAAAACCGACCCGCTAAATGATATATCAGTATTGCCTTAATCAAATAAACAGGGAGAGCGGCGCGCCGTTCTCCCTGTTTATGCGTAATATAAAAGATATAGAAGTTACTCAATCCAAGAATTGATCTGCCCGCGAAGCCAGTCTGCCCATTCGTCAATACCCTCGCCGGTACGGGCGGAAATTGGTATTATTTTGATATTGGGGTTCAGGCGCGTAACGTATTTTTTGCAGGCTTCAAGGTCAAAATCAAAATAAGGCATTACGTCGATTTTGTTTATCAGCAAGCAGTCGCATATTGTAAACATGAGCGGGTATTTTAAGGGCTTATCGTCCCCTTCCGGAACTGACAGAATCATAGCGTTCTTGACAGCGCCGGTATCAAACTCCGCCGGACAAACAAGGTTGCCTACATTTTCGAGAATCGCAAAGTCAACATCATCCGTGCCGAGCCCTTCAAGCCCCTGCCTTGTCATGCCCGCGTCCAAATGGCACATGCCGCCCGTATGGAGCTGAATGACCTTTGCACCGGTTTTTTCTATTGTTGCTGCGTCTACATCGGAGTCAATATCGGCCTCCATAACGCCTATTTTGAACTCATCCTTCAAAGCCGCTATTGTGGCTTTCAACGTGGTGGTTTTACCCGAGCCGGGCGAACTCATAAGGTTCAGAAGAAATGTTCTGTCTTTTTTTAATTCCTGTCTGACTTTATCGGCCTCGCGGTCATTGTTTTCAAATACGCTTTTTTTTATTTCAAGTACTCTGTAGCCTTCCATATTCACACCTCAATTGGTTTTTGTATTTGATAATATATCACAGCAAGCTTTGCTTTGCAACGCTTTTCAAAATTTATGCCGGCAGCCTTAAGGGAACAGCTTTTGCATTTTCTCAAGGAAGCTTTCATCAAAGCTGTCTCTGTTAAGCATATAATCACTGTCCGCAGCGGGAAGCGCGACGACTTCTTCCTTTACGATATCCGCTATTGCAGTGCCGATTGCATCTGTCTTAAAAGAGTCGTTTTTCGATGACGGAGCCAATCGGGCATCAACCGCCGCTTGGGAGGAGCGATTGTTTTCAAATATCCATGTTATAAATGCCGTCGTATCGCGTGTGCTTCTGCAGCCGCCGTTTGTGATGGCAAGGCCGTATGCCGTTCCGATCGTATCATGATTCAAGCTTTCTACTGAAGCGGGAATATCAAACACGGAAATATTATCCGCTTCAACGTCTTTGAGCATATCGGAAGAGACTATAACGCACGGTATTGCGCTTTCCGTAAGATAAGTCACCGCATTATCGCCCAAGAAAGCAACGCTTCCTTCAAATGCGGCTTCTGCAAAGGTGTTGTACAGCGACAGATACTGCTTGTCGCTGTTTATCTCATTAAATTTGCCGTCGAACTCAATATTATATCTGAGAAGATATATATAATATTGCTCGGAAACACTGCTTATCGATAAAAACGGACTTCCCACACCTGCGGCATAATCCGAAGCAACAGAGAGCATATCTTCAAAGCTGCCGAACGAATTTTGCTGCGTGAGGTTATTGTTGAATGCGATAACAGGCACGGAAATTCCAATCGGGAAAAAGCTGTTCCCGATTGAACTGTTGCGGCTTGTCAGGTTTTTAGAGTATGCCGGAGCGACAAAAGTCTCCTCACTGCTTATATCTGTAAGCTTATTTTTTAAGTAGAGAGAAAAAGCGCGCAAATGCGAGCACAGCAGAATATCCGGAGATCCTGTCTCATAAGCCTCTGCAAGCGCGCTCTCGTTGTCAAAACACTTGAGCTCAACGGGCAGAGTTTCCCTTTTCATATCGGAGTTATAGCTCTTGACAAGCGCTTCAAGCTCACATGCCAAAGGACTGCCTTTCTCATACCACAGAGTTACCGCGCCGCGGCTGTTGTCTTCTTTTGTACTGAACAGGATATATACTCCTGCTGCAATGGCTATGGCGAGTATTACCGCCAAAACTCCGCGAAATTTCATATGTATCTCCGCTTTATAACAGAAAACGTCGTCTGCTTGAATTTATGCGTCACCAATCGGAATCAAAGTTCGTACTGCTGCTGCTCCATGAGTCGGATGAGCTCCAATTATAGTCGGAGTCATCGGAGTTGCTCCACTGCGAATCGTCCTCGTGCGTTTCATTGTAATCAATATATGCCTGCGAGTCATAGAAATTTGTGGCGGTAACGCTGCTGTCCCATGTGGGAGAATAGTAGAAATCCTGTGAAAGAGAGCTGTGACGCATCTCATCTGGCATTGAAGATGTTTCTATATACTCCCAATCATCAAGCGAACTGTCGAACAGAAACCAGCCGTCGTCAGAGTAATTCCCGATGTGAAAATAAACAATGCCGTCGTGTTTGTAGTATCCGCTCTTTGCCGTTGTAAGGCTGTCGAGATATGTGCGCGAATTTTCAAAATCCGGCACGCCGAGGGAGCTGTCCCATTCTTCGCTGAGATAGTACTCCTGCGCCGTGCTGTTTTTCTCAAAAACCTCCGGAACGGAAGAAAGCTTATATGTCCAATCATCCTCGATGTCGAGATATTTTGACCACGAAACCGGGTAATCTTCGCCGTAACAGCAATAGATTTCATCGTCATATCCGTAATAGCCATGCTTTACTTCAAGATCCTCGCCGCCGAAATAAAAGTACGTCAGGATGCATATTACAATGGCATAACCCAGAGCTTTAATTGCTTTAATGAACTTGCCGGACTTCTTTTGCGTCTGTTTGTCTGAAGAGTCTCTTTGCTGTCCGCCGTTTTTCACCTGATTCTTCTTTTGATTAATGATTTCCTCTTTCAGCTTCTGGAGGAGCTCATTTACGGCATATGCTTCGTCGGTTCCTTCATAGCGGATCGACCGCGTCCCGTTATTTTTGTTCTTATATACTATAAAATTACCGCTTTGCTCGTCTTTATATATGCCGAACGCTCTCGGCTGAGTATAATTTTCACCGATGAAAAAACGAGTGACTTCAAAGGGCGGAAGCGCCCTGTCGTTATACCACTTCAGAAGGTCTTCTATCGTAACGGGCTGCTCTTTGCTTGTCCTGACGACACCGTCATTCGGCGCCGAGCAATACGGGCATACGGCGTTTGTGTCGTCAAAATAGTTGTCACAGTAATTGCATTTTATTTTCATTTTGCACTCCTGTTGTAAAAACGTACATTTTCGCTTTGCGGCTATCCCATGTGTTCCGTTATCCATTTTTCATAGTTATCCACGCTGTCTGCGCCGGTTTTCGCCGGAGCGATGATGTTGCCGGCACTGTCAACGAGAAAGCTTGTAGGCATGCCGATTATATCCTTTGAAAGAAGCGTTTCAAGCGTATCGTTGTGGAGAAGGCACATAAGCTCGGTTCCGCTTGTTTCAAGTATATTAAGGGCAATCTCCGCCTCGTCCGTATCATCCGTATCGGAATCCCAGAGAATTGTGATGATTTGAATCCCTTTATCGGCAAGCTTTTTGTTGAGCTCGGAAAGTTCCGGCAGTTCCTTGGCGCAAGGGGAGCAGTAGCTTGCCCAGACATTTATCATCGTGACATCGGCTTTTGCGAACAGTTCGTCCGAATTGACTTCGCCGCCGTAGATTTCCTGCACTGTAAAATTAAGCGCGCCGTAGGTTTCCGTAACGGCAATATCTGCGGCATCGGACGTGTTGACTATGAAGATGAACAACCCCGCGGCAATAAGCGCAGCAACCATAATAATGATATATCTTTTTTTATCCGTTACTTCAATGGACTGTTCGTTGGTTTCCTTCTTTTTGGTTTTATTAAGAACCGTAAATGACAATGCGCCCTTTGGACAGCATTTCGTACACTCTCCGCAGCGTATGCATTCCGCGCTGTTGGGGTTATGAACAACGTCAACATTCATTTTGCACTGCTTCGCGCAGGCGTTGCAGCCAATGCACTTATCTTTGTCTACCGTAAGGCGCAGAAAACAGAACTTCTGGAAAATACCGTAGAATGCGCCGAGCGGGCAGACGTATTTGCAGAAGGGGCGATAGATAAAAATCGAAGTAAGGACAGTAGCGGCAAGAAGGAAACCCTTCCAAGCATATCTCCCGCCGACCGAGCTTTGCAGATCGGCATTTTTGGAAACAAGTGGTATTCCGCCCTCGAGCATGCCCACCGGGCAGATATATTTGCAGAAATACGGAACGGAGACAAGCCCGTTTTCAGCCTTCAAAAGGGCCGTCAGCAGAAACACAAATACAAAAAGAAAAAAGTACTTCAGATACCTGAGCTTTTTATCTATTTTATCGGAGATTTTAAGCTTGGGCGTCGGTATTTTGTAGAGCAGCTCCTGTATAAGCCCGAAAAGGCAGAGCCAGCCGCATACAAACCGCCCTACCAGCACGCCGATAAGGGCAAGATAGCCCAGAACATAAAAAGAAAATTTTTTCTTACCTCCGACAACTGCCTGCAAAGACCCTATCGGGCATGCCCCCACTGCCCCCGGACAGGAATAGCAGTTCATCCCGGGAACGCAGAAATTTTTGAGCGCTCCCTTATATATTTTCCCTGAAAAGAAATTGCCGAATTTGGAGTTTTGAGCAATACCCACGGTAGCCTGTATCCCGTGGCGGAATAATTCATGATTTATTTGTTTTTTGTTAGCCAATTCCGATACATTCCAGACATACGTTAGTTGCTTTTTTAAGCACGGCAGCGCATTCGCCGCTGTATATTCCATAGGCAATAAATATTATTGCGAGCGCAAAAACGCACAGACGCAGAATATTTCGCATTTTGTCGCTCATATATTCAACCGCCCTTTTCATAGGTATTAATACTAAATCCATACGCGCTTATTATATAACCGAAGCGCCATTTAAGCAATATGCCATTTAGGCTTTTTCTATGACCGATCCGACAAAGTAAGGTGATAAGATGATTTCCATGCAACTGTTGTAAGCAAAGTGTTGTGCTTGACTTAAGATTTCGGAAAATGTATAATATATGTTATCACACAGCAATCTGAGGAATACCGGATGAAAACAGTTCTGAAAGCTTTTTTATTTATATTATCAATTCTTGCCTTGCTGCTCATCGTTGTACTGAGAACGGATCTTGTCATGGCAGAGCAGGCAGCGGCGCAGGCAGAAGCCTCTGCGGAAGCTTTAGCGGCGGAACAGGCCGCTGCTCCATCTCCCGAGATTGAGGAAGAAACTCCCACAGCGACACCGGAGCCTACCCCCGAGCCGCAGCCGGAATACTTCACAATATCCTGCATAGGTGATTGCACTTTGTGGTCTTCTGCGCAATTTGAGAATAATCAGGTCGGGCTTCCGCTGACGGTGGGTACGAATTACGCATATCCGTTTTCAAATACCGTTCAGTATTTCAAAGATGACGAGTATACTCTTGCAAATCTTGAGTGTACGTTATCCGACACGAGCCTGACTCACTCAACGGACGCAATGTTTTATTTTCTCACGCCTACTGCCTATGTGAACATACTCAAAGAAGGCGGAGTCGATTTTGTCACACACGCCAACAACCATGTAATGGACTTTCTTGATGCCGGTCTTCAAAGCACAATTGAGGCGTTGCAGGAGAACTCCATGCCGTTCGGAATAGAAGGGCAGTCTCAGATAGTCGAAACACCGAACGGATTGAAGCTGGGCATATATACTTCCGGCAACGATATGCGCCCGGATCTGAAGACAGACGAGGCCGTGGCGGCGGTTCAATCCTTAAAAGAGCAGGGCGCGGATTATATAATCTGCATGTTCCATTGGGGATCAGAGCTATATTATACGCCCAACGACAACCAGGTTAATCTTGCTCACGCTGTCGTTGACGCGGGCTGCAATCTCGTGTACGGCAGTCATCCGCACTGCCTCGAGCCTATTGAAAAATACAATAACGGTCTCATTCTTTACAGTTTGGGCAACTGGGTTTTCGGCGGCAGTACCCGTCCTTCCGACCCGGACACGGCCATAATTCAGGTTACGCTTAAGCGCGATCTTGACGGTACCGTTACAACCGAAGGATTTACTTCGATTCCATGCTGCGTAAGCAGCAACCTTGACGGAGCGGCGGCAATGGCGGATAACTATAATAACTACTGTCCAACTCCTTACCCTGAAGGCTCGGATGCCTACAACCGCGTTCTCTCAAAGCTTGACGGCACATATGAAGCTACAAGTCAGGGCGCGGATTACTCCAATTTTTACGCAAGCTGGGGCTGATATGAAAAAGCATATTGCGAATTTTTGACATTCTGCAATATGCTTTTTCTGTTCTTATAACCCGTCTTCGTTATCAAACCGAGCTGAAAAGCGTATATGAGAAAATCTCAAGTACGGTCCTTGCAAGCAGAAGCACGCATATAATCACAATTGCATTAGTGCAATCCTTTTTCAGCTCAACAATTTTTGACTTCAGGCAGATCATAAGCGGCGGTATAATCGGGATAAAATAGCGTCCCTGTACGCCGACGATTATTTTGTCTGTATCGCTTATCCATGTGAGAAACATTGTCATCATAAAAGCAAGAACAACGAACGCACAGTATGCGAGAAGGGCCGGACGCATTCCCCTGCAAAGCGCCGTCTCTTCACCCGGAACATTCTGCGCGGATAAAATAAGCAAGGCAAAATATGCGGGAACTATCCATACCGGCAAATCAAGCGTATAGGTGCTGAGCGTATATCCCACAGCGCCGCCAAGCCATTGCAAAATATACACATTGAAAGTATCGGCAAATATCTTAATCGTATCAAGCGGATGCGAAAAAATATAAGAAACGCTGTATTGACTGTCTCCGGTTGTCTCAAATCCTGGGCGGACGCTTGTCATTATCCTTATCATCGACGGCACCGAAACGATCGCGAACATAAGCATACAGACGCCGAGAAGCAAAGCAAAGCTGCCTTTTTTTCCGATTTTTAAATCGGAAAAGTTTTCCTTGGGAATAAACAGATAAAGCACGATAATAAGGCAATAAACGCCTTTTGCCGGAGCGAGGAGGGCCGCAGGCAGAAAGATAAACAGCAGTTTTTTTATGCTTAGCTTTTCACCGGAAAATACAGCTTCCAGAAGCGATGCCAGCAACAGAAAAGACAGGGCGTTTATAAAGTTGTCATACGAAAGGGAAGCCGCCTGCTGCAGCGCCATGGGCATTAGCGCGGCGAGACCGATGAGCGTTCTGAATTTTGAGTTTCGCTTTAATGCAAGATATACGCAGAACACATAAAAAAGTAAGTTGAAAAACCTTGCCAGCATAAACGCCGTAACCATATTTCTGCCCAAAAGCAGAGCGACGGAGAAACCTATTATCTGAGGAATATATTCGGCAAAGTATGTCAACGTCCACATCGATGAAACAATGTCGCGCTCGACACTGCCGGTAAAAGCGTAGCTGCCGCCGAAATCGCGCAAAACGCGGAGATAGCCCGTGCAGACATTTAGATGATTTGAAAACCCTTCCAATGAGACAAATTCCGGATCAACGGCGCGGTGAAGAAGCTTGCAGCTCAACTCATATATTGCCTCAAAATGAGTTACCTCGTCCGCGACGGAAAGCGGAGAAACAGTCAGCAAAAAGAAAAATCCGAAAGTGAAAACAAGAGCGGTAAAAAGCCGAGCCATATCGTTTTTCTTGAATAAAAGTCTGTACACCGTGTATAGAACCACTGCGCTCATAATAAGCACAATAACGCTCTCAAAGCTCCAAAGCGTCACCGAATCAGCCCGCGAAAAACCGAGAACATCGCAATATCTCGTATTATCCCGCCAAAATGACAGCAGTCTGAAAGCGATAACTCCAAGCATTACGAAGGAAGCTAGGACGATGTAACAACGCCTTTTGTCCAGTGTATTCGTTTTTTTGAAAATTGCAGTCATTCAAGCGCCTCTTTTATGAAAAAATATTGCGGGCATTCTTTGTACACAAATGATTATAGCATTCAAGTCGTATCGGCGCAACTGAGTATTTTTCGCAATCACGCCGTCTCCATTGCAATGAACGAAAAAATACGATATAATTGCTAAAAGATATATTTATTTACTCGGAGCTTCAATATGAACAAAGTGATGGCCGCTTTTGACAGTGAGAAAAAAAGCAGGATATTGTTTATCCTTATTTTGACTGCGGGAATTATTTCAAGAGTATATCAATTCGGCATTGTGCCGGGCGACATCAATCAGGATGAGGCCTTTGCCGGATATGAGGCATACTCTATTCTTAAATACGGCATGGATACTGCCGGCTATAACTATCCTGTCTACCTAACCGCATGGGGAAGCGGTATGAACGCGCTTGAAAGTTACCTGATGATGCCGTTCATTGCTCTTTTCGGCTTGAAAGTATGGGTTATCCGTCTCCCTCAGGTCATAATGGCAATATTGAGTCTTCCGGCTGTCTATTCCCTCGTTGCAAGACTTGCAGACAAAAAAGCAGGGCTTTTGTCAATGTTTATGCTGGCGATATGTCCGTGGCATATTATTCTCTCCCGCTGGGGGCTTGAGTCCAATCTGACGCCTGCATTTCTGCTTTTCGGGCTTCTGTTTTTCGTAAAGGGACTTGAAAAGCCGAAATATCTGATTTTTTCTGCGCTTATGTACGGTCTCTCTCTCTATTGCTACGCAACGTATTGGATATACACGCCTTTTATTATTTTAATTCAATACATTTACTGCTTTGCAAAGAAAAAGCTGAAATTTGACAAGTATGTTGTTATTTCTGCGATCGTACTCGCGGTAATGGCCGCGCCTCTTATGATTTTCCTCGCGATTAACTTCGGATGGATGGAAGAGATACGCACACCTTTTTTCTCCATTCCAAAGTTGCTGTATATGCGCATCGGCGAAATTTCATTTGACGAAAAGGCGAAAAAGCTCGAACTGCTAAAAGATATTTTTGTGTACCAGACCGATAAGACAATATGGAACAGCCCGACAAAATACGGCCTTTTTTATTATATTTCCATGCCGTTTGCAGTAATCGGTCTCGGATACTGTATTTATGAAATAATCAAATCGGCTCGCACAAAAAAATTCTGTCCGGAGTTTCTGTTCCTTGTGCAGTTTATCGTAAGCCTTCCTCAGTGCATTCTCATCAAGGCAAACGCAACAAAAATCAACATCTTGTTTATCCCGATTATTATTCTGATTGCTCTCGGAATTTATGCCTTGGAAAAAATTACATTTAAGGAATTTGCTGCCGTTATCGCCGCAATTTACTGTATTTTGTTTGTCGGCTTTGAGCATTACTATTTCACCGATTATGTGGAAGAAAGCGACGCGCATTTTTCAAGAGGACTTGAACAGGCGTTTGACTATGCGGATGCGCGCGGAGAGCATGTCTATTTTGAACAGGGGACATTTTATCCTAAAATACTTTTCTACGCAAAAACACCTGTGGAAAGATTCAGAGAAAGCGTTGAATACGAATCCTATCCTGCGGCATATCTCACCGCGTACGGCTTCGATAAGTACAGCATGTGGGCCGACCCGTACCACCCGGAAGACAACGCGGCGTATGTGATCAGTGTCGGCGGCGACACCGGAATACTTGAGCAAAGCGGGTTCGGCAAAAAGCAATTCGGTCGATATTGGGTTTTCACGAAGGAAAGCTAAGTATCGCATGCGGCTGAAAAAATTCCTCCATGATTTTATAAAGCATCGCCGACATTTCCGCAAAGAATGCGGTATGGCATTATTTCAAAATCACGGTTTGATTGTCATGAACAGCGTGAGAAAAGAACATTGCCCGGCAATTAATATCGGATTTGAGTTTTTTGAGGAACTCAATTGATTTAAGCTGCATTTGCCTGTCAAAGCCATATCCGGGAACGGACATTTCATCGATATTTTTCTGTGAAAACGCAGTGTCCCCTGCGATTACGGCAAATTCTCCGCCGTATCTCCCTTCGCCGTGCTCTTTGAATCTGTCTGACGGGCTTTGATTGATGATGGCCGTAAACATTCCGTCGGTATGCCCCGGCGTATAGATGCATATCACGCTGTCATCTCCGAAAAGATCAAAACCTCTGCCGACCGGTCCGAGAACGCTTGCCCGGTAGCAAAGCCTGTCATTTTCGTTTTTCAGATACGGCATCCATGTATCCCAGACCTGACGAATTTTATAGACATATCGGCAGGAATAGAAATACTCAAGTTCCGAACAAATCACTCTTTTTGCTCTGCCGGCAAAATCACGCAGGGCGCATGTGTGGTCAACGTCAAGGTGCGTCAGAAGCACAATGTCAATGTCTTCCGGCAAAAGCCCCATTTTCGCAAGCTGCTCCTTTGCTGTTTGTCCGGCAGTTATGCGCGGACGGTAAAATTCTTTCAGATACGGCGGAAGAATATCGCATACATCGGCTGACCATCCCGTATCTATCAAAATATTGCCGTGTGTGGGATGCCGGATGAGAAAAACATTCACCGGCAGCTCAATGCGTTTTGCAAACGGATTTCTTTGCCGTATATCGGCTTGGTAGGGAGAGACGCTCATGCTTCCGCATTGCAAAACGGTAATTTTAATTTCTTTTGACATAGTTTTTCCCTAACAACATTTTAATAGAATACAATACTTGCTATATAATCCGATAAAATCTATGAGTTAAAGATAACGTCTCATGGATTTTTGTTGTTCTTTTTCGCGTATTCAAGGGTTTTTTGCAATGCCTCGCCCTTTTCCACGCCTTTTAGGTGAAGACTGTGCGAAAAATTCAGATACTCGGAAAAATTTTTGTCGGGTTTTAATCCGGCCTCTATAAGATCTCTGCCCATTACGCAGGGTTTTGTCATTAACGTTTTGTATTCTTCAAGTTTCTCTTTGCTCTTTTTAGGTACGTTTTCGCCGACTGCGCAATATGCCAGCAAAAGCATATCCTCCGGACACACGGCTTTATCAAACAGAACGTTCCGGCATTCATCCGATTTGCTTTCTTCATTGAGCGCGCGGACATCTCTGCTGAGCAGACAGATGTTTTCAACATATTCCCGCATATCATTTTCACGGCTCAGCTTTTCTATAAAGCTCTTTGCGTTGCGCATATGCATGCACAGCGCGGACATCATAAAGTAAAGAGGATACTTCGCATTTTCTCTCTGTCGCGCGGCGTTATCAAGAAGTATATCGGTCTCGGTCCGCTCCATTTTCGGCAGAGCGGCATATTCCTCAAACCAGAAATCGGTCTGCCGCATTTTCTCAAGAACACGGAAGAATATCGACGGCCGTTCCGCCTTAAGCAGCGCTTTTTCAAGTTCACCCATAATTCTCTCCATCGGAAGCGCGGAGAGATCCATTTTCCGGCAGAGCTCAATGGTTTTTTCATCTGTCGAAAAGCCGAATCTGGCTGCAAACTGCGCGCAGCGTAGCACCCTCAACGGATCTTCAACGAAGCTTGCGTCATCCACATGACGCAGTATTTTTTTCTCCAAATCGCGCCGCCCGCCGAAAAAATCCTTTATTTCGCCGGTGAGTACGTTTTCCATCATGGCGTTTATGGTAAAATCGCGTCGTCTTGCTGCTTTTTCCTCGCCGAGAAACGGATCGGTAAAAACCTCAAAATCCTTATGCCCGCGGCCGGTTGCTTTTTCGCTCCTCGGCATCGCAATGTCTATTTCGTAGTGTCGAAGACCGTATATTCCGAAGCTCGCGCCAATTTCGGTATGCTCTCCGATGCTGTCGAGAATTTCAATCAGCCTCTTTGCCGGAATGCCGTGAACTTCTATATCTATATCCTTGCATTCAACGCCCATAAGCCTGTCGCGGACAATTCCTCCGACAAAAAATGTGCGTCCGCCGGCCTTATCTACCTCTTCGGCAACCCTGTATGCCATTGCCATGTTTTTATCTTTCATTGCTTTACTCGTCAAACATAAGCGTTATTCGTTTTCCGTCCGTTCCGCATTCTGCCTCGGGAAAGTTTTTAGCCGCCATCGGCAGATATTCCTCAGGCGTTTTTATAAGCTGGGAATAATGAGTAAGCCACAAGCGTTTCGCCGCGGCCTCTCTTGCGCATTTCGATGCCATATCGAAATTCATATGTCCGCGCTCAAGGGCAAGCTGAGCCTGCTCATCCTCGCCATAGGTAGCTTCGCATATCAAAAGATCCGCATTTTTTGCCACGCTCACTATGCTTTCACAAGGAGAAGTATCTCCCGTAAAAACAAATTTGATCCCGATTCTTCTTTCTCCCATAACCTGATGCGGATAAATAACTTTACCGTCAAGCTCTATATTTTCGCCTTTTTGAAGCCTTGACCACATATTCACCGGTATTTTGAGCTTCTGCGCATTTTCCGGCTGAAATTTACCCGCGCGTTCGAGCCGAAAGCAATAGCCCTGACTTGCTACGCGATGCCTCGTCGCAAAAGCGGATAAATAGCTTTCCTCCGGCCAGCCCTTTATAAGTCTGCAGAGCTTTATGGGTTCACTGCCCATTTCAAAAAGCCGGATATCATAGCTCAATCCCCCTGCAAGACGCAAAATCGGGGCCAGCTCACCGGCAAGCCCGGCAGGACCTGTGATATAAAGCGGCTCGGTGCGCCCCATGCAGAACATTGTCTGCATAAGCCCCGGCAGACCGAAAATGTGATCGCCGTGGTAATGCGTAAGAGCAATCAAATCGATTTTAAGAAGGCTCACTCCGTGCTTTCGCGCAGAGGTTTGCGTGCCCTCGCCGCAGTCAAAGAGTATGGTGTGCCCTGCGCATGTCAGGGAAGCCGCCGTCAGCGCCCGGTCTGGCAGGGGAAGCAGAGCGGATGTCCCCAGAAGACAAATGCCTATCATAAATTAAATCCTTAAAATATATATTACAGAGGCTTGTTATCTGCCATAATTTCCGGTTTGTATATCATGCTGTCTTTTTCGGATATTTCCCGAAGCACCCTGCAGGGATTTCCGACAGCGACGGAATTATCCGGAATATCCTTTGTAACAACGCTTCCGGCTCCGATAACACAGTCGTCTCCTATTGTCACACCGGGGCAAATCACAACATTAGCTCCGAGCCAACATCTGTTTCCGATGTGTACGGGCTTTGCATAGCACAGCATTCTCTCGCTGCCGTCTGCGCGGCGCATCTGTTTTCTTTCGGAAGCTATAATCGGGTGCATCGGCGTGACAATAGTCACATTCGGTCCGAAAAGGCAGTCATCCCCTATAGTAACTTCCGCATCATCCTGAACTGTAAGGTTATAATTGAAAAAGCAATTTTTCCCTATGCCGGTATGGCAGCCGTAATGGAAGAAGATCGGCCCCAAGAAAAAAGTCCCGGCTCCTATTTTCCCGACAAGCTCGGAAATTATTGCATCTCTCTCTTGCTTATCGTTTTCGCAAAGCGCATTAAAATCATGGCTGAGCTTATGAGCTTTGCCCTTTTTGACAAGAAGTGTCTCATCCTCCGGATAGAAAAGTATACCGCTGTTTATTTTTTCCTCTTCGGTCATAATAGCTCTCCTTCTTTGCATTTAGGCACCGGCAGTTATTCTATATAGATAAATCCAATCTATGCCTAAAGCAGCTTTTTTGACATAATAATATCACTGTAATCTCATTATTTCAAGCTCTATGCTTTTTCCGGACAACTGTGGTCACTTTGTAATAACCACTTGATTTTTCCCGATGACTGTTTTATAATCACAATCCGAGAATTTCTGCCGACGAAGCGACAAACAGGAGAGTGGGTATGCACAATAAAGAAGCGACGAATCTGAAGTCCGGATTTATCAACTATATGCAGACGCAGATTCTTTCCGGCAAGCTTAAGCCCGGCGACAGAATCCCTCCCGAGAGGGCGCTCGCGGCGCAGTACGGAATCAGCCGCGGATCTGTTAACCAAGGGATATTGGATCTCGAAAGAATGGGCTTTTTGAGGATAGTTCCCCGAAAGGGGACGTTTGTGGAGGATTACCTGAAAAAGGCAACGCCCGATACGGTCACGGCGATCATGGGATACGACTCTGAATACATGTCCGGCAGTCTCTTTAAGGATCTCATGGAGATGCGCATACTCATCGAGCGCGAATGCGTCTCGCTTGCGTGCCGCAGAATAGATAAAGAGGCAAAGGCGCTTATCAGAGAGAAAAATGACGCTGTGTTCAAAGCCAACGCGGCCGATATTGCCGACGCTTTGTACGAATATCACTGCTGCATCTGCGAAATATCCGGCAACGCCGCGTATCTTATGATTTTCCGCAGCTTCCGGAAGATGATGATAAAGCTCATCTCCATTCACTATGAGGACGGCAGGCAGGCGATGATTTGCCTGCCGGAATACGCGGAGCTTACGGAGGCGATAGCGGGAGGAAATTCGGAGAAGGCTGATAAGGTAATCTGCAGCATTCTCAATCGCGGTTCGGATTATGTCAATAATGTTCTCTCATCGACACCATGCAATTGAATAATTGAATAAGAATAAACAGTTAAATTATTCCCGAAAGTCATATTTTATGAAACATGGCGGCGCAAATTTCGTATAAACATATAGGGACAATATGACGCCGATTCTTGACTTTATTAACAGTATCAGGAGGACAAAATGAAAAAAACGATTGCTTTGCTTACCGCCTTAGTGTTGTGCGCTTCTCTTTGCGGATGTGCAGCTTTGGATAAGCTGAAAAATGTGGAGCTTCCGCCTTTGCCCACCGCGCAGTCGGAAGAAACCGAATCTCCGGAAACCATTATGTCGGAAGAAACCGCATCATTGCCCGAAGAGCAGGAGACGGAGAGCTATATCGTTGTGGGAATAACCGAAAACACTCAGGAGTTTTTCGATCAGCAGAACGGCACCCGGAAGATATTGACCTTTTCCTATGAAACCCCGGAGGTATATGTCAACGGAAACGACGCCGCAAGCGAGGCAATCAACGAGTATATAGCCCGCCTTGACGAGACCTATGTCACCGGCAATGACTACGGCGTCGGAAGCTCGGACGGACTCAACATAATGCTTGAACAGGCGCAGGATAATTACTATGTCGCCGTGGAGAACAACGCGGACTTGCCGCTTGAATTTTCATCCGACAGAACCGTGCAGACAGCGCGGACGGATGAGCGCTGCCTTGCGCTTTTGTACAGAACCTATACCTTCACCGGCGGCGCGCACGGCAACTATGTTGACAACGCCTATGTCTTTGATCCCGAATCCGGTGAGCTTGTCACGCTTGATAAACTCTCCTCTGACAGCGAACAGCTTATCTCGTATCTGACCGAATGTATGCTTGCTCTTGTAAATGAGGATAAGGATCAATACTATACGGAAAGATTGGCTGACCAAAGCTATTTTGTTGACACCACCATGGAGGAAGCCCTTAAAGCCCTTGTGAGAGACACCAATTGGTATTTTGATAATAACGGCATGTGCATTTTCTCCGACCTGTATGAGATCGCGCCCTATGCCGCAGGAATCGTTGAGTTCGATATCCCTTATGACATGCTCAGCGGCCATATTGACGAGAAGTGGATGAAGACGCAGAAAAACGGAAGCGGCTCTCTTACCGCGATGGCGCAGTCCGATATCCAAGACGGCTCTGTCGAGATAATCGACCGTGTCGCCGTGAGCGATACCGGCGCGGAAATTGCCGTTGCGGCTGAGGGGACTGTTTATCAGGCGAAGCTCTGCGAAGTAGAATACGTTAATGACGGCTTTATTGAGACAAAGCAGCTTTGGGCGGCCGGCCAAATGAAAGATTGCGTTCTCCAGATTGTCACGGACATTCCCGACGGAATGCCGAATTTGATGATAAGCTATCTTGACGCTTCCGGCGCAAGCCACGACCTGCTGATTACTCAGAGTGGGCAGGACGGCTCAATTATTCTTATGGATAAGGACTCCGTTCGCGCGCAGGGATAATGTAATAAATCCGAAAAATTCAAAATTCGCAAAGCGTTCCGTACCAGAGCTGCTTTGCGAATTTTGTTTTGGCTATTTTTTCGGATTATCTGCCGAAGATCATGTGCAGCTTGGTCTTGTTGAAGACATATACAACCGGCAGCAGCACTATTATGCTCAGAAAATAATAGCTGAGGTTGTACGCCAGCTCCGGGAGTGGCAGACGGCTGACGATTACTTGGCTGATTTTAAGCCCCACATGGCTGAAGCACATGAAAATCATCGAATTGCGGCCGATATATTTGAAAGCCCTGTTGAGCGGAGAAAACGCGTCGACTTTGTCAAACCACCGGAAGAAATACACCCACAGCAGCATTGTGACGCAGGTGTTGAGGTGCGTCATCGGGATGATTCCCCATTCGCCGTTTCGGATGTTGGAAATGGGGCAGATCTCTATCGCAATATAGTTGAGTACCGCCAGCAGAATAAATATAAGAATTTTTACGATGTTATTTTTCACCTTCGCAAGGAGCGAGTCCGTAAACGCGAGAATTTTGCGCCCGTTATATCCGAGGTAGACGTATATAAGTAGCGACATTGATATGTCGATGCACATCGGCAGCCGTGCGTCTGAAATCTTTATCCAAACATTTCCGAGCAGCGTAATCAGAAGAACCGTTATCAGCTGCGCAGCCTCGTTATGAATGTTTTTTTCGATCAGGGAAAAGATAATTATCACGAAGTACATCATCGGCAGGAAATATAAGGCCGATTCAATCGGGAAATACCCCGTCGGCAGATACAAAACCGCTCTCAACGGCGCGACAACATCTCCGTTCGGATTGCCGGAGAAGCACAACCAGACGGTATAGTAAAAAATCGCGAAAACATAATACGGGAAAAGGTTTGACCGCGCCTTTTTAATCGCGTTTTCCTTTATGCTCAGCTTCCTGCTGTAAAAATATCCGGCCATGAAGAGAAAAGGATGCACGCATATATCTGCGACGTATTTATACATAAACAGCGTAAAGCTTGCGTGGAAATAGTTGACAAGCAGTATGCAAACGCCTCTCATGGTATCGACGTAATCTATCCGCGCGCGCGTGCTTTGCGCTGCGGCAAGTGGAGTATCTGACATTTTTCGCTCCTGATATCGTTAAGTTTTGCTTGTTTATTGTAACACATCCGTTCTGTTAAAGAAAGATTTTTTTACTTAGCGTTTTAAGTTATCGGAGAATGAGAATGTACAAAAAAGAGAAGACAAAAGCTATAAATCATGATAAAATAAACGCACGGAAATGTTTTTATATTTCAAAAAACGGAGGAAACATGAAACGTTCGGAAATAAATAAGGCGTTGAAGGAATTAGAGACGATGTGCATTCGAGAGCGTTGCTATCTGCCGCCTTTTTGCAATTTCACGCCCGATCAATGGAAAAGCATAGGTAACGAGTACGACGAGGTGCGCGATTGCATGCTCGGCTGGGACATCACGGATTACGGCTTGGGCGACTTTGACAAAGTCGGCATGTCCCTTATCACTATCCGCAACGGCAACCGCTCCATGGCGGAAAAATATCCTAAGGTATACGCGGAAAAGCTCCTCTATATGAAAGAAGGGCAATACAGCCCCAATCATTTTCACTGGTATAAGACCGAGGATATTATCAATCGCGGCGGTGGCAATATACTTATCAAGGTGTATAATTCTTTGCCCGATGAGTCGATTGATTACGAAAGCAATGTCACCGTGCATATGGACGGGAGGACATTTATCGTTCCTGCCGGAACTCAGGTCAGGTTGACGCCGGGGGAGAGTATACATATCCAACAGTACATGTATCACGATTTCAGCGTTGAGAACGGAACAGGCGCGGTGCTTCTCGGCGAAGTGAGCCAGTGCAATGATGACAACACCGATAACCGCTTTAATCCGCCCGTGGGCCGTTTCCCCTCAATCGAAGAGGACGAGCCTCCGTACAGACTCCTGTGCAACGAGTATCCCAAAGCAAAGTAATATGAAGCAATAGCGCTAAAAGCACACGGCAGCCTTCCTCATCGGTCGGCTGCCGCGAAGTTTGTTATTCCGGAATTACTTCGTCTTGACGTAGTAATTCATCGGGTGAATCATATATTCGTTGTATGGGAATCTGTCAGTCGTGACATAACCCGCAGGCGCATCAATAAGCTGAGGGATTCTGTTCACGAGCGTTGCGCAGGTCAGTTCAACTGTTGCCGGCTGGTTGACGATGCAGGTCGTTTCGGGTTCGCCGTATAATGTCCACTTGTTTGTGTCTATCTCGTCTTTATTATAGATTTTGCCGATACATTCCGTCTCGAATGTGATGCCCTCTTCGGTTTCGGTGGTGACGACGGCGCGCATACCGGTGGCGTAACCTGCCTTTACGGTCATACCGAGGGTTTCCGACTTGAGATCTTCCTTGTCAATGCAGGGGATGCACTTCTGCGTCTGCGAAGTGATGTGAAGCCCCATTTTGCTGCAAAGCCAGCCGTTCTGGTTCCACATATAAGAGGGGACATACTGCCCGCTTTCGACAAGCGCCTTGATTTCGTCGGAGGGAAGATCATTATATGCGCCGATTGTCTTGTTGAACTCCTCAACGGTCAAACCTGCGCCGTGACCTTCCGCAAGCGCTATGCCGTAATCCTCGACGTTGTATGAGCTGCTTCCGAATATCTTGGTGATTTTATGGGACGAGCCGCAAAGATTGGTAACGAGAGTACCCCAATACAGATCGCAGTAGCCGACGCCGGTGAGAGTGCAATTGCCTTCCTTGGCGAGCGCGTCGAGCTTCGCCGTGAGAGCGGGGGAGGAGTTCCAAGGGTACAGAGCCTCTTCGCAAGTGGTTATGGCGTTGATGCCGTATTTTGCGCAGATGGTAAGAATTTCCTCAAGCTCTGCGACTGTGCTTCTGGTTGCGACGATGCATACATCCGGCTTGAGCTCGCCGAGACGCTTATCCGCATCCGCAGAATTTTCAACTGTTACGCCGACAAACGGGAAGCCGTTTCCGATTATCTCGGATACATCCTTGCCTATGTGGCTCTTGTTGCGGCAAAACGCGCCGACAAGCTCCGCGTCATGCTCGAGCACATAGCGCATCAGGTAACGGCTCATCTTGCCTGCGCCGTACTGAACTATTCTGACTTTTCTATCCATGGTATTGCCTCCTTAAAAAATATTTTTTTGTGTGCCGATAGTTTGCCTATATTATACCAGCTATTGTTACAATATTGTCAATACCCAAATAAAAATTATTTGTTAAATCGTATAGGAATTTGCGTTTTATAAAACATCTGCCTATATTTCAAATTGGAACAATTCTGTGTTGAAATCGGTTTGCGTATCGTATATAATATGTCAAAACCGTTTTTAAAAGGGAAGGTTATGAAAATGGGAGAAATTAGCAGAAACTTTATTGATGAATTTATAGCCGAAGATCTTTCGGAAGGTCATCGTTGCGAGGGAATGCAGGTTCATACGCGCTTCCCGCCGGAGCCTAACGGATATCTCCATATCGGGCACTGCAAGGCGCTTACAATAGATTTCGGCACGGCTGAACGCTTCGGCGGCATATGCAATCTGCGTATGGACGATACAAATCCCGCAAAGGAGGATACCGAGTTTGTTGAGGCTATTCAGGAGGATATTCATTGGCTCGGCTTCGATTGGGGGGACAGATTTTACTACGGATCGGACTATTTTGAACAGACCTATGAGTATGCCATTGAGCTTATAAACAAAGGCCTTGCCTATGTGTGCGAGCTTACTCCCGAACAGTTCAAGGAATACAGAGGCGATACTTCTCACCCTGCGATAAGCCCTTGGCGCGACCGCCCCATCAAGGAAAATCTTGAACTTTTTGAACGCATGAGAGCAGGCGAGTTTGAGGAGGGGAGATATACTCTCCGCGCAAAAATAGATCTTGCCAGCGGCAATTTCAACATGCGTGATCCCGTTCTTTATCGTATAAGATATATTGAGCATCATCGGCAGGGAACGAAATGGTGCATTTTTCCGATGTACGATTTTGCCCACCCCATTCAGGACGCCTTAGAGGGGATTACTCATTCCCTTTGCTCGCTTGAATATGAGGCGCACAGACCTCTTTATGATTGGGTTGTCTCCAACGTATCAATTCCGTATCATAAGCCTCGCCAGATTGAATTTGCGCGCCTCGGCATCAATTATACGGTTATGTCCAAGCGCAAGCTCAGAAAGCTTGTCGAGGAAGGACGGGTAAACGGTTGGGATGATCCCCGTATGCCCACTCTCTGCGGCTTGAGAAGACGCGGCTATACCGCTGCCTCAATTCGCAATTTCTGCGAAAAAATCGGCGTTTCCAAGGTTGATTCCACAGTTGATTGGGCGCTGCTCGAAAGCTGCCTCAGAGATGATCTGAACGCCAATGCAAAACGTGTTATGGCAGTTCTCAATCCCGTCAAGCTTATCGTTACGAACTACCCTGAAGGGCAGACGGAAATGCTTGAAATAGAAAATAATCCCTTGGATGAATCCGCCGGAACGAGACAGATAAGCTTTTCGCGTGAGCTGTATATTGAATCAGATGACTTCATGGAAACCGCCGCGCCAAAGTATAAGCGCCTCTATCCGGGTAATGAAGTTCGTCTTAAGGGCGCGTATCTTGTAACATGCACCGGATGCAAGAAAGACAGAAACGGAAAAGTCTCTGAGGTCTACTGTGAATATGACCCTGAAAGCCGCGGCGGCAATCCGGCTGACGGACATAAGGTGAAGGGCGCGACTATACACTGGGTGAACGCACTCGATTGCGCCGATGCCGAGGTTCGTCTCTATGACTATCTGTTTACCGATCCGGATCCTGACGGCCCCGATAAAGATTTCCTTGATTATCTCAATCCCGACAGCCTTATTATTCTCAAAAACTGCAAGGTTGAGGCAAGCCTTGCGAAGCTTTCCATGCCGGAGCATGGGAAAAACTCCGAGGGCTTCCAGTTTATGAGACAGGGGTATTTCTGCCTCGACAATAAGGATGCTTCCCCGGCGCATCTGGTATTTAATCGTTCGGTTGCCCTTAAAGACAGCTTTAAGAAATAAAGGAGAATTATCCCTTACGGCAAAATTGTGCGCTGTCATATGCAAAACCGGAGTACGTCAGATTAGCGGCGCACTCCGGTTTTGCGTTTTGATGAATGAAGCTTCACTTGAGATATGAAATGATTTCCTCTTTTGGGCGGAAGCCTACAAGAGTCTGATAAACTTCTCCGTTCTTGAAGAAAACAAGGGCAGGTATGCTCATAATTCTGAATTTCCTTGCGAGGGTGGGCTGCTCATCAACATTGACCTTCCCGACCTTGACTTTGCCGGCATATTCCTCGGCAATTTCCGCAATAATAGGCGAGAGCGCGCTGCACGGGCTGCACCATGTTGCGAAAAAATCAACCAGCACGGGTATGTCGGATTTGATTACTTCATCTTCAAAATTTTCGCTTGTTATTATTATTTCGTTCATTTTAACCTCTTTCAGAATGCTGCATATTGGTTGCAGAATCAGTCGGGCAGTTTACACACGTCAATCCATTCAATGGCGTTTGAATACTTGAAAAGCTCATCAAGATTAAGCTCTATTGCGCTGCTACCACTCCCGACGGCCGGAAAAACGGTTTCAAAACGTTTCAGACTGACATCGAGATATACGTCAATACCGTCGTTTATGCCGAAGGGACAAACACCGCCTACCGGATGACCTACCATTTCGAGTACCTCATCTGCGGTCAGCATTTTTGCCTTAAAATGGAATTTTTCCTTGAATTTTTTGTTGTCTATCCTTGCATCGCCGGCCGCTAAAATCAGCATGCATCCGTCGCCGTTTTTGAATGACAGCGTCTTTGCTATTCTCGCGCCGTCAACGCCGAGAGCCTGCGCGGCAAGCTCAACCGTTGCCGAGGAAACATCAAACTCCAATACGCGATTTTCCATTCCGAACTGTCTGAAATATGCGCGTCCTTTTTCTATTGACATCTTTTTACCTGCTTTTTATAAAATTATCTGCGACCGCCGCCGCCTCCGGAGAATCCTCCGCCGCCGCGGCCAATGCCTCCGCCAAATCCGCCTCGGCCACCGCCGCCAAATCCAC
>CAVHIP010000013.1:0-31349 GCA_963636125.1 Oscillospiraceae bacterium | reverse complement strand
CCTATGGATACATAAATTTTGCCTATAACCGGGTCGCATTCTGGAACGTCTCCGGCAAGCAATTTTAATTTCTGCTGCTGCTTTTTTACTAAATTTTATAAATTTCTCACTTTTTGAGTATTATATATGTTGTTTCGACGCTTGTCGCTTGCGCTTTTCGTATATATCTTCACAAATTGTCATCCGTCTGGGGTTATTCTGTATTTAAACTTTGTATTAAGTTAAATGTGTTTAAGCAATAATTACTTGCAAAACCGATCTCGCTGTGTTATTTTTAACAAAGTAAGCTATAGGATTTTTATGATGTATGTAAACGGGTGTGGAGTTGAGGAGAAGTATGCTGAACCTGTATAAACTGAAATACGTTATCACTGTCGCAGAAGAAAAGAGCATTACAAAGGCTGCAAAGAAGCTCTATATTTCCCAGCCATCACTCAGCCTTAGCATACATGGCATTGAGGATTCCCTTGGGGTTGAGCTGTTCGTCCGCGGCAAGAACAGCGTCACGCTCACTCCTTCCGGTCAGGTATTTGTCGAATGGGCAAAAGCCACCGTCGAATCGGCAAAGCAAATGGAGGTCAAGCTCGGCAAAATAAAGGCCGGCTCAAAGCGTCAGCTTGATATCGGCGCTTCATATCAGCGCAGCGCGGCGCTCATGCCCGAGACAATAAGCCGCTTTTATGACCGCACGGATAATTGTGGCATAAAGATCCATGAGGATATCAATGCAAATCTCAACAGCGATCTTCAGGCAGACCAGCTTGATATCACTGTCGGCCTTCCGCAGGCAGATACGACGCTGTATAAGTCCGTCCCCCTGTTCAGGGAGCGCTTTCTTTTGGCCGCAAGCAAGCAGGTCGATATTCTCTGCACTCCGGCAGAACCTTACGCCTATGCTGATAAAAGCGTCATCGTCGGACAGCCCATCATAATGCTTCAGGAGCAGCAGTATCTCGGAAAGGTGATGCGCAATCTTCTGCTGGATCTCAACTGTATCCCAGAAAAGAGCACTATCTGCACCAATATGGAGACTGTACATTCTCTTGTAAGCAAAAACGCCGGCATTTCTCTTCTTCCGGAGATCAGCATCTTTTTGCGCAGGATGGAGAATGTGAACTACTATATGTTCAGCGACCCGACCCTAAGCCGTACTGTTGCCGCGGTATACAAAAAGAATAATCCGAAGCTTGAGGATATCGAACTTTTCGTTCAGTGTCTCAAGGATTATATCCGCGACTGCTCATATCCGTTTGAAATTCTCTATTGAGCCATCGTTACAAGCATTTCTCGCATTTTTCGGCAGTATTTGTTTTTTTTATAGTTGGCATAAGAAAATATATATTTGTCCTCTTCTAATATGTGTGTTATTTTTTTTGCATGCAGAACGGGCAGACGACGCCCGCATTTTTGGAAAGGACGTTGAAATCATGAATACAAGAATTACAGAGCTTTTCGGAATTAAATATCCCATCCTCCAGAGCGGTATGCAATGGCTTGCAACTCCGGAGCTTGCAGCCGCCGTTTCCAAGGCCGGCGGTCTCGGCATCATCAGTGCGACCATTTTCATGGTCGATTCCGACCCTGTTGCCACCAAGGCCGGTCTCGTTGCAGGCCTTGCTAAGTGCCGCAGCCTCGCCGATGGTCATCCTTTCGGCCTGAATATCTCCATGCTGCCCCACGCTGACTATGACAACAACACCGAGCTTTTCTTCAGAACCGCTTACGAGGAGCGTGTCCCGGTTATAGAAACCTCCGGCAACAACCCTCAGACATATTATGAACTGCTGCGCGGCTGGGAGAAGGAAGATGGCAGAGACAACGAGCACGATAAGATCAAGCTCATTCACAAGTGCCCCTCCGTAAGGCACGCCCTCTCCGCTCAGAAAGCCGGCGCAGACGCAGTCACTATAGTCGGCTTTGAATGCGCAGGGCATCCGGGCCTCGGAGACGTGTCCACCATGGCTCTCATCCCCGTCGCGAAGGAAAAACTCTCCATCCCCGTTGTCGCCGGCGGCGGCATCTGCAATAGGAACACCTTCGTTTCGGCAATGGCTCTCGGCGCTGACGGCGTTATCATGGGCACTCGCTTTGTCGCAACCGAGGAATGCGAAATTCATCCCAACTGGAAGCAGCTCATTATCGACTCCACCGAGAATGACACTGCCGTGCTCCAGTATAAGGTCAGAAACGCCAACCGCGTGTGGTACGGTCATCAAGATAAGAAGAACCCGGAAAATTCCAGATTTTCCAAAACCGCGACTTGGGTAAAGAAGACCGAAGCCGCATGGGATCTTGACGCTCCGCATGACAAGCCGCTCATCGCGGTGCTTATGGCCGGCGATCCTGACGACGAGGAAGTACGCGGCATCAGCGGCAAGAATCAGAGAGTCTGCTACAAGAACGGCAACATCAACGGATGCTTGTTCCCCATGGGACTTTGCGTCGGACAGATTCACGACATAAAGACAGTTCAGGAAGTGTTTGAAGAAGTATGCGGCGGAGCCGAGAGCGTTCTTGAAAAGCTCCACGGCGAGTTTGCCGACTGAACATAATAAAGCGTGCAGGGCAGTCCGGAGTCTTCTTTCCGGGCTACCCTGTTTTGGGCTATTCAAGCCATGCTTCAAATCTATTCTGGCAATGGAAGAGTGCATATGAAAAAAGTGATCACAACGGGTCAGCTGACCCTCAGCAAACTTACCGATGGCTGCAGCAAACTTATGCGTGCAATTGCCCCAACCTACGGTTTTGGCGGCAAGACCGCACTGAATGCCGGGTATAGCGGAGCTCCTGAGCTTTTGGGAAAGGGCTTGGCTACTGCCGCTGCCATAAGCTTTGCCGATGTGACAGAAAATGCCGGAGCTGTACTGCTGCGCCGCGCCGGTGAAAAAACTGCAGAAGCGACCGGGGATGGTTCAATTACCGCAATGCTGATAGCCGAAGCGATCATACGCGAAGGCCTGCGCGCCGTTGCGGCAGGGTTCAGTCCGGTGCTTCTCCGCCGCGGCATCGAGTATGCCGGGAATGCGGCTGAGGACGCGTTGCGCCAAATGACATTGCCTCCAAGCGAAGAATACACCGGCCTTGCAGCTGCGCTTACCGCCGGTGACGGGGAGCTTGGAGCTCTTGTTTGCAAGGCAATTCAACAGGCCGGATATGGCGGTGAGGTTACGGTCAAGCCATCTGACACTGAGCGCAGCTATGTGTCCGAAGAGACTGCTTATTCCATTTCCGCCGGCTACCAGTCCAAATACATGGCCGACAGTGAGGCATCCGCCGAAGCCGTGCTTGAAAATGCCGCCGTGTTTGTATGCGCCTCTCCTATTACAAGCATACATGATATTCTCCCCCTGCTTAACGAAGTCAGCATCAGAAAGCAACCTCTGCTGATACTTGCCGAGAGTGTCGCGCCGGTGGTTGTAAATAGTTTTGTGAGCAATATCGCTCAAGGGGTCATCCGACTCTGCTCTGTTGAAGCCCCCGGCGTAGGCGCGGGGAAACGCGCCGCGCTTGAAGACGCCGCCGCGCTCACGGGCGCGTGCGTGTTTGGCACACCCTTATACTCTGACACCGGTGCCGCATGTCTCGCTGCCTGTGGCCGGGCGGTCAAGGTGCGAGTTACGCCTTCTAAGACGTTGATATACGGGGCATCCGCCGCCGAGACTCCGGAACTCAAAGAATATACCGACCATCTCTCTTCTCTGCTCAAGCTTGAGCATAATGAGCTTGAGGATGAGCGCCTTCGCCAGCGCATCGCACGCCTCACCGGACACACCGCCGAACTTCGCATAGGTGCCATGAATGAAACTCAACGCCGGTTCCTTTCCGCTCGCGCTGAGTGCGCGCTCAAAGCCGCACGCGCTGCATCATCGGGCGGCATACTTCCGGGCGGCGGTGTTGCATATATCCACGCAATCTCACATATCCGCCGATTTTGCGCATCACTTCCTGAAGACGAAAAAAAGGGTGCTCAGATACTTGCCGCTGCGCTTGAGGCCCCCTTGCGTACCCTCGCGCAGAACAGCGGATATGCTCCGTCTGAAGTTGCTTCGAGAGTTGCCGAAGGTCACGGCAATTATGGCTTTGACACTGTTGCAGGTCAATATGGCGATATGCTCACCCGAGGAATTATTGACCCGGCCGATGTTCTGATAACGGCGCTGCGCTCCGCCGTCTCCGTCGGCGCGCAGCTTCTTACAGCGGATGCAGCCGTTCTGATAGATTCCGCATCGATCTCATCCATGCCGATGCCGAACAAAGTACACCTCACTCAACAAAATTTGGTGTAAAATAATGCTAAAAAAAATCTGTGACAATATTTTTTGTTTTCCAATCACATTGCCTCGCAGTCCGCTTAAGTATCTGAACTGTTATGTGATTAAAAGTATCAGCGGAAAAAACCTGCTGATTGACACCGGATACGCTTTGCCTGAGTCAAGGCGCGACCTTGACTCAGGAATGCATGAACTTGATCTCACCCCGGAGAATACTGATGTTTTTCTTACCCATATCCATGCCGACCACACCGGAAATGCGGCATATCTTGCGAGCCTTGGGTACCATATCATCATGGGCGAGCGTGATTATCACGGAGTCATTGAGTCACACTCTCCAAATTTTTATGGAGCTATGCAGAAATCCATTGACGCAGGGGTTCCGGCTGATGTGCTTGATGCAATATTTGTTCACAACCCCAGCCCAATCATGCTTCCGGAGATATTCCCAGCGGAGACTGTCAAAGCCGATGTTGTTCTTGATTACGGTGGGCACAGGCTTGAATGTCTTCCGACCTACGGCCACTCCCCAGGACACATATCATTGTACGACCGGGAAAATGAGATAATCTTCCTCGGCGACCATGTTTTGTTTGATATTTCGCCTAACATCGTCCTTTGGACATGGGAGGATGATGCGCTCGGCGAATACCTCAAAAGTCTCCGCACTGTACGGGGGCTGGCGGTAAAAATTGCTTTGCCCGCTCACAGGACTGTTGGCATCGTTTCGCTCGCACAGCGCGCCGAGGAGCTTATAAATCACCATCAGCGCCGTATTGAAGAGCTATCCGCAATTGTGCGCGTAGAACCGGGGCTTACCTGCTACGAAGCTGCCGAGCGGATGAAATGGAGTATACGCGCCGCGAGCTGGGATGATTTTCCACCGTCGCAAAAATACTTCGCTGTCTGTGAATGCATGGCGCATTTGCAGCACATGTATTGTTTAGGCCTCGTCGACCGCCGTACGAATGCAGACAGTGTCATGCGTTACTACGCCAATAAAAAATAAAGTTCGCATCTCTGCTCAGTCAATTAAACTGCTTTTGCTTATAATGTCGCTTTGTGAGGATGGGCTGCTGATTCAGCAAAGGAACGATAGCCGGATGTTCTATTTACCAAAAGACTAAGAACCCTAATATGAGCCTGAGAAATCAAGATTTGATATGTAAAGCTGTCCTGGGCAGATAATTATAGGCCCATCAAATGTCAACGATTCGCCCGTTAATGAGAATTTTCTCCGTATCTTCTACCCGAACCCAGACAGAAGATGCGGAGGAATTTTTCTTTCTATAATCGGGAAAAGGCAAGTGTTATAAAAGCAAACTGTGATTTTATCGACAATTGTTGACTTGAAGATAAAAAATGTATAATATTTATATGTGTATTTAATACGGCATGGAGGCTGTTGTCATGTCAAACGATATAAACAGACGATTTTTGCAGATGCTCGGCTGGGAGGGAAGAGACCTTGAAAGCTTTATCCCGGATTGGGAGCTTGCCTCAAAATTTTTGAGTCTCAAAGATAAAGATATACAAAACGCGTTAGAAAATTGGATACCCAAGTATTGGGATATTTCTCTGCTCAGCGTCAGAAAAATGATGGCCGCGTGCGTGCGCGAGGCGGCGGAGCTGGCAAAAATGAACAAGTACAAGGCGGAAGGAAAGAGGATCCTTTATGCTAATAACACCTCGTTTTTTGCCTGCATAGATGCAAATAAGGTGGCCGGGCAAGGGGAATTGCATTTTGCTTATCCGGACTTCATTATGACGACTGTGTGGCAGTCGCTTTGCGGCAAGTCAGAGGGACAGTTTCCGGGAAAGCCTATACTTAATTCCACTTGCAGACACTGTACGCTTAACTGTACCCGCACTATTGCTAATATGGATGGGTATGTGCCGGAACCCACAGCAACATGGAATTGGGGATTGCACTGCAATGAGGCGCCGAAGACGGAGGAACTTATCGACTGCCTTTGCCGGCGTGATGAGCAGACGGATATCCTTACGGCCATTCCACATGATGCGCCACTCGGTGAGATTGAGGCAAAAAACGAAGAACGCGTTGCATTCTTGGCCGCGCAGATCAGAGAAGGGCAACAGCGGGTTTCCACACTTACCGGCATTACGGTTACGGATCAGGACCTCAGGAAGAGTATAGAGACTTATATGGGCTATATGCGGCGCGTAGAGAAGCTGACGGATCTTGTTGTCAATGCTGACCCTCAGCCGATTTCTGGGATTGAGCTTGCACTGTTCAGCTTAAATATGCAGGTTTGCTTCGATTCCGGCATGGAGTTTGTTAATGATGCGCTTGACACTGCAATCACCGAGGTCGAGGATCGCATACGCCGCGGCGTAGGAAATCTGCCAAAGGGTTCTCCGAAGCTCGCCTGCCATTTTGCACCGCTGAACGTGCCATGGGTTGACCGCGCATTCAGAGACAACGGCGTAAATCTTTCACTCGGCAGGGTGTTCCCATTGGCAAGCTGGATGGAGGAAGCAATAAAGCATGACGATGACCCGTATATAGCTGCGGCGCGTATGTGCCTTATGTGGCCGGATGCGGTAAATATGAAGAACGAAGCAGAAATAGTGATAAAGCTGTTCGAGCATTATTCGTTCGATGGCGCGCTCTTTGGATTTTACGATTTCGACCGTTGGATAGGTGCTCTCCAAAAGACTATGATCCGCATTGTTGAGGAACGAACGGGTATCCCTCACTTTTATCTTGAGGGAGAATTCTGGGATGGCAACAGATATAACATTGATAACCGTATATCCATCATACGCAGTATATGCAGTTGCCTGAAGATATCAAATCTCTGATTAAGGCGGTGTAATTACTGTAAAATGTCACGAGAAAAAGTACTTTGCGGAAAAGAAGAGATATTCCGCGTCGCGATCGCGATAGTTGACAATGACGGAATGGAATCCCTATCCATTAGAAATATAGCAAAAGAACTTGGCGTTTCTCCAATGACGATATATAATTATGTCGAGAACCTCAACGATATAAAAAAAAGAATTCTCATAAACGGCTTTGACAGACTGTATTCTTCAGTATATGCGGATCTGAGCGCGTTGCAGGCTATGGTAGACAAGATGCTTTTCTGCAGAACCATTGCGATGAGTGTGTACAAATTTGCGAATGAAAATCGCGGTGTCTTCATATTCATGTTTTCAGATGGGGAACGCCTGTTCAGAGAAGATGCGGAGGTTCGCCCGTTCTATGACAATATTCAAAAGTTTATGAAGCGTGCCAAGGTTACGCAGAAAGACTGGTTAGCGAACGAAAACGGTTATAAGCTTTTCGAAATGCTGATCTTCTCAATATCTTATCGGTTCGCTGTAGGGACAAAGTCGCTGAGTGAGAAAGAGTACAGCGAGCTTATAGACTATTATTTGGCCAAATGCATCAATTGACAGTACACTTTACAGGCTGAAAATTTTTTAATCCGGCAAGCTATTTTGGCGCTGAAAGTAAATATACTATTGACATTTATGTGACAAAAGTATATTATAGAAAAGAAAGTTTACAGCGTACATTTTAGCGCGCCCAACACACATACGAGGAGGCGCGGTAAGTGCTTAAAAGCATTTTTGACGAACTGTCCGCAATAGAAAAGCAGAGGCGGGACGAGATAGCACAGCAGAAAAAAGATGGGGTTCCGCTTGTCGTTTATAACAGTACTTTTGTACCGGAAGAGATCATCCGCGCTACTGGTGCGAATACATATTTGCTTTGCAGAGGCGGCGAATCAATGCCGGCAGATATGGCAATTAATGACACGCTCGAGTGCATCAACCCGCTTGCAAGAGCGAGTGTGAGTTATATTGCCGGCAAAATGGACAGTCTTGCATCACAAGCGGATCTTGTTGTCACTGCCTTTTCCGACAGCCATATGAGCCGCATGAGTGAGCTCCTTGAGTATAAAGGGGTAAATGTATTCAAGGTTGGTGTGCCGGTTGATTGGCAGCGTAGCATCTCTTTTGATTATTATTTAAGCTCACTGCGCGCAATGCAACGCCGCGTGGAAGAGTTTACTGGAAAAAAGGCCGATATGGAACTTGCAAGGGAGATTTTCGCTCGCTCCAATCGCATCAAGGCATGTAACCGCAAGATAAAAGAACTGCGCAAGGCGGACAGTGTTCCTCTGAGACTTGAGGATGTTGTACGATTGCACCATATGGGTTTCCTGTTTAACACGGCAAATGCCGTTGATGTGCTTGAAGATTATGTAGATGAGCTTGCCAATGCGCCGACATTGTTCGACAAGGGCGCGCCACGGCTTTTGATGATAATGCGCGCTATCCCGGCAGGCGATTACAGCTTGCTGAAGCTTATAGATGAGACAGGCTGCCCGGTAGTGGCGGAGATACTTGATGAATGCGCCTGCGTTTCTGACAGCGATGTTGAACTTGAGGGCGATCTGCTCCAGAATTTTGCCAGAAGTCGGTACAGTATGGCGTTGCCGCTCAATTCTTTCCAGCCTTCATGGAAAATCCGGTATGCCCGTATATGTGAGCTTATCAATGAATACCAAATATCGGGTGTTATATGGTATCAGCTCGCTTTTGACGAGATATATGATATGGAGTATACCTGCGTATCCAAATGGCTCGGTGAAAAGGGTATGCCCATTTTGAAAATAGAGACAGACTTTGATTATTCTCAAGACAAGCTTACGGCGAAGCGAAACCAAATAAGCAGCTTTATCAACAGTATCAAGAAAAGAAAGTAAAGCTCGGCCAGCCTCGTCGGAGTTATATAAACATTTGAAGAGCCCATAAAACATATAAAACTGTACGGAGGTAAAGATAATGGACTTCAAAACGGCAAGCCTCAAGATCAGTGATGAGGTCGCAGAGCTTATGGAAGAGCGCGGAGTTAAGGAGGACGATGTGCGTGAAATCCTTGACTATGCCGAAAGCACAGGTAAGAAGCTCTATGTTGAAGGAGAGGAGCATTTCCTTGCGCGCAAGCGCATAGGTAAGTTCTCCGGCTATATAGAGTATCTGCTCTCTGATGACGGCGTTGAGCTGCTCGATGTTTACAGTCACATGGTTCGATTTGAAGACGAAGAAGAATAATAACTAAAGGAGACAGAGAAATGAGCAAGTGGAAATGTTATATCTGTAAAGTCGACATGGAAGAAGTCGATGATATCACAATCAGCTTTGGCGATATGAATCTGCCTGAGGCGGAGGGCCTTCGTTGCCCCAACTGCGGTATGCAATTTCTCGAAAGCGAATATGTTGTCGACCAGCTTATGAGTGCAGAGCAGATGCTTGCAGGCAAGTAATTCTTGCGGGAGGGATATATGGATTTATTTGCCGGAGTGGACATTGGTTCTACTACTTCAAAATGTGTTCTTATCAATGAGAATAAGGATGTTAAAGTATTCTATCACGATTATACGGAGTTTGACCGTGATCTGAGCGGCGAGAAAGTTCTCAATGCGGCGCTGGAGGAGATCGGAGCAAAGCTCGAAGATGTCAAATATATCGTCTCTACCGGGTATGGCAGAAAAGCCTACCGGCGTGCGAATATGGATATACCCGAGATTATTGCGCATGGTGTTGGTACGCATCAGGTAGAACCGGATGCACGTACAATAATTGACATCGGCGGTCAGGACAGCAAGGTAATAGAGCTTGACGAGTTCGGCACGGTCACAAAGTTTGAAATGAATGACAAATGTGCTGCGGGCACCGGCCGTTTTTTCGAGGTGCTGACTCATCGTTTGCTTGGCATTGAGATGAATCAGCTTTCCGATCTTATGAAGCAGTCAACAAAGCCATGCAACATCAGCAGTATGTGCACTATCTTTGCAGAGTCGGAGATCATATCCTACCTCTCTCAAAAAGAAAATGTTGCGGATATTGCCGCAGGTACGGGCCGCTCGATCGCAAAGCGTGTTCTTGCTATGGGGCGTGCTGCGCAGATTCCATATGACGAGCCGATTGTTTTCTCAGGTGGAGTTGCCAATAACCCCGCTATCGCTGATATTTTTGCCGACCTTCTGCACAAGCCTGTAAAGGCAATCTCCCTGCCGCAGTCCACAGCTGCGCTGGGTGCTGCAATAAGAGCGCTGCGCGAATATAAAAAAGCACAAAAGGAATAATATATTATAATTATGAAAACCAAAAAGCGGCAGCCATGTGCTGTCGCTTTTGAGGTTGTTTATAGGGATGTTTATGGAAGAGGAATTTAAAAAGCTGTTATCGCTGCTGCCGGAGTGCAAATGTAATATTTTCGCCTTATGCCGCGGAGCTGAATATTTCTCCGTAACCGCCAACGAAGTTGAAAGAGCGGTTCAAGAAATGCCGCAGAATCATGACCTGCGCTATAAGGGTGTACGCCTGCTTCTCTCTGCATATATAGAAGAATTTGCAGAACTCTTCGATTCGCATGAAGTAGCACAGTGCGAGGTCACTGTGCCCGCTCCTATATGCGCTGTACTTGCGCTGCAGAGTGCGGCAAACAGGAGAATTGAATTTGTATCATCTGCATTCTTTTCCCAAGTAATGCTTCGCGGAATTCTTTTGAACGCTGAACCGCTGAATGTGGCGAGCTGCTCAAAGCGGCGCTGCGGATTGAACAGAATGAGAGAAACCTTACTGACAGCCGCACCAGCCGGTCAGATACGGTATCAGCTGCAATTCTCGGCACTTTGCGACGAGTGCGCCAAAACTGGAGAGAGCTGCTCAAAGAGTACATCTACCTATACGTTGAGCATTCCTCACGGAGACAACAAAATGCTTCCGGCATTTACACACGAGTTCTATTCAAAGCTATGCAAGGGTTTGGAAATAACAGTTTCCAAGAGTGACATGAAGTACGCTTTTGAGCTGTATGGCCGATTGCTGAAAGCGGAAAAACAGATATGCCGGTTCAACTCGAGGCCTGACAGAGAACCGCTTTGGGGCAACAGTCTTGCACTTGTACAATCGTCTATGCTCATTGCGGCAAGACACCCGGAACGCTTTGCTTCCGCGCTTGAACTTTTAGCCTCGGAGCTTGAAGTGGCGCCTGAATTTCAGGGCAAAAACAGAATATACTGCTATTTTATTCCTTTTTTACAGCCGCGGATTGAAAGAAGATTCCGTGGAAATAAAGTATATCTGTGTGGAAATGCCGCTTTCATAAACGTCGGGACTTCCGCCGGATTTGATATTGCCGGGGCAACAGCCGCGTGGGCAGAGAGCCTGATAGGGCGAGCATCACCTGAAAAGCAGAGTGCCGCCATAGCCCATGAAATGGCAAATGGTGGGTTGGATACCTATCTGACCGGCATGTTTTCTTTTGATCGTTGTTTAGGTGCGTCCGTCCCTATGCAGCGAAAGATACTTGCCGAGAAATACGGAATAAAAACAATCGTCCTCAATACGGATTTCTGGTGTGAGAATGAGATGTTCGGCAATCTTCAGGAACGCATTGATCAGATCTGCATGTGCTGAAATACTATTCAGGATGGTTTTCATCAAGCGGATGTGTGACTGTTTTATAATGTTCCTTTAAAAATATAGCTAAATCCTGCAGTTCGTTGGACATAAATTGCGTCAAATCAGTGCATGAATTTATAATCTCCATCAACTGCGCCCCGGTGTCTTTTTCAAAGCTCTTTATCCGCGAGGGAAGACCAAGGGTAAACGCACGCCGGAGGGAAGCAGAGGATATTCTCTGCATGCTCGTAAGCTTACGGAGTATATCATTTTCGCTTGATGTGACATCCGCGATTATTTGCTCGTTCTGCCCTGCAAGCCTGCCCGCAGATACTTTTTCATCGAGTGTAACCGTGATGCTTATACATTGATCCAAGTAAGCAAGGATCTCCTCACGGTCAGCTGTCAGACCATCTGCCCATTGCTTTATTTCTTCCGATGATGCTGCACAGGCGGCACTATCCAACTCTTTGAGCAATGCTTTGCTTTTTTTATTATATTCACATTTGAACAGCTCAAGCTCGCCTATAAATCCGGAAGAAAAGTTTTCCGATGTGGAGCTATTACAACTTCCCTTTTTGAACATATCATTCCTCCATAAAAGGATATCTATAAAGCTATTCGGAAAAGTCCGCCGGGAATCCCGGCGGACTTAATTGGTTATGCTTGAATGTGTTTACTCTTCCTGCGCTGCCTTGAGAGCCTTGCGCGCGTGGATAATCTGGCAAACGGATTCGATTCTGGTCTTAAGGGATTCAGGGCTGTAATCACGATCATCCCAGAAGTCAGCCTCAATATAATAAGAGGGAACGCCGGTCTTTTCTTCAACAATTTTAGCCATAATTTTCTGCTGTGCGCCAAGCCAGCGGTCAAAGTCAAAGAACCCGAGAACCATGCCGTCAGGGTTGCACATTTCGACTTTTTCAATCATGGACTCTGCCTCACCGGCAAGGTTACGGCACATACCATTGCGTGACCACATCTCAGCAGCGGCCATCCAGGGATCATCAGGATATTTGGATGCGGACTGCTCGAGTTTGGAGAGAGTGAGTGCGTGAGAGAAGGTGCCGATAACACCATTGTCACGGAAGAATTTGCCGACCCATGGGACGCAGAAGGGCAGGTTGTAATAGCCGATAGTCGGGGTATCCTTGGGCATAACGCCTTCGCCGTTCTTGATAGCCTTGCGGCACTCTTTGATAAGGGTATCGATAGCATCTTCCATGTATTTAAATCCGGTGTTGAACGGAACCGTCAGACACTGCTGGAGCATGGTAAGAGTCTCGCCGCCGAGTACGGGGGGATTGGAGTTAGTAGTCATCTGAGTGAGCATGCCGACTTTGAAGCCCATTGCGCCGGCGTGTTTATTAGCGAGAGCGAGATGCTCGTCGTTAACTTCAATGCCTGTTGCCTCTTCAATGGCCTTGACACCGAGCTTCATCTGTTCGGACATGAATTTCACACGATCCTCGATCATGTCTTCTTGCTCGTCAAAGCGACCATCGTGAGGAACACGGGAAACGTGGTAATGCCACTGTTTGCCGGTGATACCCTGGATGAATTCATCTGTCTTGGGCCCTTCGTCGCAGTTGAAGCCCCAGCTCCAAATAATGTCAGGAGCTGCAATGGTGCCGGTGGTGTACGCGGCAACACGCATCTTGTTGAGTGGGCAGTGACGGCAGCCATAGGTGAAGCCCATCTTTTCAGCCTCGTTCAGGAAAGGAGCTGCACTGTGGAAGAAGGAGTTGAGAACGTTGACGAGGATCAGATCCGGAAAGCCTATAAATACCTTGTCGCCACCGGACTCTTTGACTGCATAGTAGTAGTTGGCAATTGCGGGAAGAATACCGTAGACGATCTTAACGCCATTGGCTTTCTTATTGGGAGTGTCGCATATCTCGGCAGCTTCACGCAGGTATGCGCCAATCATCTTGCGCACGCCAAGGTATTTGAGGTCCCAGTTTTGCGGGAGATAAGTATCAAGAGCATAAGCTATCTTATCATCGGTGAGCTGAAGCTTTTCAGCTGTCTTTACCCACGTGGGGTAAAATTTTTCGAGCTCTTCGCCTTCAAATGCGGCAAGCTCAAGCAGTTCGCGATTAACGTCTCTGGCCATTATTTTGCCTCCTTTATGCTTTCAACAAAGCTTTCAAGTCTTGTGGTGAGAGGAGCCATAGCTTCACGAGAGTACTCATAAGAGGACTCAAGCTTCATGACGGGCATGCCCATTTTAGCAAGCTTTGCGCGGAGAACAGTGAACTCCATGTCGTATATTTCGTCAAATGAGAGCTGATACCAAAGGATACCATCGATCTTGTATTCCTTGATGAGCTCTTCAAGATGCTCGAAACGAGTGTCCCACGCCGGCTGGAAGATGGTAATGGGAACCTTCTTGTCGTATATTGCGGAGGCATAGGCCTCAATGACATCGCCCTCGGTGGAAATATCGCAGCGGAAGGGACGGATAGCCTCATCCAAAAATTCGGATACGATCTCGCCGCCGGCAGCTTCGATGATGCTGGGAACCATATAATCGCCGAGAGCGACAGCGCGACCCATGATAAGAATACGCGGTGCGCCTTCCTTATGGGCACCGGGCGCATCCTTCAGTTCGTCATAAATTTTCTCCAAAGCAGCGATGCTTTCATCGTAGCTCAGGCGGTAGCTATAATGACTAAGCTTAATAAAGTCGCTGAATGTAATGGGCGGGTTATCCTTCTTGCGCAGCTCATCGATTTTGCGCAGCAACTCATTTATTTTATTGGTCTTTGCATAATTTGCGCGGATAGCGTCATCACTGATCGTGTGACCGGCAATTTCTTCCAGCTTTGTGCGGAATTGCTTGAGCTCATTGCGGTAGTACTGCTGAGAGATGCCGACAACATTATCGGCGGGAACGCCGACCTTGTATACGGGAACACCTTTGTACTCAAGGATCTCGGACATACGTCCGTAGTGGCAATCAGACTGCTGTATCGCAACACAGTCGGCAATTGGCATGACCGGGTCGAGGTTCATAAGGTATGAACCTGCCATGGTAGCTGCCAGAGGATTCATAAAGCGCAGCATATAGTCGAGCGTAGCTTCGGGGGGCTGAGGGTCGCCGCCTTTGCAAATGAGGAAAGGATCCATGCCGGCAGCAACGATCCACTGTTCAGGAATAAAATCGCCGAAGTATTCAACGACTTTCTTTCCTTCTTTCTTGTCTTTGACTATCTCCAGCGGACGTTTGCCGGAGAGTTTGTCAAGTTCCTGCATTATCTCCTTCACGAAGAGACCTCCTTAAAATATATTTTACTGGTGTATCCAAATGTACCGGATGCGTAGCAATGAATATTTCGTCTGACTAAGCCTTGACACATTCGTAACAATATCACTTACACTGTAAATAATCAAGTGTTTTTGTCGAAAAAAATCATTTTTAGCATTGTGACCAAAATAACAAACCGAATTTTGTATAAAACTGCTGAAAATAAGAAAAAATGCAAAAAATGACTATTATTTACGCTGTATATTTAAGCCGTTAAAGTTTTCTGAACAAGAAAAAGCAGGAAATTTAAGCGTTTTACCTATGCCTAATGTTCCAAAATGTCAAAAATTACGGTTAATTCTACACCCCTTGACAATCAAAAAGGATGGGAATATTATAAAAACAAACCGGAAATGTACAACGTAAGCAATGGAATTCTACCGCCTGATTCTGACACAAAATTTAGTACAAAATTTAGTATGGTAGGAGATTCATACACATGGAAAAATCTAAAGGCAAGATTCAGATCGGCATATATCTGATCGCTATTTTGATGATGGGTGTTGTTGGCATTGCCAGCTCTCTCAGCGTTGTTGCAGCACAGTTTCCCAACGTGTCCATGACCAATGTTCAGGTCGGCCTCATCTCCGTCCCCTGCATTGTTATAATGGTTGTCACTCTGCTGATGGGCAAGCTCATGCAGGTTATTTCTAAGAAGACACTTACCATTATTGCGATTGTTCTCTTCCTTGTCGGTGGTATCGGGCCTGCTTTCATGAGCTCGTTCTCCGCTATCACCGTCCTGCGCGGCGTCTTTGGCGCTGGTGTCGGTATTCTTCAGGTCGTCAGCACCGCTCTTGTCGCAGAGAACTTTGAAGGTGCGGAACGTGAGAAGGTGCAGGGTAATCTTCAGGCATTTCAGATGCTCGGTTGCGCGATTATGGTCTTCGTTGGCGGTTGGCTTGGTGCGAAAGGTTGGAATACTGCATTCTATGTTCATGCCATTGCAATCGTATCTCTTGTTGCGGCAATAATCTGCATTCCAAACTGCAAGCCTGTTGATGCAGAAACTAAAGAGAACGATAAGCCTGCGGAAAAAGCAAAGCTCACCGGAAAAATGTGGGTGTGGATGATCGTTGCGTTCTTTGTGTTCTGCACCGGTCAGATATATTCCAACTCCAACGCATTTCTCGTTGCAGATAAGGGAATCGGAGATTCTGCCGCTTCAGGTCTTGGCATGGCGTTCTTCTGCGCCGGCGGCATTCTGATGGGATTTATGTACGGTAAGCTCGCAAAGGTAGCCGGTAAGTTCACCATGGCCATCGGTTTCTTTGTGATGGCAATAGCATATGTTATTATGGCTGTCGGCAACAGCATTGCTGTATTCTATATTGGTTGCCTTGTGTTTGGCCTTGGAATGTCCGTTGTTATGCCCAATGTATTTCTTAACGTCGGCAGTTCTGTTGCTCCGGCAGCAGTCGGCTTGGCTCTTTCTATTGCAACCTGCGTCCAAAACTTCGGTCAGTTCTGCAGTCCGTATATTGTTAACCCAATCGTTAATGCCGTCGGCGGTACTGCAAGCGTAGTTTCTTTCTATGTTGCTGCAGTGCTTGGTGCTGTGCTCGGTGTAGCGATGCTTATTAAAGCGTTCTGCGAAAAAAAGGTCTAAACATTAACAAATATAAAAAGCAGTGAGTCAATTTCGCCTGCGATTTTGGCTTGCTGTTTTGGATAAATCGATAAATAACAGTCTGTCGCGTAAGCGAGGCGGATAAAAAACGGAAGGATAGATAAAATGTACGATTACGATGTAGTGTGCATTGGCGGCGGTCCCGGCGGCTCTGCCTGCGCAATGCGTTCCGCTGACCGCGGAAAAAAAGTTGCAATAATTGAAGCACGCGCAAAGAACGGCTCCGGCGGCACTTGTGTTAACCGCGGCTGCATTCCGACAAAGGCTCTTATGGCCTCCACAAACCTCTATGCATCTCTCAAGGAAGCCAAGGCATACGGCATCAACATCGATATGTCCGCCGTTACCGTTGACTTCAAAGCAATTGACAAGCGCAGAAAAGGCGTTATAAACAATCTCGGCTTTGGTCTGGAGACTTTGCTGTGGAAGAAATCTCGCGGAATTGATGTCATCAAAGGCAGAGCAACGCTCATCGACGCACACACCATTGAAGTCGATAACGGCAAAGAGAAGAAAACCGTCACTGCAGAGTACATAAATATTGCAGTCGGGTCTGAACCTGCAGAGATTCCGGCATTCCATGTAGACCACGAAAAAATCATCACCTCCAACGAGATAATGGACTTTTCGCGTCCTCTGCCAAAGAGCATTGTTATAATAGGCTCCGGCGCTATCGGTCTTGAATATGCACATATTTATGACACTTTCGGCGTTGAGGTAACAATCGTTGAAATGATGCCGAATCTCGTTCCCGCTCTGCACGAGCCGGAAATTACCGATGCTGTACGTAAGTCCCTTGAAAATCGCGGCATAGTAGTCAAAACTGGATCCGGCATTGCAAATGTTGAGGTTCAGCCCGACGGCAATGTAAAGTCTACTCTCGCAAACGGTGAGGAGCTTATATCGGAGGAAGTCCTCTGCGCAATTGGGCGCACGCTCAACACTCGCAATATGGGTCTTGAGGAAGTCGGCGTTAAAATGGAGAAGAACGGGCAGATTATCACCGACGAGCATATGCGCACAAACGTGCCCAATATTTTCGCAGCCGGCGATGTTACAACCGGCACACAGCTTTCCGATAAAGCGCAGCGTCAGGGCCTTGTCATTGCGGAGACGATCGCCGGAAACGATTACTATATAAATTATGATTTCATTCCCGTGACTACGTTCCTTGAGCCCGAAATCGCTTGGGTAGGATTTACTCAGGCAGATGCCGAAGCAAAAGGAATCAAGACGATCAGTGGCTCTCTCGGTTTCTCATCCAATGAAAAGATGATTGCCATCGGCAAAACCGAAGGCGTTATAAAAGTAGTTGCGCGTGAAGACGACCATGTAATAATCGGCTGCCAGATATTCGGGCATGAAGCTTGCGACCTTATCGCAGAAATGACGGTTGCCGTTGAAAACAAGATGACTCTTGAGCAGGTCTTCAATTCGATGCACCCGCACCCGACTGTAACCGAACTTATCCTTGAGGTATGCAAACGTGCGGTCAACATGTCCTTCGACAAGGGCTGAGTCAGCATACATTTACACTACCATGCAGAGTCTCCTATTCTGGAGGCTCTGCAAACGATGTAAAAACATGGAAAAAACACCTCTGAGAGACGCCTTTGTTCAGCGCAAAGATCGCTTTTACCTGCTGGACAAGGGGGTTGTAAACGCAGGATTTACAAAAGATTTCGAGTTGCTCGAGATTGGCTGTGCAAGCGGAGAAGCGGCACAGCATCTATCCGAGAAAGGATATTCGGAACTCACAGGAATTGATATAGACGCATACGTACTTGAAAGAGCACGTGCCACCGCACCTGACTGCCGTTTTATTTGCGCGGATGCATGTGCCCTTCCCTTTGAGGACAACAGCTTTCGGGGCATTTTCAGCGAGGCAGCTTTCGCGGTGATACCTGATAAAGCTGCCGCAGCCGCGGAATATTTTCGCGTTTTGAAAAAAAACGGCAGACTGTTGTTAAATGATTTTGTTCTTCGGCAGAGCACATCGGCAAGTCGGCAAGATATAGAGGGAATACCATGCCTTGAAGGCGTTCAAGCTTTTGAAAAATATATCGAAATATTTCGAAATGCAGGCTTTAAGACCGTTTATATGAAAGAAGAATATCCGGAACTTATACGAATTGCTTCCAGTCTCAGCCGCAGATACGGAGTACCTATGAGCGAAATCGGCAGCTACATACAATGTTCGTTCGGAAACAGTAAATATGTCAATGAATTTTTTAAGAATACAAAAATGAGCTATTACCAAATCGTCTTTGAAAAGGAATAAAATGGGCGATAGATTTTTATATAAAACCAAAAGCGTATGTCCCGTGTGTTTGAAAGAAATATATGCGGATATTGTAAGTACAGAAGACGGCATATATATGAAAAAAGCATGTGGCGAACACGGCGCTTTTTCGGCGCGTATATGGGGCGACACAACGGAAAATTATCTGCGCTGGCTGGAGTATGGTGGATTGGATATAAGCAAGCTTCCTTTAAGTGAAAGCGATGTGGATGCCGCCACAGGCGAAAAAAGTTTTGCCTGCGCCGCCTGCCAGTTACCTGCGTCAGCCGCGCTTATGACCACAAACCGGTGCAACATGAATTGCCCCGTGTGCTTTACGCGAGACAAAAACGAACCTCTTTACGAACCGAGTCTCGATGAATGCAAAGCACTCATGAAACACTATAAAGATGTTGCAGGTGATGACGCGCTTATAGAATTTTGCGGCGGTGAACCAACCGTTCGAAACGACATCTGCGATCTCACCTCCGCTGCGCGAATGCTTGGCTTTGACTATATTCAGCTCAATACTAACGGAATAGAGTTGGCAAAGAGTAAAACTCTTGCTGCCTCGCTTCGATTCTGCGGACTGACAACCGTATATTTAGGCTTTGACGGTGTGACCGATAAGCCGTATTATGCAAAATATGGAAAGTCCATGCTTGAAATAAAGAAAAAAGCCGTTGAAAACTGCGCAAAGGCGGGACTTGCCGTTGTTCTTGTCTGTTGCGTGATTCCCGGCGAAAACGATGGCGAGCTTGGGAAAATAATCGAATATGCCAAGCAGAATATGCCGACTGTCAAAGGTGTATACCTTCAGCCGATAAGCTATTTCGGAATATATCCTCACGACAATATCAGACGAATAACAATACCGGACGTCATCCGCAGCTTTGATGAACAGTGCGAGGACATTTCCGCACAGGATTTTGGCCCAGGCGCATATGACCACGCGCAGTGCTCTTTCAATGCCTGTTATATGCTCGATAAAGACGGCAGGCTAAAAGCCCTGACGCATTTTTCAAAGCGTGAGCTTGAAGACAACGCAGTTCATCGTTTGCGCAAAAATATGCGCACAACATGGTTGCCGAATCGTAATAAAATGCTCACGATCGGCGGAATGGCATTTCAGGATAACTCTAATATTGACCTTATGCGTGTCCAGCGCTGTTCCATTCAGATAATACAACGTGACGGACAGCTTATCCCGCTTTGCAGCAAGTATCTCAGCAGTTGCAATGGCCACAAAATATTTGACGGAATAGGATAAATATAATGAGCAAGACCCTACAGTACGGCCTGTATGAGCTGTGCAGGATGAGGATAGAACAGGACGAGGAATTTCGCGCGCAGTCCGCGCGCAGCGATCTCAGCGCTGTGGATGACGAGCTTTTTGACGAATACAGGCTCTGGCAGCTTAAAAAGACGGTGAAGCTTGTCAAGGAGAACAGCGCCTTTTACGGCAAACTCTACGCAAAGCACAACGTTGCCGCGGAGGATATCGGCAGCCTAAGCGATATTCAGAAGCTGCCGTTTACCACGCCGAAAGACCTTTCCGGTACAAGCTACAGCTTTCTCTGTACCTCACAGGGAGAGGTAGAAAAGCCGGTGACGTTTTTCTCTTCCGGCTCGACCGGGATGAAGAAGCGCATCTTCTTCTCACCGCGCGACATTCGGAAGATATTCGAGTTTCTCCCGCGCGGGATGAACACGGTCGTCGAGCGTGAGGAAGGACGTTGTCTCGTTTTTCTGCAAAATTCACTTGGTCGCGGCATAGGCGGAATATTGGCACAGAGCCTCATTGATTTTGGCATGCGGGCTTGGGCAGCTGATCTTCATGATGACCCGGAAAAGTTGTACGAGTTTTCCACTGAAAATAAAGTCAACGTTTGGTTCGGCGATGCCATTACGATCTGCCGCACCACACGCATACTTGCCGAGAAGCATGACCTTTCAAAGCTCGGCATGCAGTGCATTTTTATCACTATGACGAATATCCCGCAGAGTATGGCGAATTACCTCGCCGAGACTTGGCATTGCCGCGTCTCTACACACTATGGTCTCACGGAATCAGGCTGGGGTCTTGCCGTAGACTGCGATGTGTGCAGTGGATATCACTACAACGAATTAGACCACATAATCGAGATAGCAGACCCCGTCACAGGTGCTCCGCTGCCGTATGGTTCAGAGGGAGAAGTCGTACTGACTAACATCTCGCGCGATTGTATGCCACTTGTAAGATACCGTACGGGAGACATCGCAAAGCTCGAAAAATCCGTCTGCGGAAGTCACTTGGATGTGCTCGGCCATATTGTCCGCCGCAAGGAGGGCGCGTATGTACTCCATGGGCATGAGCTTTTCCCAGCGCTGTTTGATGAAGTGCTCTTCAGTACTGATGGGCTGCTTGACTACCGCATATTCACCGACGGAAATAAGCTGAGCTTTGAGATAGAGACGCTTGATCCTGAGCACTTTGACGCCGACGGTCTGCGCAATAGGCTCGCCGCACTCAATGTAATGCAGGGGCTTCCCGCACCGGAGATAACCCTGCTGCCGTGCGGTGCGCTGCGCGAGTACTGCTTTGAGAAAAAGCGCATTATGGAGAGAATGCCGTGAACGAAGAATTTGAGCGTAAGCTGGATGAGCTTGCGCGGCTTGTAACGCAGGCAAAGCACACGGTGCTCTTCGGCGGAGCGGGAATGTCCACCGAGAGCGGGCTTGCGGATTTCCGCAGCGCGGTGTCCGGACTTTATAACAACAAGGAGTTCTACGGTTACTCTGCAGAGAGGATACTCTCGCGGGAATTCTTTGAAGAACACCCGGAAATAATGTTCAATTTCTACCGCACGGAGCTGCTGAACCTCGATGCGCGCCCGAATCTTGCACACTTCGCGCTGGCGTGGATGGAAGAAAAGGGGCTGCTTTCCGCAGTCATCACGCAGAACGGCGATGCGCTGCACCAGCGCGCAGGCAGCAAAAAAGTCTACGACCTACATGGGAATGTATATAAAAACACCTGTCTCAAGTGCGGAAAGAGCCACGATGTGCGCCGCGTGAAATACTGCGAGGGTATACCGTACTGCGAGTGCGGCGGTATTATCCGCCCAGGTATTGTTCTTTTCGGCGAAACGCCAGATCCGGAGGTGATCTTCGGCTGTGTGAAGGAGATCGCACAGTGCGACCTTCTGATCGCGGCGGGAACGTCGCTTAGAGTGTCGTCCGCCGGGCGGCTGCTCGACCGTTTCAAAGGCACGCTTGTGATACTCAACAATGACGAGACCGCGCTCGACGACCGCGCAGACCTGATAGTGCGCGGAAAAATGGGCGAGATTTTCTCCGCTCTGTGGGAAAGGCTTAAAAAATATGAACGAGATACTGCACGAGACTGAGAGCCTATGCCCGGTCTGCTTGAAGAAAATACCCGCCCGCTATGAGCGCATAGACGGCAAGGCATATATGGTCAAGGATTGTCAGGAACACGGGCATTTCAAGGTTCTGTTCTGGCGTGATGCAGATATGTATGCGGACTGGCTGAATCAGGGAATACACGCCCCCACTAAAGACAGAAACCATCCGGAAAAGCTCGGCTGCCCGTATGACTGCGGTCTGTGCGATGCGCACCACAGCGGCACGTGCACTTCCATTCTTGAAATAACATACCGCTGCAATATGCAATGCAAAATCTGCTTTGCCGATGCGAACACAGAGCGCTTTGACCCTGACAAGGAGCAGATACGCAAAATGTTCGCCACTGCGCTTAACGCAAATAAATTTTGTTCAGTACAGCTCAGCGGCGGTGAGCCCACTGTAAGAGATGATTTGCCCGAGCTGATACATATGGGCAAGGAAATGGGTGCAGTTCATCTTCAGGTTAATTCCAACGGCATCCGCATTGCGCAAGATATAGAATTTCTCCGCCGCATGAAGGATGCGGGGCTTGACCTGATATATCTGCAGTTTGACGGCGTTGATGATGATGTATACCGCACCATACGCGGCAGAGACATGCTTGATATAAAACTGAAGGCCATAGAAAACTGCGAAAAAGTCGGCATCGGAGTGTTGCTCGTGCCGGTGGTTATTCCCGGCGTAAATTTGCACAAGCTCGGCGGGATAGTGGCATTTGCGAAAAAGCATATCCCTATCGTCAAAGGTATTCATTTTCAACCTGTCAGTTATTTTGGGAGATATCCCGGTCAGACCCCCCCTGATGACAGCCGCTGCGGACTCGATGATGTACTCCATGCGCTTACGGAGCAATGCCCGGATGAGTTTTCAATGGACAATTTCGTCCCGCGCAAGCAGTTTGATCCGCATTGCGATTTTTCAAGCACCTATTATCTTGATGAAAACGGTAAACTGATATGCATGACAGAATTTCATCAGAACGATTGTGATACAGAGAAGACGGATTTTGTCCAAAAGACCAATAAATACACCGACAAACGGTGGCGTATTCAAAAAGAATCCGAAGAAAGAGCAAAAACATCGCCTCTTATTAAATTTGCTCTTCGCACGCTGACGCACTCGTTTTCAATATCCGGCAAGGGATTTCAGGACGTATGGAATATTGACCTCGGCAGACTTCAGGGATGCTGTGTACATATGATAACCGGCGAGGGCGATGTTGTGCCGTTTTGCGCGTTTCATCTCACCAGCGAAACCGGAAAAAGACTTTATCATAACTAAAGGAGAAATGAAATGAAACGAATGGGTATTGATCCTGAAATGCAACTTGGCGAAGCTATAGAGCTGTATCCTCAGGCTTTCCAGATGTTCCGCCAGATCGGCATGTGCTGCGTGAACCCGGATAACGAAAATCTCTCCGTGCGGGAGCTGTGCGCAAGTCTCGGCGTAGATGCCGAAAGCTTTCTTGAGGCCGTCAATTCCGTTCTATAGAATGACGGCTGAGAAAGCGCGTTTTTATTTTGAATATATCGATTTTTTTCGATATATATATATAATTAAAAAGGAGAATCCAAATGAAAAAACTCGTAAGCATACTCATTCTTGTCTGCATGCTTTCCACTATGGTGCTGACCGGTTATGCAAGCGCAGAAACCGAAGCTGCAGATGACATCGTAACTCTCAAAGTCGGTCTGCTCGGCAAATCCGTTAAGCCCGTCGGAGTGCTTGTTGCTGACGCTATGGGATATTTTGCCGAAGAAGGCGTAAATGTCGAATTTGAAAAGGTCTCCAGTATGAACGATGCATATATGGCCGTTTCCACAGGTGATCTTGATGTTTATCTGTTCTCCAGCACTGCTGCCGCAACATTCATCTCCCAGGGCACCACTACCCTGCGCGTATTCGGCGGCACTGCAGCAGAAGGCTCCGAAATAATCGCCGCAAAGGGCACTCCCCAGATCTCCGGCGTTGAAGATCTGCTTGGCAAGACTATTGCCTGCCAGATGCCCGAAACAGGTCAAATGGTTCTGAAAAACTATCTGCTGGAGCAGGGCTACACCATCGGCGGTGAAGGCGAGGGCGCAGATGTTACCTTCGTATATGTCAACGATGGCAATACCGCAGTTGAAGGCTGCACCAAGGGCGAATACGATTACTGCATCACTAACTCCTGCCTTGGCTACTACGCTGAGGATTTCGGTGCTGAGCTTGTCGGCAGCGTAAAGCAGTTTGTCGAAACCTATCCCTGCTGCCGTCAGACCTGCAGCCAGGAGGCCTATGAAAACAAGTTCGATGCGCTCGTTGCTTTCGAGACAGCAACACTTCGCGGATATCGTTATTATCTTGAAAACGAGGAGGAGACTCTTGATATTCTTGAGGCCTATGCAGGCGAAGACAGAGATTTTCTGAAGGCGCAGGTTTACGGCACCGACACCTATACTCCGGTAATGCGCCTCTCTTTGGATCCGGACAAGAAAGCCTGCGTTGCATTCTATGAAGCAATGGCAAACCTCGGTGAAATCGCCGACACCGTTGATGTTGACTGGAATGAATACGTCGTCACTGATGTTTACGGCACCGCCCTCCAGACCCTTGCCGAGCGCGAAGGCGATGTTGCTCTTTGGCAGGAGCTGACCGAATACTTCAACACTCACGACTGATATGCCGTCTATCGACATAAACTCCGTGCATTTCGGCTACAGAAATGCACGACAGAAAATAGAAGCGCTTCACGGTGTTGACCTCAGCATTGCCGATGGAGAATTTGTGTGCGTCATAGGATCATCCGGCTGCGGCAAAAGCACGCTTTTGCGTCTTCTTGCCGGTCTGGATATGCCCGATGCAGGCGATATACACATTGGCGGCAAGCCGGTAGAAGCACCCGGCGCCGACAGAATGATTGTATTTCAGGATTATGCATTGTTTCCGTGGCTGACAGCGGAAAAGAACATCAGCTTTGCCCTTAACAGGGCAAAGCATGTTCCCCGAACGGAGGCAAAACGCATAGCTGTGGAATATCTGCAAAAAGTCAGCATGGGACAGGCCGTTGATTATTATCCGTGCCAGCTCTCAGGCGGTATGAAGCAGCGCGTAGCGATAGCGCGCGCCCTTGCAATGGACACAGACATTCTGCTGCTTGACGAGCCGTTTGGCGCTCTGGATACCAAAATACGTGCATCTCTGCAAGAGCTTTTACTGAAATTGTGGATGAATGACGGTGGAAGAAAAAAAACAGTTGTTTTTGTCACGCACGATATCAATGAAGCACTTGTTCTTGCCGACCGTATTGTCTATATGGAACCGGGTAAAATTTCCGGAGAAATTCGCATCGACATCCCGCGTCCCAGAAGGAATGTTGAAAAAAGCGAAGAGTTCGGCGCATACCGGCAAACACTCATGCACCTTTTTGAGCATGATAATGCGGAGGTAGCGCAGCTGTGAAGAAAAATAACGTTGCTATTATTATCGTCCATCTGCTTCTTGCCACTCTTGTGGCAATTGTGATTTTCGCGCAAAAACAGCGTCCGACGGTACGCGCATATTATTCTATGCTTGTGGGGCTTGTGTTGATAGAGCTCTTGTTTCTTGCCAAGTTTTTTTCTATGCGAAAGAAGAAAATCACAAATGCCTCTTGCGATATTATGATATTTGTGTTACTGTTGATTATTGCATGGGAATTGTGTACCTCCGTATTTAATATTGCGCATCCCGTTCTTGTTCCGTGTCCGGAGAATGTTTTTGATACCTTCCGTGAGCAATGGCATGAGATGCTTCTGAATGTCGCATATTCCATGGAGCTGTTGGCAATAGGCTTTATAACGGGCATGGTGCTGGCCGTGCTTTTGGGTCTTATAGCCGGATGGTTTCCGCGTCTGAGAAGCTTTGCCTATCCTATCGCAAACGTCATGGCTCCGATACCGGCTGTGGTATTCTCGCCCTATCTTGTTGCGCTGATGCCGAGCTTCCGCAGTGCATCGGCTCTGGTAATAATTTTAGGCGTTTTCTGGCCTACATTTCTGACCACCATAAACCGTGTGGAATCTATGGACTCTCGTATTCTCGATTCTGCCCGCATGCTTAACCTGAGCAACTCCGATATGATATGGCACATACTTTTGCCGTATGTTATTCCCGGCATTGTTTCCGGCCTTAAGGTCTCCGTCACAACCTCGCTTCTCATGCTCAATTTTGCGGAGCTTATGGGCGCAGCGCATGGCATGGGGTATTATATTCAAAACAGCATAACCTACGCAAACTATACTCACGCCGTAGCAGGTATTGTCTGTATCGCCATCGTCGTGACTATACTCAACAAGCTTGTAACCGCTTTTCAGAAAAAAGCGATTGTTTGGAGGTAGAATATGGAATCAATAGATAAGCTCTGTTGCTGTTGCGGGCAAGAAGAGCATTTTAATAATTGCCTCATCTGCGGTAAACCATTGATTTATTCAGGCAAAACAGTTATGCGCCGTTGCGCCGTATGCGGAGAAGAAAAGCCCTCGGACGCTGTCTGCGAGGGCGGACATTTCGTCTGCGATGATTGCCACAGTAAGGATGGAGCCGCAGTATGCGCGAAACTCCTGAGCACGGATGAGAAGGACCCGATAAAAATATTTCTCGATGTAGTAAAGCTTCCGTCGGTACATATGCACGGGCCGGAACATCATTCCATTGTGCCTTGCGTGCTGTTGACGGCATACAAAAACAACGGCGGTGATATTGATCTGCGCGAATGTCTGGATGAGGCTTGGAAACGCGGCAAGAAGCTTTCGGGAGGTTCGTGCGGTTTTCTCGGAGTATGCGGCGCTGCGGCCGGTGCCGGCGTCTACGCAAGCATTCTCACCGATGCCTCGCCGCTTACGGCGGATGTATGGGATGTGCCGCAAAGAATGACAATCAAATGTCTTGAAAAGCTGGTGGAAACCGGCGGTCCGCGCTGCTGCAAGCGCACAGGGCGTCAGTCTATTGAGGCTGCAGTTGAGTTTACTAAGGAACGTTTCGGCATTGATATGCCGGTAAGCCGACCTCATTGCGAATTCTACCCGAAGAACAAAGAGTGTTTGCATACGCGCTGTCCGTTCTTCCCCGTCACTAAAGGAAAGGATTGATGAGGGAATGGCTATGAATGAGTACCTCAGAGTGTTTAGGGCATTGTCCGATGAAAACCGCATAAAAATTCTTGAAATGTTGGGAGAAGGCGAACAGTGCGCTTGCTGCCTGCTTGAAGGATTAAATATCAGTCAATCCACATTATCGCACCATATGAAAATTTTGTGTGAATCCGGGCTTGTACGTGGAGAACGTGTCGGAGTATGGATGTACTATTCCATCGATGGTGAAGGCTGTCGGCATGCCGGAAAACTTCTCGAATCGGTTGCCAATTCAGACATGAAGCGTTGGCTGAAAATTTTCAAAATTATCGCGTTTATTGCAAAGCCGTTTGCCGTGAAGACGAACGAACCGGAGGGAAAAAATATACACTGTTGCTGCGGTGCTACAAGAGCAAAAAATTAATATGCTCAAGAACCCTTTTTATCCACCCCTGGTAGAACCAGGGGTATTTTTTCATACTAAAGCACTAACTTAGGCATAAGCACCAAACGGCAGAAAAAGGCTGAGCCCCAGAATAAGGCTCAGCTTCAAAAGTCAATCGTTCTGTTGTAAGGAACGGCAACTCAGAGGGGCATTAGATGGCAGCAGTTCGCTTGCCCAGTCCTTGCCCTTGGCGGCCAGTATCGGCACATTGGTCAGCACCAAAGACAGATAGAGGTAGGTATCGAGGTCGTTTGCCTTCGCTGTTTCTATTTCCCAGTATAAGCCCTTGATCCGGTCTCTCCGTCGTCTGCAGAACAGAAAGAGCGTGTTGGCAAACGGATCCGACTCAAACTGCTGCTGAACGATACAGGCCAGCCCATCAATTCCTCTTCGCAGATCCGTATAGCCACAGGCGATGTTGACCTTATCCGCACCTGCAAAGTCGTTCAGCATGACTTTAACACTTGGCCGAGTGCCTGCACCAGCTGTGGATCTGCTCCTGCGTGGAGATTTACGGATGCCTTGCCAATCCGGATGATGGCAACCGGTGTTTCAGAATTCTGCTGTATATATGGCTGTTCCTGTGGTGCCGGAAGTTCTACAAAGCAGCTGTGTTCCTCAGTTTCCGGCTGAACCTTCTGCTGTTCAACCATGTACTCAAATACTTTCTTTTGCCAGCTGTAGTAGGTCTTAATGTTTGTCCCGTTCTCGCTGCACCATCGTTTTACGGACAACCCGCTTTGACGGCAGTCTGCAATTTTCTGACTCCATTCAAGTAACCGCTGCCGCTGACCTAACGTTTGAAGAGATGTTTCCTTTCGCATTGTGTGCCTCCATTTTCCCTCCGACTCACCGGCACTGCCGGTGAGTAACGGTGAATGTTACCCTCTTTGCCGAAAACTCACCGAGTCTCCCGGTGAGTCTCGGTGAGTTTCGTGGATATTCTGGCACACTTCGCCGGCCTCTTCAATCCGACCTGTTATTTGACGCTTACATTCATAATGTGTGTATTTTGCGTGGAGGTAGGATGCAGTTTTTGTGCCGGCACATCCTAAACTTATTTTGAGTTTTTCTTTTTGTTCGGTATATGAATTGCCCTGCCATCCGACGCGAGAACTCCTTCACGGAGGGCCTCCGCAACCGTCGGATGACAGTGGATTGTTTCGGCAAGTTCATCAAAGTGAATATGTAAATCACTTCAGCATATCCTTGTATCCACAATGTCCGGCAATCTCCGCCTTACTGCGTGTCTCAAAGCAGAAGGACAGAATCTTGGCTTGGGAGAGCTTAGGTAATACTCCCCAAGGTGTCCGTTTTTTTGGCCAATTCCTCGGCCAAGAGAAAACTGCAGATTTTACCATAAACTTGCCAACATAAGCAGACGTGTTGTAATAATGTATCAGCGACGGGAACAAATTCCAAACAAAGCATAAATTTATTCCCGATTCGGAATATTTTATTGACCAGAAACATATTCTGCTCTATAATGGGAATACTTCATGTAGGAGGTGTCTTCATTGGTAGAACGAAAAGAGTATCTCGCAGAGCTGATCGGCTGGAAAGATGAGCAGGTCATTAAAGTTGTGACCGGCATTCGTCGTTGCGGAAAGTCCACTTTGCTTGCGCAATTCCAAGAGTGGCTGAAAGCAAACGGCGTTTCAGACGAGCAAATTGTATCGGTCAACTTTGAAGAATTGGAATATGAGGAGCTACTGGATTACAAAAGGTTATATGCCTATCTGAAAGAGCGGTTGGTTTCCGGAAGGATAACCTACATTTTCTTGGATGAGGTTCAGAAAGTCGCTGACTTCGAAAAGGTTGTGGACAGTCTGTATGTCAAGCCGGATGTGGACATTTACATCACCGGTTCCAATGCGTATATGCTCTCCGGCGATCTTGCAACGCTTCTGACCGGGCGCTATGTCGAGATAAAAATGCTTCCGCTTTCTCTAAAGGAGTTTATGACGATCACGCAGATGGACGAGGAGCGTAGCTTTGCGGAGTATCTGAAATGTGGCGGTTTGCCATACGTTGCCGGAATGGATCGGACCACGGAAAAGGTGGAGACATATTTGGAGGGCATATACAATACCGTCATTGTTAAGGATATTGAGGATCGGCAGTCCAGAAAAGAAATCGAGCGGTCTAAACGGAAAATCACAGACATTGCATTGCTGAAATCCATTGCAAAATATCTCGCAAGTGTTGTGGGCAGTCCCGTTTCAATCCGAAGTATAACGGATTATCTGATTTCCTCCGGCAGAAAGATTTCGCCTAATACAGTGGACGACTATGTGGATGCGCTGACGGAATCCTTCGTTTTTTACCCGGCCGAGCGTTTTGATATTGTGGGCAAGCAGCTTCTAAAGGTCAACAAAAAATTCTACATCGTGGATCTCGGACTGCGCAACCACATTTTGCCGCGACGGAATTATGACCTCGGCTTTTCTATAGAAAATGTAGTATATTTTGAGCTGCTGCGCCGAGGCTACAAGGTGATGATCGGCAAGCTTGGTAATACGGAGGTTGATTTTGTCGCAGAGAAGCAGGGCGAATACACCTACTATCAGGTAACAGCTGATATGACGGCTCAGGAAACTTTTGATCGCGAACTGCGGCCACTGGCACTGATCCGCGATAACTATGAAAAAGTGGTACTCACCGCCGACCGGTTGACGGTAGGTAACTATAACGGCATTCGAGTGAAGAACCTCACTGAGTGGCTGCAGAGTAAAGACAACTGAAGTTGAGCAGGGACTGTGCATTTTTGCGGGGAGAGTAAAACACAGCCTTTTTAGAAGTGAGTGTACCGGAAAACTATACTGCTGAGTATAGTCCTATACCTCTGGTACATTGTCAGGTCGATTTACCGGTGTTTCAATTCATTCGGAGCGGTTGAACGTTCGGCCATCGGGAAGTGTCATTACAAGTTGTCCACTTGCTAACATCGGCTTCAAGCATTTCTTTGTAAAATATTTGATATCCTTGTATTTGCAGTACTCGGCAATCTCCGCTTTACTGCGTGCCTCAGAGCAGAAGGACAGAATTTTGGCTTGGGGGGGGGTAGCTTGGGGGGGACTACCCAAGTTATCATCTTCTACAATGCTCATTGCATTTTTCATTCACCCTTGATAGTTGCTACATACTTCTGTTCCGGTCATGTAGGCCTATCTGGAAGTGTCATTATCCAACTTCATATTTTTCTCAAGCGTAATGTTAATTCGATGAACAGAATGCCCTGTTTTGCATATCTGCTTCTATCCTGTATTTTTTCTAGGTAACTTACGTATGCGCCGTCAATTGTTAAATACCCGATATCATATAATGGCGCGATAGCATTGCATAGCTCGGCCGGCATGTTTCCGAGCGATTTACCATCTGTGGTGTTCACCATAAAATTGTTTGAATTGTATATGCTGCAAGCCGATTTGAATTTGCCTCAAAAGCAACTGCTTCGGCTTGAAACGC
>CAVHIP010000012.1:0-32391 GCA_963636125.1 Oscillospiraceae bacterium | reverse complement strand
CGATGTGTTCCCGTATGTGGAATTTTGCCTCTAGGACGCGCTTGATGACAGCTCTAATTTCCAGCGGAATTTCTCTGTCGGCGAGGTTGAAATCGAGCCGGACGCGATTTACCATAAAACAGAGTACCGGGAGCGGCGCAACCACTACGCCGTTTTCTGGTCAAACCGTCCGCATGACGGCTTTGATACCGCGCGCGATGCATTCATCGGCATTTACGGTTCCCCGGCCATGCCGGAGGCTGTTGCCGCCGGGCAGTGCGCGGATTCTGTCGCGCATGGCTGGGCGCCGGTGGGCGCGATGCAATTTTGTTTAACAATGCTTCCGGGCGAGGAGCAGACGCTCTTGTTCGGCCTTGGGTATATCGAGAACCCGGAAAACGAGAAATTCTCCGCCCCGGGAGTAATCAATAAAGTCCGTGCGCGGGAAATGATTGCGCGTTATCCCACGCCGGCGCAGTTTGATGAGGCAATGGACGCGCTCCGCATCTATTGGGACGGCCTGCTTGCCAATTATCAAGCCGTCACCGGCGATGAAAAAGTCGACAGGATGGTTAATATCTGGAACCAGTATCAGTGCATGGTCACGTTCAATATGAGCCGGTCTGCCAGTTATTTTGAAAGCGGCATGGGCCGCGGCATGGGTTTCCGCGATTCGTGCCAGGATCTTCTCGGTTTTGTGCATATTATTCCGCAGCGCGCGCGCGAGCGCATTTTGGATATTGCCGCCACTCAGTTTCAGGACGGCAGCGCCTACCATCAGTATCAGCCGCTTACAAAAAAAGGAAATCTCGCAGTAGGCAGCGGCTTCAACGATGATCCCCTGTGGCTGATTGCGGGAGTGGACGCTTATCTGCGCGAAACGGGCGACTGGACAATTCTTGACGAAAATGTGACCTTTGACTGCGACCCGGGCAATTCCGCGCCGCTTATGGAGCATCTGCGCCGCAGCTTCCGCTTCACCTGCACACACCTCGGGCCTCACGGCCTGCCGCTCATCGGCCGCGCCGACTGGAACGACTGTCTGAATCTCAACTGTTTCTCCGCCCAGCCGGGCGAGAGCTTTCAGATCACGGGGCCCAGCGAGGGCCCGGTGGCAGAGTCTGTGTTCATCGCGGGTATGTTTGTCAAGTACGGCAGAACGTATGCCGATATCTGCCGCCATCTCGGTCTGGATTCGGAAGCGGCGGAAGCCGCGGATGCAGTCGCAAAAATTGAAAAAGCCGTACTCGACGCCGGTTGGGACGGCGCGTGGTTCCGCAGAGCTTACGATGCCTTCGGCGCGCCGATCGGCAGTCGGGAGTGCGCGGAAGGGCAGATTTTCATCGAGCCGCAGGGCATGTGCGTTATGGCCGGCATCGGCAGGGAAACCGGTGAGGCGGAAAAAGCGCTCAGAAGCGTAGAAAAGTGTCTTGACAGCAAGTTCGGCATTGTTCTTTTGCAGCCTGCCTATACGAAATATTATCTGAATCTCGGCGAAATCAGTTCGTATCCGCCCGGATATAAAGAAAACGGCGGCATTTTCTGCCATAACAATCCTTGGATTACTTGCGCGGAAACCGTCCTCGGGCACGGCGCGCGCGCGTTTGAAACCTACCGGAAAATCTGCCCGGCCTATTTGGAACAAGTCAGCGAAGTGCACCGCACGGAGCCGTATGTCTATAGCCAGATGGTCGCCGGAAAGGACGCACCGGCGTTTGGCGAGGCCAAAAACAGCTGGTTGACGGGGACGGCCGCTTGGACTTTTGTATCTGTTTCTCAGGCAATTTTGGGCGTTCAGCCGGAGCTGGACGGATTGCGGATTAATCCGTGCATTCCGCCGGAATGGAAAAGCATCAAACTGACACGGCGCTTCAGAGGCGCGCAGTATTGTATCACCATCGAAAACACGAATGGCGCAGAGCATGGTGTGCGTGAGCTGTATGTGGACGGGAAGCTGCAGAGCGCAAATCTCATTGCCCCCGCCGCGCCCGGCAGTGTTGTTTCGGTGCGCGTAGTTATGGGGAACTGATATGGCATTTTGCAAAGAATTTGTCTGGGGCGCCGCATCCAGCGCCTACCAGACAGAAGGATACCCTACTGCTGACGGCGGCGGGGAGAGCGTTTGGGATGTGTTCTGCCGAAAATCGGGCGCCATTGCCAACGGAGTGGACGGTTCTGTCGCCTGCGACGGATATCACCGCTTTGCAGAAGATATTGAATTGCTCGCATCGTTTGGACTCAGCGCGTATCGTTTCTCCGTGAGCTGGGCGCGGATTGACCCGAATGGTGACGGCCGTTGGAATGAACCCGGGCTTCACTACTATGACCGCGTGGTGGACTGCTGTCTGCGACATGGCGTCACGCCGTGGATGACGCTCTATCACTGGGAACTGCCGCAGGCGCTGGAGGACAAGGGCGGCTGGCTGAGCCGCAATACGGCGGAGGCGTTTGCCCGCTTCGCGGGCATGATGGCGGAGCATTTTAAAAATCGTGTTTCGCACTTTATCACGCTTAACGAGCCGCAAATCGTTCTCAAACTCGGCTATTGCGACGGGGTACACGCGCCGGGTATGCGCTATCCTCTGCCCATGCTCGTACAGTGCTGGAAAAATCTAATGCTGGCGCATGGACTTGCTTTCCGCGCGATCCGAAGCGCAGCGCCGGACGCGCAGATCGGTATTGCATCCACCGGGAAACTCTGTTATCCGCGCAGCTCTGCCGATGAGGAAGCATCGCGCAAGGAGACCTTTCGCCTGTCGGACACAGATTGGATGTTCACGCATCCAATTGCTCTCGACGCTGTATGCTTCGGGCGCGTCGAGCCGGAGGCAGGATCACTTTCGACTCTTATGCGGAGCATCACGCAGGAAGAGTGGGACATAATGCGCGCCGTACCGGACTTCATCGGCATCAATTCATATAACGGCTGTGAGATTGCCGCTGACGCGAGCGGGCATCCTGTCTATCTGCCTCGCCCGATCGGCTTTCCCTGCACTGCGCTCAAATGGCCGATAACTCCGGAAATTATGGAATACGGCTACGTCTATCTCTATGAACGCTACAAGCTTCCTCTTTATGTGACGGAATGCGGCCTCAGTTGCAATGACCGCGTGTTTTTGGACGGTCGGATTCACGATCCGGATCGTATTGATTTCCTGCATCGATATCTTCTGGCGCTTCGGCGCGGAGCGGAGAAAGCCGATATCCGCGGCTTTTTCCACTGGTCACTGACCGATAACTTTGAGTGGCACAGCGGCTACGCCGAACGTTTCGGCCTTATCTATATCGACTATCCGACTCAGAAACGAATCCCGAAGGACAGCGCCGGCTGGTTCGCCGGGATAGTCCGGGGAAACGGCGAAAACTTGTAGTCTCTATCGGTAGGCGATGTAACCGTTCGCTGTGATTAAACGAAAAAGAAAATCGGCAGCATGTCTGAAAAATCAGATATGCTGCCGATTTCTATTCTATGGAATTATCCGAAAACGCTGAGCAGGAAGCCTGCCGCGATTGCGGAGCCGATAACGCCTGCCACATTGGGACCCATGGCGTGCATCAGCAGGTAGTTGTTGGGATTATACTTGCGGCCGACATCCTGAGAGACGCGCGCGGCCATAGGAACCGCGGAAACACCGGCGGAGCCGATAAGAGGATTGATCTTCTTGCCGGAGGCGTAGAACATTGCGATACCGCCGAGAAGTCCGCCAACCGTGGAGATAGCGAACGCGACCAGACCGAGAAGAATAATCTTGATGGTGTCCGGAGTCAGGAAGTTTTGAGCGACCATTGTCGCGCCGACGGAGGTCGCGAGGAAAATGGTGACAATGTTCATCAGCGCGTTCTGAGCCGTATCGGAAAGTCTGTCAGTAACGCCGGTTTCGCGGAAAAGGTTGCCGAGCATGAGGCAGCCGACCAGAGGCGCGGTGGAGGGCAGAAGGAGAATTACGAAGGTGCTGACGATAATGGGGAATACTATCTTTTCCTTCTTGCTGACAGGGCGCGCCTGAACCATCTTAACCTTGCGCATCTCATCGGTTGTCAACAGCTTCATAATGGGCGGCTGTATGAGCGGGATGAGCGCCATATACGAGTACGCGGCGATCGCGATAGGTCCTAACAGTTCCGGGGCGAGCTTTGTTGTGAGGTAAATTGCGGTAGGTCCGTCAGCACCGCCGATGATACCGATAGAAGCGGCCTGAGGTCCGGTAAAGCCGAGGATAACTGCGCCGAAGAAGGCGACGAATACGCCAAGCTGCGCCGCGGCGCCAAGAAGCAAGCTCTTTGTGTCGGCAATCAGCGGGCCGAAGTCGGTCATTGCGCCAACGCCCATGAAGATGAGGGACGGATAAATGCCGGCTTTTACGCCTATATAGAAGAAGTCGAGAAGCCCCGCGTTTTTCATTATATAGCCATAGCTGTGGTAATTGGCGCTGGCCTCGTCCAGAAATTCAGTCCAAATTTCGGGGTGGTAAAGAGCGTTTTCGCCCATGCCGACGAAGTAGCTGACATTGGAGAGCAGGCAGCCGAACGCGATGCCGCAAAGCAGCAGCGGCTCAAACTTTTTCTCGATGCCGAGATAGAGGAGAACAAAAGCGATGATTATCATGACAAGGTTCTTCCATCCGCCTTCCGTCACGAAGAACGCGGCAAAGCCGGATTCCAACGCCAGATCCCGGAGGGTACCCAGAATATCCATAGGTTACCTCCTTATGCTATAACCACAAGAGGTGAGCCGGTTTCTACAACCGCGCCTTTTGCGGCGACAATCTGAGCAACAACGCCGCTCTTGGTGGAAGTAATCTCGTTTTCCATTTTCATGGCTTCGAGCACTATCAGCACGTCACCTTCCTTAACGGCCTGTCCCTGCGTGACATTGATCTTGAGCACATTTCCGGGCATAGGTGCCTCAACGACTGTGCCTGCGGCAAGACCTGCGGCGGCAGGAGCAACAGGAGCAGGAGCAACAGGAGCAGCGGCAACAGCGACGGCAACCGGAGCGGGGGCGGCAGGAGCGACCAATTCGTACTCGTCGACGAGCATTGCATTGCCTTCCTCGACCTCAACCTCGTATACGCGGTTATTCAAAGTTACTTTATATTTCATTAGTCCTTGACCTCCTTGATAGAAATGAAGCGGAGCTGATTGAGAGGCTTGCCGAGCGTATCGGCAACGATTGCCATTATCATGGCGGCATCCTTCGGGTCTGTGTCGTAGAGCTTCAGCTCGCCGGCAGTTCCGGCGGCTTCGGGCTTTTTGACTTCTACGGGCGCTGCGGCGGTTTCCGGCTTCGCTTCGGCTTTTTTCTCCTTAAAGAACAGGCTTGTGAACTTGAGAATAAGTATAAGCAGAATAAGACCGATAAACACAACCACGTAGCCGAGAAATGCGGTTATAGCGGCGTTTCCTATGGAAATATTGACAATATCCATTTTCTTTCCTCCTTAGATCTCCTCTATGGAGTAACGAACCTTCTTCTCTTCCTCCGCTTGGCGTTTCTCGAAGAAGCTTTCTGCAACCTGCGGGAAGGAAATGTAAGAGAGAACATCTTCTTCGCATTTTGCCGTATCGCCGAGCTTCTCTTTTGCCTTTTCAAATGTGTCGGCAGGAAGCGTGTCTGCGTAGCGGCCTTCAAGAACCTTGTCGCCCGCAAGAATCTTTTCGCGGATAGTGGGATCGATGGGAGCGGGAGTGCGGCCGTATTCACCACGGCAGTATGCCTTCAGCTCAGCGCCGACATTCTTGTAGCGCTCGCCGGCGAGAACATTCTGCACGGCCTGAGTGCCGATAAGCTGAGATGTGGGGGTGACCAGCGGGGGATAGCCCATATCCTTGCGGACGTTCGGGGTTTCCTTGAGCGCTTCGTCAAATTTGTCAAGCGCGTTGAGACTCTTGAGCTGGCTGAGCAGGTTGGAGAGCATGCCGCCGGGAATCTGATAATTGAGACACTGCGTATCCGTACCCATGGAAATGGGATTGAGAGTTCCCTTGTCAAGGAATTCCTTGCGGATAGGCTTGAAGTAATCGGCGATTTTGTAGAGCGTTTTCTCGTCGAGATTGACATCGTAGCCCATTTCGCGCAGAGCGTAGAACATGGTCTCGGTAGCGGGCTGAGATGTGCCGCCGGAGAACGGGGAGATGGCGCAGTCGATAACATCCGCGCCGGCCTCGATTCCCTTGAGGTAGGTCATGTAAGCGAGACCTGTGGTGCAGTGGGTGTGCATGACAACGGGCAGATCAACGGCATCCTTGATTGCGGAAACAAGATCATATGCGGCCTGAGGCGTGAGGATACCGGCCATGTCCTTGATGCAGATGGTGGAAACGCCCATCTGAGCAAGCTCTTTGACCATTTCAACGTACTTGGCGTTGGTGTGAACGGGGCTTGTGGTGTAGGAGATTGTGCCGGAAGCCATAGCGCCGCTCTTAACGGTCTCTTCAATGGCGACCTTGAGGTTGTTGACATCGTTGAGCGCATCGAAAATGCGGATAATATCAATGCCGTTCTTTACGCTTGCGCGGACAAAGCGGCGGACGATATCATCGGGGTAGTGCTTATAGCCCAGAATATTCTGCCCGCGCAGAAGCATCTGAAGCTTGGTGTTGGGGGTGTGCGCTCTGATTTTGCGCAGTCTTTCCCACGGATCCTCGTTCAGGAAGCGAAGGCAGACATCGAATGTTGCGCCGCCCCAGCACTCCAAAGAGTAGTATCCTGCCTTGTCCATGGTGTCAAGGATAGGCTCCATTGCCGAATACGGCATACGGGTTGCGATAAGTGACTGACTTGCATCGCGCAGTACAGTCTCGGTAAACTTAACTTTCTTCATATATCCTCCTGTTTCCGGTTATTTTGATTGAGTGTTAAAACTTTGCCATTGTGATTTTAGCCTATTATAACACCCGTTTTTTTTAATTTCCATAGGTTAAAAAATAATCGGAATTTAGATTAAAAAAAGGCTTTTTTACACGCTGATTTTCGACAGAATTTGTGCATTTTGACGTTTTATCTTTTCGACTATGCAAAATTTCAGTCATAACGCCGATTATTGAGTGAGAATATATGTAATATATGATAGAAACACGAAATAATCGCGGAAGAATTTTCCGCGATTATTCGTTCTGGTATTCTATTCGGTTAAAACTATCAATTCAGGGATAGCCGCGCATTATTTACCGGACGCCGAAGCTTTGAGCCTTTCAACATATCTTTCGCACTGTGTCGCCGCGATCGCGCCGTCCGCGCACGCAGTGATAACCTGCCGGAGCGGCGTTACGCGCACATCTCCCGCTGCGTATACTCCGGCAATGTTCGTCTCCATCTTCTCATTTGTGCGGATATATCCGGTTTTTTCCTCCATGTCCAAAAGCCCCTCAAACATGCCCGTGGTCTTCTTGCCGGTAAAACAGAACAGACCGAAAAATCCGTCGTCTTTATCTGCGTAAACTGTGAATTTTTTGCCGGATACGGTGTTTTTCAGCATGATTTCGCTGAGAACGTCATCCCCGCCGAGCTCTGCGACCTCGGTGTTGAGCATCACGCCGATTTTTGAATTCGCTTCCAGCTCCTGCCGCGTCGCTTCGGCGATATTGAGACGGCTCCCCTTGTGTAATATAGTAAGCTTACGCGCAAATTTTGCCAGATACAGCGCTTCTTTCACCGCCGTTTCATTGCCGCCGACGGTGTATATTTCCAATCCCTCAAAAAAGTTCGCATCGCAAACCGCGCAGTAGCTGATGCCCCTGCCGACAAACTTCGCCTCATTGGCGCAGCCGATAAATCGCGTCATCGCTCCCGTGCATATAATGACGGAATACGCCAGGTATTCGCCCTTTTCGCCGACAAGCTTTTTCACCGTTCCGCCGAAATCGCACCCGGAGACCGTATCGCTCACGCGCTCGCACCCGAATTTGGCGCACTGCGCGCTCATCGGCGCGATAAGCTCCTGCCCGCTTTCGCCGTCTATGCGGCTTTGACCGGGATAATTGCAGATCTCATGCGTCAACATTATCTGTCCGCCGTCGATTCCCTTTTCGATAATCAATACGGAAAGCTTTGCCCGCCCCGCATACAGCCCCGCCGCAAGGCCCGCTGGCCCCGCGCCGAGAATTATAACATCGTAGATTTTATTTTCCATTTTTAATATTTCCTTATACAGGTTTACTGTCAAAAACTAAGACAACGCAGCGGTTTTCGTATGGCGAGTATAGCATACAAACCAGCCTTCGACAACTGCCGCAATGATCCTGCACCGGCAAAAGGAGAGCGGCAACGCGCCGCTCTCCCGTTTGACTGATACTTATATTATTTCTTGACGAGGTATTTGCGAATGTCGAGCGCAACGGAGATGACGATAACCAATCCCTGAACAACATAGTTGTAATACGGGTTGACGCCGAGGAACTGCAGAATGATTTTCAGCAGCTCGAACACCAGCACGCCCATCAGAATTCCCGGGATCGTGCCGATACCTCCCGTTGTTGACACGCCTCCTATTGTACACCCGGCGATAGCCTCCAGCTCGTAGCCGTTGCCCATACTTGCCGATGAGCCGCCGGATTTTGCGGCAAGCAGATAGCCTGCGATGGCATACATAATGCCCGCTGTGATATAGATCCAGATGGTGGTCTTTGCAGTGTTAACGCCGGAAACTTCCGCCGCGACCTCATTGCCGCCGATAGCGTACATGTATTTGCCGTGGCATGTCTTGTTGTACATAAACCAGAAAATCAGCCCGAAAATCAGCGCGACAATCGCAAGGTAAGGGATGTGGAAGCCGCGCACGTTGCCGATTCTTCCGGTAATGAGCTTGGTGTAGATTTTCTGGAAGCCGCCTATGGGCTGCGCGTCGGTCATGACGAGCGCGATTCCGTAGATAATCGTCTGTGTGCCGAGCGTTGCGATAAACGGAGGCACGCTCAGCTTCGCGATGATCAAGCCGTTAATCAGACCGATAATTAAACCTACGGCAACTACGATCAGAAGAACTATGAAAATGTTCATTTCCGGAACGTTTTTCCAAAGTCTGCCCGTGTAGTCGCCACGCTGGCACAAAATACCAGCAAGGCAGGCTGCAAGTCCGACCTGACGGCCTGCGGAAAGGTCAGTACCTTTTGTAATCAGGCATCCGGAAACACCCAGCGCAATCAGAAAGCGAACGGCGGTGTTGCTCAGAAGGTTGCTCAGGTTCGTCCAGGAAAAGAAATTGTCGACATTGCATCCGACAACGATTGCCGCAAGAACCAAAATTACCGCAATCGGATTATCTTTGATGACGAACCAGATTTTTTTGCCAATGCTTTGATTATTTGTTTTTGTTTCGTTCATATGTCTTGCCTCCGCTCGTTCATTCAAACTGTGTGGCCAAAGCCATAATATTTTCCTGGGTTGCTTCCTCTCCCTGTAAGAAGCCGGTGACGCGTCCGCTGCACATGACCATGATCCTGTCGGACATGCCGATAAGCTCGCCCATTTCGGAGCTTATCATAATAATGCTTTTTCCCTGCTTTGCGAGATCCGCAATGATACAGTAGATTTCATACTTTGCGCCGACATCGATGCCGCGCGTAGGCTCGTCCAGAATCAAAACGTCCGGATCATTTGCCAGCCACCGTCCGACCAGCACCTTCTGCTGATTGCCGCCGGAAAGGGACTTAATCTGCGTTTTGGACGAAGGCGTTTTGATGTTCATCTTGTGCACATTGTCCTGAACCAGATTTTCAACTTTCTTTCCGTTTATAGCGATTCTGTAATCCAGATATTTTTTCAGAGAGGATATGGAAATGTTGTCCGCCACGCTCAGCACGCCCATGATTCCCGATCCGCGCCTGTCCTCCGTGAGAAGCGCAATGCCGCAGTCAATTGCGTCCTTAGGTCGCTTGATATTCAGCTCTTTGCCCTTATAATAAACGCTTCCCTCAGTGTGCGAACGGATTCCGAAAATGCCCTCCAGAAGTTCGGTCCTCTGCGCGCCGACAAGCCCGCCGACGCCGAGAATTTCGCCCTTGTGCAGTGTAAAAGACACATCTCGGAAGCTCTTTGGATTGATTGAGGTGAAGTTTTCAACGCGGAAAACCTCTTCTCCGGGTACGTTTTCGCGGGGAGGATAGAGATTTTTCAGCTCGCGACCGACCATTTTCGTGATGATCATATCGGTGGTCAGCTCTTTTGCGTCCCAGGTACCGATATATTTGCCGTCGCGCATGATGGTTACTTCGTCACCGATGCGCAAAATCTCATCCATCTTATGCGAAATGTAGACAACGGCAACATTTTCCGCCTTAAGGTCCTCGATAATTCTAAACAGCGCATCCACCTCGTTTTGCGTAAGAGAGGATGTCGGCTCATCGAGAATCAGTACGCGGCAGTTTGCGGACACTGCCTTTGCAATTTCCACGGACTGCTTTTGAGATACGCTCAACTCGCCGACCTTTTGCTTCGGATCGAAATTCATGCGCACCTTTTTCAGAAGTTCGGCCGTGTCCTTATACATTTTATCGTGATCAACCATGGGAATAATCCCAAGGAATTTTTTCATCGGAAACCGACCGAGGAAAATATTCTCGGCCACAGTTCGCGCCGGTATCGACTGGAGCTCCTGATGCACCATGGCGATGCCTTTGTTCAAGGCGTCCATCGGGTCATGGATTGTAACAGGCTCGCCGTCGATTTTAATTTGCCCTTCATCCATTTTATAGATGCCGAACATACACTTCATCAGAGTGGATTTTCCCGCGCCGTTTTCACCCATCAGAGCGTGCACCTTGCCCGGGCGAAGCTTCAGCTGGACATGATCCAGCGCTTTAACTCCCGGAAATGACTTACTGACATCGGTCATTTCCAGCACATATTCACTCACGCCTTCTTGCCTCCTTCGAGGATACTGATCTTTCGGAAATCGCGGCTTTACCCGCTGTATTTTCTTCAAAATGCAGTAAATTGATTCTTTCTCAGAGACGAATAAGCAGCTTGCATACAAATTTTATCTGCACAGGCTTATTCGGAAAATTTTAATAAACGGGCGGGTGAGCCTTTAGACCCACCCGCCTCACTCATAAGCTATGTGTCAATTATTGATTGGTGTAAAGGATCAGTAATTTGCCTCGGCGTATGCCTTGTCAACCTTTACGTAGTCAACCCAGTAGTAGTTCTCGATCTCTTCGCCGTTCAGCGCTGCAACAGCAACATCAACAGCAGTATGGGACTGGCCGATGTGGTCGTTAAGAACTGTGCCGGTCATTTCGCCGTTCTTAATAAGCTCGACAGCTTCTTCAAGAGCGTCAACACCGAGGATGTAGATGTCCTCGCCTACAACGCGGCCTGCGGCTTCGATTGCGGCGACAGCGCCGAGAGCCATAGCGTCATTGTTGCAGAATACAACTTCAACATCGTAGCCGTACTTGGTGAGAGCGTTTGCAACGAGCTCCTGGCCCTTTGCCTGCGCCCAGTTACCGACCTGATCGTCCAGGCACTCAACTTCGTAGCCTGCGTCGGTCAGAGCCTTGACGGAGAACTCGGTGCGGTACTGCGCGTCGATGTTCTCGGGGTCGCCTTCGATCATGATGTAGCTGATTTTGCCGTCGCCGTTGATATCGCCGTGGTTATCAAGGTCAGCAACCATCTCGCCCTGGAAAGTACCGGACTGACGCGCGTCAGCGCCGACATAGCAAACGGTGGGATTGTTCAGGATGCCTTCGTACTGCTCGTCAAGGGTTTTGCCGTCTGCATCGTATGCAAGAGGCTCGCGGTTGATGAGAACGAGAGGAATGCCCGCTTCAACGACCATGTCGATAACAGCGTCTGCAGAGGAAGTCTGAACGAGGTTGAGGATGATGACATCCATGCCCTGGGTGATGAAGTTCTGGACCTGGTTGGTCTGCTCGGCCATGTCGTTCTTGCCGTCGGCCATAGTGATTTCATACTTTACGGTGTCGGTCTCGAGGGTCTTGAAGTATGCCTCAATTTCATTACGATAAAGCGTCATGAAATTGTCGTCGTAGGTATAGATGGAGCAGCCTACTTTGTAGGTCTTCACATCATCTGCAGCGGAAGCTATGCAGGGCAGGCTGAAAACCATAACCAATACCAACAGAACAGCTAAGATCTTTTTCATACGTGTACTCTCCTTTTTTGAATATAATGTGTCCGTATTTCCGATAAATCAAATTAGATACATTTCTGCATCTGCAATGACTTTCAGGATAAATTTATTTTAACACGCAAATTTTCCCTTGTCTACTGTGTTTTCTTGATTTTCGAGTAGCAGAATACCCAATTTTTTATATGCCATTTTTGTTAAAAATTCCCAAAAAATTTTTTTTCGAAACTTTTTTTCACTTCATTCAAAAGCCTATTTCACCGCCTATTTTACACAATGCGGTGTTTACAAATTTGTATTTTGCTGTATAATGAAACAAAAACAGAGCGAAAAGTTCAGCCGATGATTATTGGTTTTTATCTGCAACAGTATATATAGTTTGCAAATAATATCATATTTTACGCTTCATGAAAGGGAACGCCATGAGTACCGAAATGAAAACCGTATATTCCGCAATCAATTCGCTTCTGGATTATGCGGAGAGCAAAAAGCTTATTTCCGCCGATGACCGTATATATTCCGCCAATCTCCTCATATCTGTTTTAAGGCTTGACGAATTTGAAAATGTCCCCGCCGCCTTCGCTTTTCCGGACTGTTTGGACAAGCTTTGCGATTATACCTGTGAGGCGGGCATTATCAATGACACGCAGAACAGCCGCGATCTTTTCGACACCAAGCTCATGTGCTGCGTCACCCCGCGCCCGTCGGATGTGATTTGCAATTTCAGAAAGCTTTACGATGCTTCAAAAGAGGCGGCGACGGATTATTTCTACGCCCTTTCGCAGGACTGCAATTATATCCGCCGAGATCGAGTCGCGAAGGACGAGCGTTGGACAACCGGGACGAAATACGGCGAATTTGAAATCAGCATAAACCTTTCGAAGCCGGAAAAAGATCCGCGCGATATTGCCGCGGCGAAGCTGAAGAAGCCTTCGGGATATCCCAAGTGCCAGCTCTGCATCGAAAACGAGGGCTATGCCGGAACGTCCTCTCATCCCGCCAGAGAAAATCTCCGCATCATCCCTCTGGATATCTGCGGCGAGCGCTGGGGCCTCCAGTACTCTCCGTATACATATTATAACGAGCATTGCATCGTGATGAACTCGATTCACAAGCCTATGACGATTGACAGCGCCGTTTTCGGAAAGCTCTTCGCCTTTGCCGAGCAATTTCCGCATTATTTTGTCGGCTCAAACGCGGATCTCCCCATTGTCGGCGGCAGCATCCTCTCGCATGAGCATTTTCAGGGCGGGCGACACGTACTGCCGATGCAGAGAGCCAAAGCGGAGTTCGAATTTGAGGTGAAAGGCTTTGAGGACGTGAAATGCGGCGCGCTCAACTATCCGATGACGGTCTTGCGCCTCGATTGCGAAAATAAAGACAGGATCTGCGCCCTCGCAGGGAAAATACTCAAAAAATGGCGCGGCTACACGGATGCGGAAGCGTTTATTTTTGCCGAAACCGACGGTATCCCGCACAGCACCATCACGCCTATAGCGCGTATGAATAACGGCATGTACGAGCTTGATCTTGCGCTGAGAAATAATATTACAACGCCGGAGCATCCTCTCGGCGTATACCACCCTCATGAACATCTACACCACATAAAGAAGGAGAACATCGGGCTTATCGAGGTTCAGGGGCTCGCCATTCTTCCGGGCAGACTCAAGCGCGAGATGCAGCTGCTTAAAGATACGCTCCTCGACGGCGGCGATCCGCGCAGTATTCCGGAGCTTGAAAAACACGCCGACTGGGCGGAGAAGCTTATGCAAAAGCATCCGGACTTCAGCGCGCAGAATGCGGATAAAATTATAAAAGACGAGATCGGATTGACATTTCTGGAAGTTCTGGAATGCGCCGGTGTGTATAAAAAGACCGCCGAAGGCCGAGCGGCGCTTATGCGTTTTCTGAATACTCTGAACGAGGTGTAATATGGAACATTTTTATTTTTCCGCGCCCGGGCGCGTTGAGATCAGCGGAAACCATACCGACCATCAGCACGGTTGCGTCCTTGCCGCGGCGATCGACATGGAGACCCGCGCCGACGTTACTCTTAACGGCGCCGACGTTATCCGCGTTTTTTCCGAAGGCTTTGCTCCATGCGAGGTTCATCTTGACAATCTTTCTCCCGTTGAGGATGAAAAAAACACCACCGCGGCGCTCGTAAGAGGCGTGGCGGCGGCATTTGTCGATCGCGGATGTAAAATAAGCGGCTTTGACGCGCGTGTCACATCCACAGTTCTGCCCGGCTCCGGGCTTTCAAGCTCCGCGGCGTTTGAAGTTCTCATGGGCAGGATAATCAACGGACTGTTCTTTGAAAATAAGCTCAATGCCGTTGAGATTGCGCGTATCGGTCAGTACGCCGAAAACGTCTATTTCGGCAAGCCGAGCGGACTTATGGATCAGACGGCGTCCTCCGTCGGCGGGCTGGTGTTCATAGATTTTGCCGATCCCACCGACCCTGTCGTTGAGCGCGTACCCTTTGATTTTGCGAATATCGGCTATACAATATGCACCGTTGACTCCGGCGCAAGCCACGCCGATCTCACCCATGAATATGCCGCCATTCCCGTAGAGCTCAAAAATCTCTGCGCCGTGTTCGGCAAGGAATATCTCCGCGATGTGGACGAAAGCGAGTTCTACGCCCATATTTCCGAAGCGCGGAAGACAGCAGGGGACAGGGCAGTATTGCGCGCAATCCATATTTTTGATGAGAACAAACGCGTCGGAGAGCAGGTTGAAGCCCTCAAACGCGGCGATTTTGACGCGTTTTTGCGCGGCGTGAGGGAGTCGGGGCTGTCTTCGCTCCTGTATCTGCAAAATATTACGCCGACCGGAGAATCCGTTCATCAGGATATGGCGGTCACGCTGGCACTATGCAAAAAGATTTTGAACGGAAGCGGCGCTGTCCGCGTTCACGGCGGAGGCTTTGCCGGCACGGCGTTGGCGTTCGTTCCGAATGAGGCGCTAAAAGACTTTAAAGAGCAGGTAAACCGCATCCTCGGCGACGGCTCCTGCCATGTTTTGCATATCGTATAAAAATCTCACGCCGGCAGAGCACATCCTGCCGGCGAAAAAAGTGATAAACAAAGGGACTGCGTTTTGCCGCAGCCCCTTTTTGCGTTATGCTTATCCGACAGCGTAAGCGTCAATAACCGTAGTAATAGGCGTAATCGTCGCCATAGGCATAACCGTAGTCGTAATAGCCGTCATAATAGCCGCCGTAATAGCCGTCGTATGCAGGATATGTTATCAAGTTGCCGTAGATATCGTAGGCGTTGCCGTCGGCATCATAGTAGTATGTGCCGTCAAAGTCCATACCGTCGTGCCATGTGCTTGCGCTGTTGTAGAAGTAGATATAGGTTGCCTCGCAGGTGCCGTCGTTCCAGCGATTGTATGTTACTTCCGCGTCGCATGTATCGTAGTAAACTCCGGAGATAATCGTGCCGGCGTTGATTGTGTAATAAGTTCCGCCGACAGAGACGGAGTAGCCGGTGTAGTCGGTGGCGATGCCGCTGGCGTAGCAGACCTCATAATACTCGGGCGTGTAAGACGGGTTGAGGAACACAGCGTAGGTGACCTCGGTGTAGCCGTAGCCGTAGTCGATATAGTCGATTCTCGCCGTTCCGCCGACCTGCGCCGTGCCTTCAACAGTGCCGGTGTTGACGCAGAATGTCATGCCGTTGACGGTGACATAGCTGCCGCTGACCGCCGTGATGTCGCCGGTTACCGTGTAAGCGTTCCACGTGGGGGTTTGGGAAGAGGCAAAGTATGCCGAAAGGACGGTGATGTAGCCGTTGCCGTAATCGCGGTAATTGATGGTTGCCCATCCGCCGACCTGCGCCACGCCGCTGACATAGCAGTTTGCGCTGTTGACTTCAAACACTGCGCCGTTTACGGTAACCCATACGCCGCAAGCCGCGGTGACAACGCCCGTGATTGAGCCGTCCTTATAGGATGCGGTGGGAGTCTGGGTGGCGGCGGGCTTGGGTGTTGCGCCGACCTTTGTTACGTTGACGCTGACAGCCGTGGGATTGTTATACAGATCGCCGGTGTAGGATACGGTCACTTCCTCGTTTTCGGCGAGCGTGGTTGCCGCGCCGGAAACTGTAGTGGAAGAGGAGTATGCAAAGGAGAAAACGTTGTTATCGGAGGTCTGAACGTACATGTTGCTGTCGATGAGCTTGAAGATCGTGCCGCTGAAGGTGGAAGCGGATGCCGCGGCGGCCGTGCCGGTCTTTGTAATTCTGACAACATCGGCATCGCCTTTGATATCGCCGAGATAGAGGACATCAACCGTGTCGTTGGCCTTTACGGTTATCGTGGCGATATGCTCGCAGTTCAAAACGGCGGAGTTGCCGTCGGTGAGGTTGAGTGCGAGAGTGTTGTTGGTGGAGCTGACAACGGTGCCGGAGACGGTCTTTGCATCCTGGGAGTAAATGAAGAGCTTGTCCATAACCTTTGCGATGGGCATTTCCTCAATCTTGCCTTTGCAGGCGTCCTCGGAGTAAAGGCTGTACTGCGTGGCCGCCATTTTTGAAGTCCAGTTTGCGACGCCTTTGCCGCTGTCGGTGTCATATCTCAGAACGTAGGAGCCGCCCGCCTGGTTTTCGCCGGAGACATCAACGGTGGAGACGGAGGGAAGCTGGTCATACACGCCGGAGATATCGGCGGAAGCCGTGCCGTTGGGGCAGGATGCCGCGCGGAAGCAGTAGGTGTGTCCGTCATAAGTGAAATCTATCTGATCGATTACGGGGATGTTGGTGATCCAGCTGTAGGTGACGTTTTCGGAGCCTTCCGGAACGTCGTTGAGCTTGATTGCGCTCTGCGCGCTTACAAGAGCTTTATAGTCCGAAACCGTGTTTATGGGATTTGCGACTTCGGTGGTTTTTTCCGCAACCTCGGGAGTCACGTCGATAGACTCGGTCGCTGCGGGTGTTTCCGTCTGGGCGCTGCTGCCGCATGCTGCGAGACTCAAGAGCATACAGACGGCAAGGAAGACGGCAATAAGCTTGTTATTCATATCTTTTCCTCCTGAAAATTCTGTTCTCCGTTAAGTACGATTAAAAAGAGAAATTGTTTCAATTTTTGCAAAAAAAATTTTGCCGCATAATATTAGCACGGGAGAATCGAAATGTAAAGGCAAAACCCTCACCGATTTCTCGGTGAGGGTAAAATGCGTTGAAAGGGATTACTCGTAGAGAGCTTTGAGCTTCATGAGATGCTCGTAGCGCACTTTGGCATTCTCCTCGGATGCCTCGAACAGGGTGTTTGCTCTCTCGGGGAACTCGCGTGTCAGACGGCTGTAACGAGCTTCGTTCATCAGGAATTCCTGATAGCCGCCTGCGGGCTCCTTGCTGTCGAGCGTGAAGGGCTTCTCTGCGTCCGGATTGAAGCGGAACAGATTCCAGTAGCCGCACTTGACAGCCTTGTCCATTTCCTTCTGGCAGTTCTCCATACCGCCCTTGATGCTGTGCATTTCGCAGGGAGCGTAGGCGATGATGATGGAGGGTCCCTTGTGGGCTTCTGCCTCGGCGATTGCCTTGAGGGTCTGAACCTTATTTGCGCCCATTGCCACCTGAGCAACATAGACGTAACCGTAGGTCATTGCGATCTCCGCGAGGGACTTGGACTTGATTTCCTTACCGGCTGCCGCGAACTGAGCGACCTGACCGATGTTGGAAGCCTTGGAGGCCTGTCCGCCGGTGTTGGAGTAAACCTCGGTGTTGAATACGAAGATGTTGACATCCTCACCGGAAGCGAGAACATGGTCAACGCCGCCGAAGCCTATATCGAACGCCCAGCCGTCGCCGCCGAATATCCATGCGGACTTCTTGTTGAGGTAATCCTTCTTTGCGAGAACTTCGGAGCAGATGTCGCAATGCTCGTCTTTTGCCTCGAGCAGGGCGATAAGGCGCTTGGAAGGCTCCTGGTTTGCGTTGCCGTCATCGTAGGTGGCGAGATAATCAGCCGCCGCCTGCTTGATGTCGTCGCGCTTTGCATTCTCTGCGATATACTCGACCTTGCTCTTCAGATCGTCGCGGATCTTCTTCTGGCCGAGGTACATGCCGAGACCGTGCTCTGCGTTGTCTTCAAAGAGGGAGTTTGCCCATGCGGGGCCGTGGCCTTCCTTGTTGACGGTATAAGGAGATGTTGCGGCGGGGCCACCCCAGATGGAGGAGCATCCGGTCGCGTTGGAGATAATCATATGATCGCCGAACAGCTGAGTTACGAGGCGAGCGTAGCTTGTCTCGGCGCAGCCTGCGCAGGAGCCGGAGAACTCGAGGTAAGGCTGTGAGAACTGACTGAACTTGACATTGTCCGCGACGAACATTTCGGGCTTTGCGGAAACCTTCTCGACCATGTAGTCGAAGACTTCCTGCTCTGCAAGCTGGCTCTCCATCGGGACCATCTCAATTGCGTGGACAGCGCACTGGCTTATGCAGACGCCGCAGCCCATGCAGTCCAGAGGAGAAACTGCCATTGCAAACTTGTATTCGCCCTTGCCCTTGCCGACCTTGATCTCTGCCATCTTGGTGCCTGCGGGAGCGGCAGCGGCCTCGGCCTCGGTGAGCGCGAAGGGACGGATGGTGGCGTGCGGGCAGACGAACGCGCAGTTGTTGCACTGTACGCACTTCTCCGCATCCCACTTGGGAACGGAAACGGCAATGCCGCGCTTCTCATAAGCGGCAGCGCCCAGCTCGAAGGTGCCGTCTGCGTGATCGACGAAGGCGGATACAGGCAGGGAATCGCCGTCCATCTTGTCGACGGGATCGAGGATGCTGCGAACCATCTTGACGGTCTTCTCGCGGCCGGTCTCTTCGACTGCTTCCTTGTGATCCACAGCGCTCTTCCAGGACTCGGGAACCTCAACCTTGACGTATGCGGTGGCGCCGGCGTCGATTGCGGCATAGTTCATGTCGACAATGTCCTGACCCTTCTTCAGGTAGGAGTGGAGAGCTGCGTCCTTCATGTACTGCAGCGCCTCTGCCTCGGGCAGAACCTTCGCCAGGGAGAAGAATGCGGACTGGAGAATGGTGTTGGTGCGCTTGCCCATGCCGATCTTCTTTGCAAGGTCAATTGCGTTAATCATGTAGAGCTGAATGTTGTTCTCGGCGATGTAGCGCTTGGAAGCGGCGTCGAGGTGATGCTCAAGCTCTGCGAAATCCCACTGGCAGTTGATAAGGAACGTGCCGCCGGGACGAACGTCGCGGACGATGGGGAAGCCCTTCGTGATGTAGGAAGGAACATGGCAAGCGACAAAGTCTGCTTTGTTGATGTAGTACGGGCTCTTGATGGGCTTGTCGCCGAAGCGCAGGTGGCTGATTGTTACGCCGCCGGTCTTCTTGGAGTCGTACTGGAAGTATGCCTGAACGAACTTGTCGGTATGGTCGCCGATGATTTTGATGGAGTTCTTGTTTGCGCCGACAGTACCGTCGCCGCCGAGACCCCAGAACTTGCACTCGATGGTGCCGGGAACGGAGGTGGAGGGAGCGGGGCCTTCCTCAAGGGACATGTTGGTGACATCATCAACAATACCGATGGTGAACTGGCGCTTCATCTCGCACTTCTTCATCTCGTTATACACGGCGAAGACGGATGCGGGAGGAGTATCCTTGCTGCCCAGACCGTAACGGCCGCCGATGACCTGAACATCGGTCTTGCCTGCGTTTGCAAGAGCGGTGACAACATCGAGATAGAGAGGCTCGCCCTGCGCGCCGGGCTCTTTGGTGCGATCGAGAACCGCGATTTTCTTTGCGGTGGCGGGGATAGCCGCGAGGAGCTTATCGGGGCAGAACGGACGGAACAGGCGAACCTTGACGAGACCGACCTTTTCACCCTGAGCGGTGAGATAGTCGATAACTTCTTCCGCAACGTCGCAGATGGAGCCCATTGCAACGATAACGCGGTCAGCATCGGGAGCGCCGTAGTAGTTGAAGAGCTGGTAATCGGTGCCGAGTTTGGCGTTGATCTTGCCCATGTATTCTTCTACGATACCGGGAACGGCATTGTAGTATGCGTTGGAAGCTTCGCGGTTCTGGAAGAAGATATCTCCGTTTTCGTGAGAGCCACGCATGGTGGGATGATTGGAATTGAGCGCTCTCTCGCGGAAGGCCTTGACGGCGTCCATATCGAGCATGTCGGCCAGATCTTCATAATCCCATACCTGGATTTTCTGCAGCTCATGAGAGGTGCGGAAACCGTCAAAGAAGTTGAGGAAAGGAACGCGGCCTTTGATTGCGGCGAGGTGCGCAACCGGGCTGAGGTCCATAACTTCCTGAACGTTGGACTCGCACAGCATGGCAAAGCCGGTCTGGCGGCACGCCATAACGTCGCTGTGATCGCCGAAAATGCTCAGAGTGTGGCTTGCGAGAGCGCGAGCGCTGACATGAAAGACACCGGGCAGAAGCTCGCCGGCGATCTTGTACATGTTGGGGATCATCAGCAGAAGGCCCTGAGAAGCAGTGTAGGTGGTCGTAAGAGCGCCTGCGTTAAGAGAACCGTGAACTGCGCCTGCTGCGCCCGACTCGGCCTGCATTTCCTGAACCTTTACGGTAGAACCGAAAAGATTTTTTCTGCCGGCTGCCGCCCACTGGTCAACATAGTCGGCCATGGGGCTGGACGGGGTGATGGGGTAGATTGCGGCGACTTCGGTAAATGCGTAGGATACATGGGCGGCAGCGTTATTACCGTCCATGGTTTTGAAGTGTCTCTGCATTTCTATATTCATCTCCTATATAAAATAAAATGCACTCCTGCCATTAATTAGGCATAGTCATTCTAACATCAAATTTTCGGATTGTAAACCTTTCAATTGGAGAAATTGAATAAAAAATGACAAATTGTGACTTTCAACAAAAAAACAAAAAACCAAACGGAAACGAAAAGCGAAAATTGAAACATTTTTCACCTTGTGCTTTTCAATAAACTGTATTATAATAACGTGAAATTTGCAAAATGCCTGTTGACCATTTACCGAAAGGAGCGTGCATAATGATAAATATCAGCAACGAAAAGGGTACCATCAGTATCGCCGCAGACGTGTTGACAAATATGGCAGGCGATGCCGCGACAAGCTGCTTCGGAGTCAAAGGAATGGTGACCTGCGCAAAGGACGGCGGTCCGTGGCAGCTTCTGCGCAGAGAGTCGATGTCCAAAGGCGTTGTGGCGCATATGAATGATGACGGGTCTGTTTCTCTCGAACTGCATATCGGGGTTGACCACGGTGTCAATTTTTCCGCAGTCGGCAGGAGCATAATGAACGAGGTCAAATACAAGCTTGAAAAATCCACGGGAGTGCCTATCAAAAGCGTGGATGTTTTTATTGACACTATAATCTGATGCGCCGATACGAAATCACCCCGGAGGTAGAAAGCTTTGAACAAATATATTGACGCCGCGCTTCTGAAGGATATGCTTTTATGCGCCGACGCGGCGATTAGCTCCAATGTACGTCTTATAAACGAACTTAATGTTTTTCCCGTGCCCGACGGCGATACGGGTACAAATATGTCCCTTACCTTCAACACGGCCGCTGTCGAACTGAGGAAGAAGAATTTTGACAGGATAGACAAGGTTGCGGACTGTGTCGCTTCCGCGCTTCTGCGCGGGGCGAGAGGAAATTCCGGCGTTATCCTCTCCCTGCTTTTCAGGGGATTTGCGAAAAAACTCAAGGGGCTTGACTGCGCGGGCGGACTTGAATTTGCATACGCCATCTCCGAGGGCGTTGACGCGGCGTATAAAGCCGTTATGAAGCCGGCGGAAGGAACCATACTTACCGTCTCCCGTCTCGCCGCCGCCGCCGCGGTTGCCGTAGCGGAGAAGGGCGCGGAGCCGGAGAGCGTACTTGAGGCGGCAATAAAGGCCGGCGAAGAAGCGCTTGAGGACACTATCAACCTCAATCCGGTGCTAAAAAAGGCCGGCGTTGTGGATGCCGGCGGCAAGGGCTATGTCATAATGCTCCGCGCGATGCTTGCCTTCCTTCGCGGTGAGCTCGCTGCGCCTGAGGAGAGCGTCAGGGTCTCCGAGAATGAGGAGTCTCCGTTTGACGTGTTTGATACCGAGGAGATTACTTTCGCGTTTGACACCGTCTATATTGTGCGCAAAACCGATCCCGATGTTGACCTTATGCCGCTCAGGGAGTATCTTGACTCTATCGGCGATAGCCTCGTCATAGGCGAGGACGACGAGCAGTTCAAGGTTCACGTGCACACCAATATTCCCGGCGAGGCGCTTACGGAATCCCAGAAATACGGCACTCTCGAGCTTGCGAAGATCGAGAATATGCGCACGCAGCACGATGATATCGTTGCCGGCCGCAAGGCGCAGACCACCGATGATTTGGAAGAGGTGGAGAGGGAGCTTGAAAACGGCGGCGCTCAGAATGCTGTCGTTAAGCCCGAGAAGAAATACGGCGTTGTCACCGTTTGCGCGGGAGACGGCGTGGCGGAGGTATTCAAAGAGCTCGGCGTCGATACCATAGTTACCGGAGGGCAGACCATGAATCCCTCCACCGACGACATACTTACCGAGATAAACCGCACGCCCGCAGAGACGGTTTTTGTGCTTCCAAACAACAAAAATATCATTATGGCGGCGGAGCAGTGCATACCTCTCACGGAGAAAAAAGTCGTCGTTGTCAATACAAAGACTGTGCCGGAAGGAATTTCCGCAATGCTGACGTTTAATCCGGACGAAGAGGAAGAGAGCATTGTCACGGCAATGAACGAGGCCAAATCGCAGGTGCACACCGCGATGGTGACTTATGCCGCCCGGGATTCCGATTTTGACGGGCACAGCATCCATGAGGGCGAATATCTTGCCTTGCTCGACGGAAAGCTTATCGGCAGCTACGCGAACAAGAGGAAGCTTTTTGAAGAGCTCAACTGGGCGTTCGATGAGCTCAATCCGGAATTCATCAATGTCTATTACGGCGAGGACGTCACGAAGGAAGAGGCGCAGGAAGCGTATGATTCTTTCTCCGCATGCTTCCCCGACGCGGAAATCAGCATGATAGACGGCGGACAGCCGGTCTACTACTATATGATAAGCGTTGAATAATAAGAGCGAACATAATAGCGGCGGCGGCGAGATGATCATTTTGCCGCTGCCTTTTTGAATAAAATACGGGAAGTGACGGTTATTTTTAAGGATATAAAACTGATTGCCGCCGATATGGACGGCACATTTGTGAAGAAAGGCGCCTTTGAGCTTGCTCCGGAGGATTTTGATCTCATCCGCGCTCTCAGAGCGAAGGGCATAATTTTCGCGGCGGCAAGCGGCAGACCTTACGGCAGCATGCGCAGAATGTTCGCGCCTGTGGCCGATGATATGATGTTTATCTGCGATAACGGCTGCAACATCATGTGGCAGGGAAAGAATATCTATCTGCGTCCCATGAAGCGCGAGGAGTGCTTTGCTCTTGCCGATTATGTCCAAACTCTGCCGGAGGAATATGAAGGCGTTATGTGCACGATCGACAGCTATGTGATGATGCCGAAAAACGACAGGGACGTGCTCTCCCTGCTGTGGGACTGGAATATGTCCGTCCGCGCGGTCGAAAGTCCGGATAAAGTCATTGACGATGTGGTAAAGTTTTCGATTTTCAACCGAAACGGCATAAGCGCCGGATTTTCCGCCATGATGAAATCCGAATGGGGCGACAAAGTGCCGCATATCAACGCTTCATGCAATGAGTGGCTCGATTTTCAGGATGGCGACAAGGGCGACGGACTGAGAGTTGCGGCGGAGCGCTTGGGAATCCGTCTTGCCGATGTTGCGGCATTCGGGGACAGCGACAATGATATAGAAATGCTCAGGAACGCCGGATTCGGTTATGCGATGACTGAGGCCGCCGGCGAAGTAAAGGCCTGCGCCGCTTATGAATGCTCGGACGTCCGCGACGTTTTAAGAGAGCTTCTCGCGCTGCAGCCGTGATACGCCAAATTCCGCTATGATGAAAACAGATAACAAATTCGCTTCTTTTTTTAAAAAAGCGGATATCATCCTGCTTGCGGTTTTCCTGCTGATGGGAGCGGGAAGCCTGCTGGCGGCAAAGCTTCAGCCAGCCTCCGGCAACACCGTTGTCATAAGCGTGAACGGGGAGGAGTACGGCAGATACCCGCTGGACGTTGACAGAGAAATAGACGTTGATACCGTGTACGGGCACAATACCGTGGTGATAAGCGCGTCAACAGTCTGCGTTTCGGACAGCGATTGCCCAAATCTCGACTGCGAGCGTTTCGGAAGAATATCCCGTCCGTCGCAAACGATTATGTGTCTGCCGCATAGGATGCTCATACGCATTACAGGTGAGACGGATATTGACGCCGTGATTTATTAGAGCCATGAGAGAATCAAAAACAAAAAAACTCGCTGTCAGCGCCATGCTTGCCGCCGTTGCGCTGATATTCTCGTATATCGAAGCCATTATCCCATTTTCAATCGGAATGCCCGGCATAAAGCTCGGCTTTGCGAATATTGTAATTGTTTACACGCTTTACCGCTTTGACGGCAAATACGCGTTCGCGGTGAACATTGTCCGCATTTTGCTTGCGGCCCTGCTGTTCGGCTCGGTTTTTTCCGCGCTTTATGCTCTTGCGGGCGGCATGGTAAGTCTCTGCGCGATGATACTTGTGAAGAAAGCCGGCGTGTTCAGCGTCACCGGCGTATCCATGACGGGCGGCGTTTTTCATAATCTTGGACAGCTTATCGTCGCCGCGTGCGTTGTGCAGACGCCGCAGGTGATTATCTATTTCCCTGTACTTATTTTTTCCGGCATCGCCTCGGGAATAGTAAACGGCATCGCCGCACAGCTTTGCCTGAACAGAACACCCAAATGAATATTCTCAAAAAATCGCTTCATCGGGGCGATTTTTTTGTTGATTTTGTACAGACTTCATGTTATTCTGATCATATGTAAAATCGGATTATTATTATGAAAGGAAAGGATACCAATGAAGAAGCTGCTTATTCTGCTGCTGACACTATCCGTCGCGTTTACTCTCGGCGCGTGCTGCCTCAGGCATGAATGGATCGACGCAACTTATACAGAACCTAAAACCTGTTCCAAATGCGGCAAAACAGAGGGCGAAGCTCTTGAGCCGTTTTTCTATGTTGCTCAAAAAGATGGGTTGACGATTACCGGATATGCTGTTGAATGTGACGCCAACTTTATAATTCCGGAAGAAATCGATGGAAAAACTGTTGTTGCTATAGGCAAGAATGCCTTTGAAGGCAGAAATGAACTCTTCAGCGTGACGATTCCGGAAAGCGTTGTAGAAATTGAAAACTATGCATTCAAGGATTGCAAAAACCTAGAATACGTATATATGCCCAGCGGCGAAACCGCTGAGTTTAACTCAACTTCATTCTATAACTGCACAAACCTTGAGGCGGTCGATACAGGCAACATAAGATATACGGGCTTCACTGATAATATAGGCGTCCTTGATGGTGAATGGACTGCAGACCAAGATGTTACACTGCGTGGGGTATACACAAATTTTTACAGGCTAAGCGAAACAGTGACGAACTGTGTCGGATTCAGCGTGGATGTGGCAATAGCCAAATATACCGGAAACCCGTTTGGAAAATGGTTTATTTATGCACGTGATCTTTTCGGAAACTGGAAAATTATTGCTGAGTATGTTATGGAAGAAACAATGGCAGGCGAATACCAAAGCTTTAACTTTGAGTTCAGCGAGCCGATAACATTTGATGCCGTTACTATAGTTGAGGAGAAGAATGTCTATCATTCTGTTTCATCCTCCATTTATTTTTATGATGTTATTTGCCACTTTGGAATTGATGGAAAGTAAGAAAAGAAAAAGGAGGATTTACCCATGAAGAAGCTGCTTATTCTGCTGCTGACACTATCCGTCGCGTTTACTCTCGGCGCGTGCTGCCTCAGGCATGAATGGATCGATGCCACATGTTCCGAGCCAAAGACCTGCGCCAAGTGCGGCAAAACCGAGGGCGAGGCGTTGGGACATGAGTGGACGGACGCTACCTGTACCGAGCCGAAAACATGCGCAAGGTGCGGCGAAACCGAGGGCGAAGCGTTGGGACATACAGCCGGTGAAGCGAGCTGTACGGATGATTCCGTTTGCAGCGTCTGCGGAGAGACGGTTGAAAGCGCGAGAGGGCATAACTGGACGGATGCGACTTTCGATACTCCGAAGACCTGCGCCGATTGCGGCGCATCGGAGGGCGATGTAATCTCTCCGTTCACCTATATCGAACAGGACGGAAAAGCGATAATAACCGGTTATCAAGGGGACTGCCCATCGGAGCTTGTAATTCCGGCTGAAATTGACGGCTTGGAAGTCACCGGGATCGGCGATAGCGCATTTGCCGATCGCAATGAGCTCGTCAGCGTCACTCTCCCGGAGAGCGTTGCGGATATCGGCGCAAATGCTTTCGCCGGCTGCACGCAACTGACAACCGTAAATATACCCAGCTTTGCCGAAACGCAGATTGACCATACCGCGTTTGAGAACTGCGGAGAGCTCACCGGCGTTATGGGAGATGAAATATTCTACACCGGGTATACAAAAAACTGCGGCGATATGGAGGGCGAATGGGAAGGCAGCAAAGGCACCTGCTTCCACGGCGTGTATACCGATGTCTATCATCTTGACGATCCTATCAACAAGTGTGTCGGATTCAGCCTTGATACTGTAATTACGCAGTATAACGGCAATCCGTTCCGCGAATGGGAGATATACGTAAAGCGCGGCAGCAAGGCTTGGGAAAAGGTAGCGGAATATACCATGAGCCGTGAGAAGGCAGGGGAGACGGAGCAGTTCACTTTTGAATTTGAAAAGCCGATTTCTTTTGACTCAATAGCGGTCGTTGACAAAAACAATTTTTATCACACTGTTTACTACACCGTCTATCTGCACGATGTGGTCAAGTATATCCCCATTGACTCATAATAAAAAAACAAATCGGCTTCCCTGTTTCGGGAAGCCGATTGCTTTATGTTTTCTTATCCGCCGTATTCGCAGATATAGGCTATCTTGCCGCTGTACATATGCGCAAAGTCCTTGCACGGGTCGTTGCGGCTGTCATTCTGCGACCATCCTCTGTTGTTCCAGAGAAGCATATAATCCTCCGCAACGCCGTTGTCGGTATAGGATGGCTCGCCGTACGCCCATTTTTCATAGACTTCCGTTGAACTGTCCACCCATACCACCGTTCCGTTCTCACGGTGACCGCCGATCCAAACATAGGTAACACCCGCATCGGACGCGAGCTGTGTGACCTCGGCAAACTCGTCCGCATCATTGATGACGACAAGGTGACCGCCGAGAGCTTCGCATTTTTCTTCCGCCTGCTCCCAGCTCACATCCTCTACGAAGATCTCATAGTGATGCTCTACCTGCTCGGACGACTGCGCCGTGCCGGATGCCTCGCCCGGAATATACGGCGCTTCGGAAGGATCGGGCTCGATGTCAAGGTCGTTTGACGTGTCCACGGGAGGAGGCGTGATGTTGACGGCGGAAGCTGCCGGCTCATCGTCGTCTATCAGGGAGGAATAATCGCCCTGCTCTATGCTCTCCGCGGCTTTCTGAACCTCTTGCGTGCCGGCTGTCAGATCTTTTATGAGCGCGTTGAACAGTATGGATACGATAACAAGCACGGCGCACAGCACAAGGATTACCGCCACGGGGCGGCGCTTGCGGCGATCGTATTTCTCCGCCGAATCCCGTTCCTTTTCCGCGTTCCGCGTGTACTGAACCGCAGAAGCGCCTTTTTTATCCCTTTCCACATATACCGGCTCAAGATCGGCCTCATCTTCGTCCGGCTCGTTCTGCGGAATAAACACTTCGAAATCATCGTCGGCTGCAGCTCCGGAAGGAATTTCTTCGACAGCTTCCGTCTCCTCTTTCGGTGTCTCTTCTTTCAATGTCTCCTCTGCGGGGGAGTCGGCCTCGTTGTTTTCGGGCGCGGGGATAGGGGTATCCTCTTCTTTTTTTTTTATTTCAACCATCAGCTTTTCAATCTCCGTCAAATCATCGTCATTTTTTTTGAATATCACCTCGGCGCTTGATGCGCCGTTGAGATAGAGGTTTTTGAGACAGCTTTCCGCCATCACGCGCATCTCGTCCATGCTCTGATAACGCTCTGCCGCTTTGAATCGGGTGGACTTTCCTATGATTTCGCCGAGCCTCCGTCCGGCTTCTTTCGGCACCTCAAATTCGTCGCCGCCCATACGCCTCAGCTGCGGATCCCGACATTTTCCCTCAAACGGCAGCTTCCCTCCGGTCACGGCGTAGTACATGAGAAGTCCTATCGAATATACGTCTGCGGCGGGGGTGCGCTTCCCGTTCCAGTACAGCTCCGGCGGAAGAAACTCAAGCTCCTGCCCCGTCCAATCCTCACGCTTTGCGGGACCTACGGCGATGCCTCCGTTTTCGTCTATGCTGATGTTTTCCGGGTAAATTCCTCCTCTGTAAACACCGGCGCCGACGTCTGCTTTGATATATTCACACAGTTTCGCAACAAAATCGCAGAGCTCCTGCCGACCGAACTGAGTTATTTGCTTGCCGATAACTCTGTCAGGGTCAAATTTTGCCTTTACCAAAACATCGCCTCCTCTCAAGGTTACATAATTTACATTATTATGTTAACATAGTCTTTGCCGTTCGTCAATGAAAACTCTTTCTCTTTTTAAAAATATTTTTTCGGGTAGCTGGACATAAAAAAATATAGCAGGCGAAAATTTTCGTCTGCTATATCGTATGGTTATTTGCGCTTATTTGACTGTAATGCTTGTGACAACGTGGCTCGTGTTTTCAAGCACGAACTCAACTGTGTGGTTTCCGGTCTTGAGATCCTTGAGTATGGAAGCGGGAATGGAGACGTTCTTTCCGCTGATTTCCGCGGCGACCTTTACATGATCAATAAGAACCTTCTTGACATTGCCGGACATCTCATATTCAAGTCCGTTTTCGGAACCTTCTGCCCATTCGACTTTTTCGTCCGGAACCACTTTGACGGTGGTAACCGCAACGCTGCCGTTTTTGAGAACGAATTTGACGGTGTGGCTGCCTGCAGTGAGCGCTTCGAGCGTGTCTGCGCTGAGCTCCGCATATACTCCGTCAATCACGGCGTCTGCCTTGACGTTGTCAATGGTGACATAGGACACCGCGCTGCTCAGCTCGATTGTCAAGCCGTCCTCGGAAGCCTTGTACCAGACACTTTTTGCGCCGTCCACGATGCTCGCATTCGAGCAGACGAATTTGCATTCGCACAGGAATCCGGGAAATACAGTCTGTCCATTGGCCACCGGTCTGCCGTTGACGAAGATAACCTTTCCGGTGGAGTTGATAGCCGCTACACCGGCAGGGAGAGTCACTGCGCCGCTCGACTTGAGGATATTAACGGCAGTGGGGCCGGCTTTTGCGGTGGTCTGGGCGGCGGAATAAATGTTCTCGCCTGCGGAGTAGATATACCCGTTGGAATTTCTGATTTCGGCATAGTTGGTATCATTTACTACATAACCGCTGACATCATCCGTGTAATTGCCGCCTTTAACCGAGACCGTCGCACCGTTTGTTGCGGTCACTTTGCCCTCGTAGTAGCCGTTTTGAAGGTCTACCGTAACATCTTTGCCATCGGCATCGACTTTTCCGTAAATCGGCAGAGGAGTGTCGACATCAACATCGGACTCGCCGGAAATATCTATTGCGGTGTTAGCCGCTTTGCCGGCGTCAATGACGCTCCAGCCGGTAATGTCCACATCGCCACCGTTGACGTCAAGCGCGCCGTTTGCGGAGTCGCTGCCGCCGACAAGGGTCGTACTTTCAATGTCCAGATCGGCAACATCGGTTTCTACAACAGTGTAACCGTCTCCCGAGACTAAGGTTCCGTTTTTAACAGTGACGGAGCCTTCGCCGGTTATCTTTGCGACAAGACCGCTAAGAACGTTGTACGTCCTATAGCACAGATCGATAATGACATTTTTGCCTTGGCCAGCTTTGACCTCTATGATATTACCATCGTCGCAATTCTCCGTAAGCTCGACCGTAGCTTCTGTTGCTCCGGTGCCGGAATTGAAAACAGAATTAATGGCGTCCTGCACAGTGTTGAATAAATTTCCGGCGGCCTTCCAAATGCCGGTGGAGGCATTAGAAGTTGGGGCGGATTGAGTCGGGGCAAGCGCCGATGAAGTCGTCATTAATGTGGGAGACCATTGCAAAAGAAACGTACTGTCGTCATCCTCAACCTCGGAGCCTTTGCCTACTCCTTCGGTGCCGTTGGACTGGGTGCCTTTGTTTGTACCCTCGGTGCCGTCAGGCTGCTTGCCATTGCTTACGTCTTCGGTACCGTCGTTGGATGTGAGAAGTCCATTTGGGGGCATCGTTAACATGAGGGGCTCTTGCGAGGGTTTATCGTCGGAATCCCCGTCCCTCGTGCCTTCGTTGCTGTCAAGCTGGTCGCCATTGCTTACGTCTTCTGTGCCAACGGGCTGGGTATCTGTGCCTGCGCCTTCGTTGCCAACGTGCTGGGCATCTGTGCCTGCGCCTTCGTTGTCGCCGGACTGAGTGTTTTCTTCACTTTCGGAGGTGGATTCTTCATTGGGTTTCTCACCCTCGCCTGTGGAATCCTCAGCCGGTGTATCGGGAATGACATTGGGAACAACTTCGTCCTGCGTTTCAGAACTTTGCTGTTGGCTTGCATCCTGCTGCTGTACTTCCTGCTGTGCCACAGCCTGAGCAGCTGCTGTCTGTTGCGCGGCGGCTGCTTCTGCCGCTGCCTGAGCCGCTGCCGCCGCTTCTGCGGCTTTTCGAGCCTCTTCTTCTTCACGAAGCTTCTTTAGACGAAGAAGTTCAGCTTCATACTGCGCCTGAAGATCAGCCTGTATGAGATCGGCAGGAGTCTCCCCATCGGCAAACGCGGCGGGGAACATTGCGAGCACCATGCAGATCACCAGACAAAAACATGCCGCTTTGCGAAAAAACTTATTAGGCTTTTTCATGTTGTTCGCTGTAAAAGCATAGGAGTTTACCTGTATCTTTTACAGCTCGCTCCTTTCGTTATAAAATTGTGTCATAATTCTTATACTTGTTCATCCTCCTTTGTAATCGCCGAATAAACGCCAATCGGCATCCAAGCGAAAAGCTCCGCGCTTCAAATTTTCCTCGCGCAAAAGCCTGCCGCCCGCATTTTTGCGGCGCGCTTATCTGCCAACGCATTCAATCGGCGCCTGCCGATGCGGTCTCGCCCTCTCGGAATTACCGCGGAGAAATCATACGATATAAATCGCAGCCAATCTCGCGCGGCGCAAAGTCGAGGCCGAATGCGGATTCAAACTCTCTATACGAAGAATATGAGCAATCATCCGCGGACATCTCGCATGGCTGAGCAGGATATAAAGTGATTGAAAAGAGTTAATCCCAAGCGGGTAACCCGATTCACGAATTATTATAGCATAAACGGAGTAATTTACAAGAGCGTGATTGAAAAATCAGAGAAATAAGATGTCAAAAAACTCCGTCGCGTATACAATTGGGCAGGCAGCGGTTATTTTCCCAGCACACGTCCCATGATCTGTTTCACGGACACGGTGCCGAAGGTCCGCGAATCAACGGAGGCTTCGCGATTATCGCCCATTACAAAATAGCGCCCGTCCTCTACGGTATACGGGTAGCGGACCGAATCTGAAGCCGGTTCGGTAACGCCGTTTGCATAAACCGTATTCTCTTGAACGCCGTTGATGTAGACGATGCCGCCCCTTATGTCCACAACATCGCCCGGCACGGCGATCACACGCTTTATATATTGCTCGCCGGACACCATTTTGATGGAAACAATGTCACCGTAGGAATATTCATTGACAAGTCGGAAGAAAAAGACCGTGTCGCCGTCTTTATAAGTCGGCAGCATGGAGAAGCCGGAAACGTGCGATGCGCCTATGATAAACTGAAACAGCAGAAAGGCGACTGCCACAAGCACAACGAAAAGCTCCGCCGCGCGAAGCCATCCCTGTTTTTTCCCTGCGTATTTTGAATGCGAGTTTTTTGCCATTTGTTTTTTTGCTCCTGTACGATAGTATGTTTCACTATTATACTAAAATTTATGATTTTTTCAATCTCTGTTTTATACAGAAATTCGATTAAAACGTGATAAAAATAGATTCAACGCGTTTTTCCGAGAAATATGGGAAATTATTATAAAAGATTGAAAAAAACTAGATTTAAGCCGCTTCCAAGCATAGAAAAATTCCTACGAAATCTAATCAAAGTTTCGTAGGAATTACAGCGGAGATGAAGAGATTCGAACTCTTGATACCCTTATGGGGTATACACGA
>CAVHIP010000011.1:0-33333 GCA_963636125.1 Oscillospiraceae bacterium | reverse complement strand
CTTTTGAAGCCTGTAAGAGCCGCGCTGAAGCGCGGTTAGGCTTCAAAAGGCGTCTGATACGAAAACTACGCCGCTGCGGCGGCTATTAAAACATTTAATTGCCATTAAATGTTTTAATCAGTTTTCAGTATCAGTTAGACGAATTGCTTTTTTCCGCGTATTTATCGGAGGTTTTGTATGAATTCGCTCAACGATCTGTGGCAGGAGGTCATGAAATATCTTGCCGGAAAAATGAATGAGTACTCCCTCACCACATGGTTCGGCGACAGCGCGCCTGTGGAGATGGACGACAGCCGTTTTGTCATCCACGTTCCCAACGAATTCAAGCGCGAGATAATAATCAAGAGATACGTTCCCCTCCTCAAAGAGGCGCTGAATTTTCTTTTCTCCTCCGATTTTGACATCGAGATTCTGGCCGGAGACGAGATAGACGATTATGTCAAAAGCAGCGACATCGCGGACAACTCCCTTCCCGAGACCGCGGGATACACGTTTGACCGCTTCATCGTCGGCAAGTCCAACCAGTTCGCGCACGCCGCGGCGATCGCCGTCGCGGAAAAGCCGGGGCAGGCGTACAACCCTCTGTTCATCTACGGCAACTCCGGCCTCGGCAAGACGCATCTTCTCCTGTCGATAGGGCAGTATATCCATGAAAAGTCGCCGAGCAAAAAAATCGTCTACATCAAGGGGGACGAGTTCACAAACAACATGGTCCGCTCGATTCGCGACGGCACGGCGGAGGAGTTCCGCACGAAATACAGAAACGCCGATTTATTTTTAGTTGACGATATTCAGTTCATCGCCGGCAAGCAGCAGACGCAGAACGAGTTTTTCCACACCTTCAACAACATATACGAGGCCGGCCATCAGATAGTCATCACCTCCGACCGGCCGCCCATGGACATGACGCTTTTAGACGACCGTCTGCTCACGCGCTTCGAGGGAGGACTCATGGCGGACATTCAGCCGCCGGATATCGAGACGCGCATGGCCATCACGCGCAATAAGGCCGCTCAATTAGGGCTTGTGCTGTCGGACGAGGCGGTCGATTACATCGCGCAGAAGATTACCGCCAACATCCGCCAGCTGGAGGGCGTCATCAAAAAGCTCACCGCTTATAAAGACATTCTGGACGAGGTCATTACGATAGACTCAGTTCAGCGCGCCATCAACGACGTTATCCGCGACGGGGAGTATATCCCCAAGCCGGACGAGATTATCCGCGAGTGCGCGAGGTATTACAACATCAAGGAGGACGAGCTTATCGGCCAGTCCCGCTCGAAAAACCCGACAATGGCGCGTCAGGTGGCGATGTATCTCATGCGCTCGCTCACTAACATGTCTCTCAAGGACATAGGCGCCGTTTGCGGGGACAGAAACCACACGACCGTCCTCGCTTCCATCCGCAAGGTCGAGGATATGGTCAAATCCGGCCCCGATATGTCCGCCACTATAAGAGACATCACCGGCAACATCAACAGCTGATATTTTCTTTTCATTATTCTCCCCTAAATTTCTTAATATTCTCAACATTTTCGTGTTTAAAGTTTAAAACCGCGATGTTGAAAGATTTTTCTTCTTTTACCCTGTTGAAAACCGAAAATTTCTCAACATTTCTTTCAACATTCTTTTCCTTGAAATAATCGCGTTTTTTCGACTTTTCAACAAAAAATCGGACTACTACTAATTCTACTAAAAAATATAATACTTACTTACTTACAGAGCGAAGTTTTTTCTGTGAGAAAAATACGGAGGGCAAACATGAAATTCACATGCGATAAATACGAGCTGCAGCAGGCCGCGAATATCTGCTCGAGAGCGAGCGCGGCGAAAAGTCCCGTACCGGCGCTGGAGGGTATTTTAATCACCGCCGGAGACACGCTGCGCCTCACCGGATACGATCTTAAAAAAGGCATCTACACGGATATCGACGCGGATGTCGAAATCTACGGAAGCATCGTCGTCAACGCGAGGCTGTTCGGGGAAATGCTGCGCCGTATGCCGGACGGGAGAGTGCTGTTCGAGGTAGACGAGAAAGAGAACGTATTTCTCAAGTGCGGCAAGAGCGAATATAAATTCATGGGCATCAGCACAGCCGATTATCCGGAAATCCCCACGATCGACAACGGCAGCTCCATGACGATTCCCATGGCGGTGCTAAAGAGCATGATTAACCAGACCATTTTCGCCGTCGCCGATTCCGATGTCCGCCCGATATACACAGGCGAGCTTTTCGAGATAGACGGAGACGAGCTGACCATCGTCGCGGTGGACGGTTACCGTCTCGCGAAGAGGGTGGAAAAGCTCAGCGGCGCGAAGCTCAAAAATTCAAGCTTTGTCGTACCGGGCTCCTCTCTGACGGATATCGAGAGAATCTGCACCGAGGACGAGGGCGATGTAACTCTCAATGTCGGCGCGAAGCACATTTCCTTCACCATCGGCAATACCGTCGTCATCACGAGGCGGCTTGAGGGCGAGTTCATGAATTATAAAAAATCCATCCCGACGGAATTCGCGCATAAAATCGGCGTGTCGAAGACGGATTTCATATCGTCCATCGACCGCGTCGCGCTGATAATCACCGAGAAAAACAACAGCCCCGTGCGCATGACCTTCAACGACGGATATATCAATCTCGTCTGCCGCAACCCCGTCGGCATCGCGGAGGACGAGTGCTTCTGCGACGGTGACGGCAATGGCATGGAAATCGGCTTCAACAACAAATATATGACGGACGCTCTCAAGGCCTCCGGCAAGGACAAGCTGATTCTTTGCCTCAACTCCCCCTCCTCCCCGTGCATCATAAAGGCCGAGGACGAGAGCGAGAATTTCACGTTTATGATATTGCCGGTAAGGCTGAAGGCGTAAAATTATCAACAGTTTTCAACACATTGTTAAGGACATTTTGAAAAGATGGAGAAAATTTTAATCAACACGGAGTTTATAAAGCTCGAAGCGTTATTAAAATACGCCGGACTCTGCATGAGCGGAGGCGAGGCGAAAAACGTCATCGCGGACGGGCTTGTGAAGGTAAACGGCGAGGTGTGCCTGATGCGAGGGAAGAAGATACGCGATGGGGACACGATAGAGTATGACGGCAAAAAGCTGACGGCGGAATATGCGGGTTGAGAGAATAGCGCTGCAGGGCTGGCGCAATTACGAGTTCGCCTCGGTGGACTTTTCGCCCGGCACGAACGTCATCACCGGACGCAACGCCCAGGGGAAGACAAACCTGCTGGAGGCCGTGTACATGTTATCATGCGCCAAGAGCTTCCGCAGCCGCTTTGACCGCGAGCTTGTCGGCTTTGAGTATTCGGACGCGGAGATTTTGGCGGACATATACAGTCACGAGCGCGATCAGACGGTGCGGATTTTGCTGCATCCCGGGCTGCCGAAGAAAATCACGGTCAACGGCGTCAAGAAAACCGCCGGAGAGCTTGGGGAGACGCTGAATGTCGTGCTGTTCTGTCCGGACGATCTGAACATCATAAAGGACGGGGCGGCGGTCAGGCGCAAGCTGCTCGACAACGCGATTAGCCAGATCCGCCCGAGATACGCCGAGCTTCTGTCGCAGTTCAACCGCTTTTACGAGCATAAGACGAGAATATTGAAGGATTGGCGCGAAAAGCCCTCTCTTCTGGACACGCTGGACGATTTTTCCGACGGCATGGCGAGGACGGGGGCGCAGCTGATAAGATACCGCGCCGCGTTCACGGCGAGACTCAACGAGGCGGCGGCGCCCATACACGCGGAGTTTTCCGGAAACGGCGAGAAGCTGGAAATCGCCTATAAAACCGTCAGCACGGTGACGGATACGGCGGCGTCCTCGAAGGAGATATATTTCGAGATATGCGAGCATCAGGAGAAGCACCGGCAGGCGGAGCTTGACAGCGGTCAGTGCCTCACGGGGGCGCATAAGGACGATCTGGAAATCTTCATAAACGGCAGCGCCGCGAGGGCGTTCGCCTCTCAGGGGCAGACCAGAACGGCGGCGCTGAGCGTGAAATTGGCAGAGCGCGAGATATTCCTGAGAGAAACCGGCGAGTACCCGATTTTGCTTCTGGACGACGTATTGTCCGAGCTTGACGCGAAGCGGCAGGAGTTTGTTCTGAACAGAATCGGCGGCGGCCAGACGCTCATAAGCTGCTGCGAAGACGAAGGCATCTCCTCCCGCACAGGAGGCAAGGTTATTTTTGTAGAGAACGGGAAAACGAAAGAGAGTTAGGAGTTAGAATTGAGGAGTTAGGAGTTGATGTGTTCGCTGTCGCGAACGGATTATAATTATGGAAAAAACGGTTAAAGAAAAAAGTGAAGATTTTGCGGTAAGAATAATTAAGCTATTAGAAAATGTATATTCACATCGGAAAAGGGACGGTTATCGACGAGAGGGAGATAATCGGGATATTCGACCTTGACATCACCTCTCAGTCTCACATCACAAGAAAATATCTCAGCGCGGCGGAAAAGGCGGGGCAGGTCATCAACGCGGCGGAGGACATCCCAAAATCCTACGTCGTAACCGAAAGCCGCGGCGTAAAAAAGCTCTACCTCAGCCAAATGGCGACTTCTACACTGCTGAAAAGAGTTAAGAGTTAAGAGAAAAGAGTGGAGAGTTAAGAGAAAAGAGTGGAGAGTGGAGAGTGAAGATGATGTGTCGCCGGCGCGACGAATTATAATTCTGCGATGGGATAGGCGGTTGTCATCAAGCCTCCCCTGATAAGTAAGCGTTTCCTCATGCCTCCCCTGAAAGGATAGGGGGACCGCGCAAGCGGTGGAGAGGTCACATGCAATGTGCGGAGAACAGAAATTGTTACAGTGACTTCCAAAGTTGCAGCATTTAAAGCCTCTATTGTGAAAAGCGAGTTATCACACTGTTAGGTGTAACAGAAGGATATTTATATAATTTTAGGAGGATGCGGAAAATGGCTTTTTGTCAGAAATGTGGGCTGAAATTAGATGACAGTGCTAAATTTTGCCCTGAATGCGGCAATCCGGTAGGACAGAAGAATATGTCGAAACGACAGCAAGAGTTTGGTGGGAAAATAATTAAATGTCCTAATTGCGGTGAAACATTGAATTCATTTACATCTGTATGTTCTGCCTGTGGTTATGAATTAAGAGGAGCAGATGCGGCCGGTACCGTAAAAAGGTTTGAGTCGGAACTCAAACAGATAGAGGCCGGAAGAAAAACAGAAAAAGGTACCGGAATCGGTAAGGCCTTTGCCAAAGCTTTTGGAGCTAACACGACAAATACGGTCGATCAGCAGTTAGCCAGCAGAATTTCTAATTTTACGGTGCCGAATACACAGGAAGACATTTTTGAATTCATGATCCTTGCGGCATCAAATATAGATCCTATGGCTTACGATACGAGCAGTGACGGCTATGCTTTAGCGGAACGTGAAGGCAAGTTGATGTTATCAAATGCATGGGATTCAAAGTACAATCAAGTTCACCAAAAGGCAAAAATGATGTTCCCAAATGATCCCAGACTATTGGAGATTGAGGAACTTTATAAGGCAAAAAAGAAGGAAATACGAAGTAATAAAGCAAAATATACAAAGCTTTTACTTGGTTTCGTAATTGTTTTTTTTGCAAGCATTGGAATTCTTATAGGTTCTGAAAACAGAAAGGAAGCGGAGCTTGAAAAAGAACTAAAGGCAATCGTTGTTGAAATAAGGGAAGATATAAAAAATGGTGATTATGATGATGCTTTGATTAAGGCAAATGGTTTGAGATTTGATGAAAGCCTTGATAGCAAAAAAGCCGAAGATTGGGAAGAACAAAGAGAATACCTTATAGATTTAATCAACGAGAAGAAGGAGGAAAATTAAATGGGATTATTTAATAAAAAGCCTACGGGTGGCGGAATCCTAGATGTAATCAGATGCGACGAATCCTCCTATCTTATATGGAAATGGCATCCGCAAGGAACCATGGAAGGCGAAACTCACAGAGAAAATGCTATAAGGTGGGGATCGTCCTTGCGAGTAAAAGAAGGCTCAGTGGCGGTTTTTGTCTACAAGCAGAAAGACGGATCTGTTCAGGACTATATTGAAGGACCTTTTGACGAAATCCTAAATACGAAAAATCTTCCAATTATTTCCGATATTCTTGGATTGACTTATGAAGGCGAAACACCGTTTCAGGCAGAAATTTATTTCATAAATCTGGCTCAAATTATACAAATAAAATTTGCTGTTCCTTATTTTGATGTTTTTGATCCGAGATTTTTGGACTATGGAGTGCCAACGGCAGTCAGGGGAACAATCAGCTTTAGGATAACAGATTATAAAGAATTTATTAAATTGCATAGGCTTGAAACGTTCACGTTGGATAATTTTCAGAATCAAATTAAGGATGCTGTCACAAGATATGTAAAAAGTACAATAACCAACGCTCCGGAGGAGAACGGAATTCCAGTAGTGCAACTTGAGCGTAAACTTGACCAAGTGAACGAAATTGTAGAGAGTAAAATTAAAGGCCGACTTTTTGATGAATTCGGAGTTACGGTTTCAAGTGTGGATGTTGCAGTAATTGATATTGATAAAACCAGTGATGGCTATCAGCAACTTATGACAGTTACTCGGGAATTGACAACTCAGACAATGCAGGCCAAGACTGAGGTTGAAATTAAAGAAATGAGAGATACTCAGAAACTTGGAGTTCTTGAACGTGCCGGAAGAACGGTAGCCAATATTAAGGAAGATGCGTATGCGAGGCATAAGGAGACTCAGTCAGCTAATTTAGCAGCTTACCAAACAGAAGCGCAAGAACATGTTGGTGTTGCGGGGGCACTTGGACTTGGCAAAATGGTGGCAAATGGAGGCGGTACAGCAGGAGGATTTAGTCCGGCGGGCATTATTGCCGGAATGGCGATTGGCGGAGCCGTCGGACAGAATGTAGCCGGAGCGATAAATAGAGTAATGGGCGGGCAAAAACAGACCGAGATACAGGAAAAGGTTGCTACTTCATCATCGCAAGCCAACGGTTCAGTACCCGGAGTGTCATATAATGTGGCTGTAGACGGAAAGGCTATGGGACCATTTGATATACAAACTCTTGGTCAGATGCTCATGGCCGGACAGCTTACTAAGGATAGTCTGGTATGGACCGCAGGAATGTCTCAGTGGCTGCGTGCAGGTGAGGTAGAGTACCTCAAATCATTATTTGAAATGCCACCGGTACCGGCTGACGATAAAGAGATGCCGCCAATTCCATCGGAATCTTAAGCTATGAAAATAGATACAGCGAGAGTGCAAAATAAAAGATATAGATGAAATCTATTCCGGTGAAATATTTACACAGTGCTATCTTTTGAAAATTGAAGGGAACGGCGCCTATGGAGAATCATTTGAAAAAAATCGGTCAGAATAGTCTCGTGAATAATTTCGTCAAAACGGATGATGTACTGAATGATATGTGCGGGATTATTGAATCCTCGCGCGAAGCGGCATACAAGGCTGTTAATGTCGCTCTTGTACAGAGAAACTGGCTGATCGGATACCGCATATCCGAAGAGGAACTTAAGGGCGAAGCACGTTCCGAATATGGTGCCGGCGTCATAATTAAGCTGTCGAAAATCCTTACGGAGAAGTACGGCAGGGGATTTACAAAGTCAAATCTGTATAACTTTTATTTGTTCTATAAGTGCTTCCCTGAGATTTTCCAGACACCGTCTGGAAAATTAGGCGGCTTGTTGTCTTGGTCGCATTATGCGGTATTGCTGCAAGTTAAGGATAAAGCTGCTCGTGACTGGTATGAGAAGGAGGCAATGGAACAGATCTGGAGTGTCCGTACATTGCAGCGTAATATCTCCTCTCAGTACTATTACCGTATGCTGAAGACCCAAAAAAAAGAACTTGTAGAAGACGAGATGAAAGCGCTTACGGAGCAGTATCAGAAGGACAAGCTGGAATTCATCAAGAACCCGATTATTGCGGAGTTTCTCGGATTTTCCGGGAATACGGATTTCACAGAAAGTGAGCTGGAGAAAAGCATTCTTTCCAATTTGCAGAAATTTCTGATGGAGCTCGGAAAAGGGTATGCTTTTGTGGCAAGACAGCAGCATATTCACACGGAGAAGCAGGATTATTACATTGATCTGGTCTTTTACAATTACATTCTGAAATGCTTTGTCCTTATTGACTTGAAAACGGAGAAGATTACTCATCAGGATGTGGGACAGATGGATATGTACATCCGCATGTACGATGAATTGAAGCGCAGTGGGGATGACAATCCGACAATCGGTATTGTGCTTTGTTCCGATACGGACGATGATGTTGCCAGGTATTCTGTTATGCACGGCAATGAACAATTATTCGCTTCGAAATATAAGCTGTATTTGCCGACGGAGGAGGAACTGAAAGCGGAGATTGAAGCGCAAAAGGCAATGTTTTACCTTCAGCAGTAAGACTATAAAGAACAAAAAAAGGAAAACGGGAAAACGAGATAGAAATAAAGAGTGAAGAGTGGAGAGTTAAGAGTTAAGAGTTAAGAGTTAAGATAATGTGTCGCTGAAGCGACGAATTATAAAAGCCTCCCATGATAAGTGAGCGCCGCTCATGCCTCCCCTGAAAGGGGAGGGGGGCACCGCGCAAGCGGTGGAGAGGTCACGCAGGCAGTGAGGAATTGAAAAAGACTTAAGATTGGAGCGTGTGACCACTCAGTCAGCTAAAGCTGACAGCTCTACCGAGGCAGACAAGTCTGCTATCGGCATAAGTTCGCGTTAGCCAAATCGAAGATTTGGACGCTCACTTACCCTTTCAGGGGAGCCATGATTAAATCCGTTCGCGACAGCGAACACAATATCTCCACTCTTAACTCTCAACTCTTAACACTGACAATTAAGTATATCAACAGTGGGAACACGGAGACAGAAGAAAGAGAAATTATTAATATCGTCGGCGAAGCCGACACCATAACTCCTCAATCCTCCGCCTTACGGCATAAGTGCGCGTTTCCAAATCAAAGATTTGGACGCTTACTTAACTCCTGACTCCTCACTGATTATAAGGAGAAAAGAGCAGGGAATATTGACTTCCCGCTCTTAAAGAAGAAAAAATGTCTGATTTATTTGAAAACGTAAACAAAAGCGCGGAGGAATATGACGCTTCGCAGATTCAGGTGCTCGAAGGGCTTGAGGCCGTCAGAAAGCGGCCGGGCATGTATATCGGCTCCACTTCGTCCTCGGGGCTTCACCATCTCGTCTATGAGATAGTGGACAACTCCATCGACGAGGCGCTCGCCGGCTTCTGCACGGATATCGAGGTCACCATCGAGAAGGACAATATCATCCGCGTGCAGGATAACGGCCGCGGCATCCCGGTGGACATCCAGGAGCAGACCGGCAAGAGCGCGCTCGAGGTCGTGTTCACGGTGCTGCACGCCGGCGGCAAGTTCGGCGGCGGAGGATACAAGGTCTCCGGCGGTCTGCACGGCGTGGGCGCGTCGGTCGTCAACGCGCTGTCGGAATGGCTCGAGGCGCAGGTGCATAAGGATGGCAAAATCTACCAAATGCGCTTTGCAAGAGGCGCCATCACGCAGGAAATTACCGTCGTCGGCGAGACGGACAGGCGCGGTACAACCGTCCGATTCAAGCCCGACCCGGAGATGTTCGACGACACCGTGTACAGCTACGACATTCTCCACACCCGTCTGCAGGAGCAGGCCTTCCTCAACGCCGGCATCACCATCATCTTGACCGATGAGCGCGAAGATCCGCCGAAAACCGAGAAGATGTGCTACGAGGGCGGCATAAAGGAATATGTCGGCTTCATCAACAAGAACAAAACCCCCATACACCCCGACGTTATCTACCTCTCCGGTCAGAAGGACGACGCCGTGGCGGAGATCGCGATACAGTATACGGACGTGTATAACGAGAACATCGTGTCCTTCGCGAACGACATCCACACCCCCGAAGGCGGCATGCACGAGACGGGCTTCAAGACCGCGCTCACAAGAGTCATCAACGCTTACGGAACAAAGACCAACGTCATAAAGGGCGACGATAAGGTCAGCGGCGAGGACGTGCGCGAAGGCATAACGGCGGTTATCTCCGTCAAGCTGCCGGAGGCGCAGTTCGAGGGGCAGACCAAGCAGAAGCTCGGCAACGCCTATATAAGGACGCTGGTTGACGGCATTGTCAACGATCAGCTCACGGAGTATTTCGAGGAGCATCCCGCCGCCGCCAAGGCGATTTTAGAGAAGGCGATGACCGCCAACCGCGCGAGAGAGGCGGCGCGCAAGGCGAAGGAGAGCGTCAGGCGCAAGACGGGGCTTGAGTCCGGCCAGATGCCCGACAAGCTGCAGGACTGCAACGAGCGCGATCCGAGTCTGTGCGAGATATACATCGTCGAGGGCGACAGCGCCGCCGGCTCCGCCATACAGGGGCGCGACTCGAGATTTCAGGCGATACTCGCGATGTGGGGCAAGATGCTCAACGTCGAGAAGGCGCGGGCGGACAAGATTTACGGCAACGACAAGCTCTATCCGCTGATAGTCGCCCTCGGCGCCGGCATCGGGGACGAGTTCAACATCGAAAAGCTCCGCTACCACAAGATAGTCATCATGGCAGATGCCGATGTCGACGGCAGCCATATCCGCACGCTGCTGCTCACGTTCTTCTTCCGTTACATGCGCCCGCTCATCGAAAACGGCTATGTCTACTCCGCCGTGCCTCCGCTCTATAAGCTCACGCGCGGCAAGCAGCAGAAGGTCGCCTACTCCGACGAGGAGCGCGACAGGCTCTCCGCCGAGATGCGCGCCGACAATCCCAACGCCAAGATCGATATCTCCCGCTTCAAGGGTCTGGGCGAGATGGACCCGCACGAGCTGTGGGACACCACAATGGACCCCGAGAAGCGCTCCCTCCGCAGAATTACTCTCAACGACGCGATCCGCGCCGATCAGGTTTTCACCGTCCTCATGGGCGAAGACGTAGAACCCCGCCGCGAATGGATAGAACAAAACGCGAAGTACGTCGTGAATCTGGACATTTGATAAGAGTTAAGAGTAAAGAGTTGAGAGTGGAGAGAATAGAAAATGGAAGATAAAGCGCCAAAAATTGCGCAAATGGAGTAAAAATGGCACACAAAAGAGATTACAAACCGGAAGACATACTTTTCCCAAACCAGGTTATAACCGAGTCGGAGCTTGTCAACGAGATGCAGACAAGCTATATCGACTACGCCATGTCCGTCATCATCGGCAGAGCGCTGCCGGATGTCCGCGACGGACTCAAGCCCGTGCATCGGCGCATACTCTACGCGATGTACGAGGACGGCCTCACCTCCGACAAGCCCTTTAAGAAATCCGCCACCTGCGTCGGCGACGTGCTCGGTCGCTATCATCCGCACGGCGACGCCTCCGTCTATGACGCCATGGTGCGCCTCGCGCAGGATTTCTCCATGAGATACACGCTTGTCGACGGGCACGGCAACTTCGGCGATGTAGACGGCAATCCTCCCGCCGCCTACCGTTACACCGAGGCGAGAATGTCCAAGCTCTCCAACGAGATGCTGCGCGACATCGACAAGGACACGGTCGATTGGGATCCGAACTTTGACGAGAGCCGCAAGGAGCCGAGGGTACTCCCCTCCCGCTTCCCCAACCTGCTGGTAAACGGCTCGTCCGGTATCGCCGTCGGCATGGCGACGAACATCCCCCCGCACAACCTCACCGAGGTCATAAACGCCTGCGTCTGCGTGCTGGACAATCCCGACGCAGAGCTTTCCGACCTGATGGAGCATATAAAGGGGCCGGACTTCCCCACGAAGGGCATCATCATGGGCAGAAGCGGCATCCGCCGGGCTTACGCGACAGGCCGCGGCAAGGTGGTCGTCCGCGCGCGCACGGAGTTCGAGGAGTACGGCAAGGACAAGAGGATAAGAATCATCGTCCACGAGCTGCCCTATCAGGTCAACAAAAAGGCGCTTATCAAAAACATCGCCGATCAGGTCCGCGACAAGCGGCTTGAGGGCGTCTCCGATCTGCGAGACGAGTCCGACCGCAACGGCATGCGCATCGTCATCGAGCTCAAGCGCGACGCGCAGCCGCAGATTGTGCTCAACAAGCTCTTCGCGCAGACACAGCTGCAGTCCTCCTTCTCGATAACCATGCTCGCGCTGGTCAACAACCAGACTCAGCCGAAGATTCTCTCTCTCCGCCACATTCTGGACGAGTATCTCACCTTCCAGGAGGAGATTATCGTCCGCAGAACGAGATACGACCTGAGAAAGGCGGAGGAGCGGGCGCACCTGTTGGAAGGCCTGCTCATCGCGCAGGACAATATCGACGAGGTTATCCACATCATCCGCACGAGCTACGACGACGCAAAGCAGCGCCTTATGGACAGATTCAGTCTCTCCGACGTGCAGGCGCAGGCGATTTGCGACATGCGCCTTATCGCCCTGCAGGGACTCAACCGCGAAAAATTAGAGGCGGAGTATAAGGAGCTGGAGGAGAAGATAGCCTACTATAAAGATCTGCTCGGCGATCCCGAGAAGATAAAGGCCGTTCTGAAGGAAGAGCTTATCGCCATCCGCGACAAGTTCGGCGACGGGCGCAAGACCGAGATACAGGACGTCGAGGACGAGATAGACGCGGAAGATCTCATCGAGGAGGAGCAGTGCGTCTTCACGCTGACAAACGGCGGATATATCAAGCGCCTGCCCGTGAGCGAATATAAATCGCAGGGCCGCGGCGGCAAGGGAGTGCGCGCGATGACCACGAAGGAAGAGGACTTTGTCCGCACCGTGTTCACCGCCTCCACGCACGACAATATTCTCTTCTTCACGTCTTTAGGCCGCGTGTTCATAAAGAAGGGCTACGTCATCCCCGAGGCGGGGCGGACGGCGAAGGGAACGAATATAGTCAACATCCTGCAGATAGAAAACGCCGAGAACGAGAAAATCAGCGCGATGATAGCCGGCAGAGGGCTTGACGAGGACAGCTATCTCATGTTCGTCACGCGGCAAGGCACCGTCAAGCGCATGCGCCAAAGCGAGCTGAGAAACATCCGCGCGAGCGGAAAGAAGGTCATCACCCTCGAAGAGGGCGACGAGCTTATGAGCGTCTTTTCCACGACCGGCGATGAGGACATCCTTGTCGCGTCTAAAAACGGCATGGCGGTCTGCTTCAACGAAAACGATGTGCGCCCGACAGGCAGAACGGCGGTCGGCGTGCGCGGCATAAGACTCAAGAGCGGCGACTGTGTCGTCGGCGCGGGCAGCAGCGCGCAGGGCGGTCAGATTCTCACCGTCACCGAAAAGGGCTACGGCAAGAGAACCGCCACCGAGGAGTACTCCTCCCACAGCCGCGGCGGCGTCGGCGTCAGGAACTACAACGTCACCGATAAGACCGGCCCGGTCGCCGATGTCAAGATAGTCAACGGCGATGAGGATATTCTGCTCATCAGCGACGACGGCACCATCATCCGCACCCCCGTCGACGCGATATCGCTCCTCTCCCGCTCCACGCAGGGCGTGAGAGTGATGCGCCTCCTCCCCGGCAGTAAGGTAATCTGCATAGAAACCACCGAGAAGGAAAACGAAATAGAGTGAGGATTGAGGAGTGAGGATTGAGGAGTTAATGTGTCGGCGAAGCCGACGATTATAATATCGTTCGCGTACGCGAACACCAAAACTCCTAACTCCTCACTCCTAACTGATTATAAGGGGGTATATCGATGAACAACAACGGCAAAAAGAAGTCCGGCGGGGCTTGGATATGGGTGATAATCGTTCTGCTGTGCGCGGCGACGGGCGCGGCGGACGGCTCTGTCGCCTGCCTTGTCATCATCGGCGCGGTGGCGGTTATCACCATCGTACGCCTTGCCGAGCGCTCGAAGAAAAACGCCGCCGGCAATCCCGCGGCGAATAAAATCGGCGGCAGCCCGCAAGCCGCGGCGAACAGACCCGTTGCCAACCCCTACGGCGCGGCGAAGAAGCCGACCGCAAACCCCGATGCCGCCGCGAGGCGGATGGCGGCGCACGAAGTAAGCACGCCTCGGCATCCTCACGAAGACGCGGAGGGCGCGCCGATCCGCTGCACCTGCAGCAGAGGCAAACAGCGCTATCTCGACCAGGCGGCGATGTTCTACAAAAACGGCTTAATCGACAAGGCCGAGTACAAGTTCATGTGCGAGAGATACAATAAGCTCGACATTCCCGAGGACTTTTAAAGAGTGAGGAGTTAGGAGTGAGGAGTGAGGAGTTAAGAGTGAAGATGATGTGACGCTGACGCGATGATTATAAAATTTCACTCAACTCAAGTAAACGCAGAATTCAAAGCCTCTCCTGAAAGGGGAGTATTAAAGCGCAAATTATCCATCGGATGCCGCCCGTTTTATGCGGCGCTGCCTTAAAGGAAAAAGAAACGCAGTTGCGCTTCGGAGAAGAGCACTGAATACTACAACTCTACAATACAAGGAGATTGCCGACATGAAGAAGCTTTGTGAAAACATCATTGCAGCCGCAATCGCGATGAGCGCGCTGTTTTCATCAGCGTGCGCCGCGGCAGATAACCCCGGCGACATTTCCGATATCGATATCGGTGAGAGCGTGAGCTTCGGCCACTACGAGACCGACGGCGTGTACTCCAATGGGAAAGAAGCGCTCGAATGGACGGCGCTGGATATCACGGACGATGGCAGAGCGCTGCTGCTGTGCGACTGCTGCATTGATGCGCTCCCCTATGACAGCGACGGCGAAAACGTTACCTGGGCCGACTCCGAAATTCGCGAATGGCTCAACGATGAGTTCATTGACACCGCGTTTGTCGGCGATGAGGAGAAGTTAATCTGCTGCGTTACGAACAACAATCCCGACGGGCGCAGCAAGACCGAGGGCGGCGATGATACCGAGGATCGGGTATTTCTCCTGTCGATAAATGAGGTCGAGAAGTACCTTCCGAACGAGATCGCGCGCCGGGCGGTAACCACGGAATACGCAAAGCTGCAGGGCGCGGAATATGACACCTACGGCAACGGACGCTGGTGGTTGCGCAGTCCCGGCAAGACGCAGGACACTGCGGCGGGAGTGCATGTCGGCGGAGGAATAAACTATGACGGGAGAAAAGTGGATATAGAAAACTCGTGCATCCGTCCGGCAATGTGGATAAGAATCGACGGCGAAGCGGAAGAGAGCGCGGTAAGCGGCGCAGAGGAATTCAAGATGCCTCTCAGTGACTTTATTGCTCTGTACGGCGATCCTATGTCGGGAGCTGACGGCTTTAAGAGAATCTGCGAAACCGAGGACGGCGTATTGATATACGGCAACACTGTAATTGAAGGCAGAGGGAACGAAGAATACTTTGGCGATTACATCTATGTTATCCATGACGATATGGCGCAACGCTTTAAGTGCCGCTGGCTCGCACACTACGATCAAGAGGCGGTGTGGGAGGACATAGACGGCGATTTGGAAGATGAACTCGTATTCAACTCCGATGTGCTGACAGGTACCGGTACCCATGAGGACGAACTGGCGGTATTTGAGATTGAGGATGACGGAAGCTACAGCTGCTCCGTGCTGACCTTGGAAGAAATGGAAAAACAACTGCGAGAGTTTCTGGATGTCAGCGTCAGCGGCGATGAAATCACACTGACCGTCACGGAGGGAAAAAAGAAAGTACAGGTTACTGTCAATGCGAGCGACGAGCCGAATTGTTATTTCCCGAATAACCGTATTTGGAAGCGTAACGATGGAAAGGGATACTATGTCCTGAGCTCAGCTATGCTTTATAAAGATAACGGCGAATATGATTACAGGGATTATTATCTCGCCATGCATGACGATGCCGATTTTGATCCCTTCGAAGACCATGTACCTGCCGAGTATCTCGATGCCGCCGCCATAATAACCGCAGATATAAAATATTCCGACGGAAAATTCACCCTGAAAAATATCGATCTCAATTAATGGGAATAATCTCATACTATATCACGATATGCGGCGCTGCCTTAAAGGAAAAAGTAAGGCTGCTGCGCTTGCGATATAATGCGGAATATGATATTCTGTTATCGGCGCGATTGACGCGCTGAGCGCTGCGCAACGGCAGGCGGTTGGCTACACCACCCGAAAAGGGGTGAAGCATTTGCGTCTTACGATAACTATTACACTGCGAAAGCTGATGTTTCAGTTTATCATAAAAAGCAAAAGCCGCCACTCTGCCAAGTGACGGTTTTTGACTATATGGTCTAAGCTTCCACTTTAAAGAGCCAACCGCTTGTCGCAGCGCTCTTTTCGTATTTATTATATCGTCAGCAAAGCAATATGTCAAGCAAGAAGGAAATCCTAAACCATGAAAACCGTAACCATCTATACCGACGGGGCTTGTTCCGGAAATCCGGGGCCGGGGGGCTGGGGGGCTATTCTCAGCTGGAACGGCAGGGAGAAGGAGCTGTCCGGCGGCGAGCGGCAGACCACCAACAACCGCATGGAGCTGACCGCCGTCATCTCCGCGCTGGAGGCTTTGAAGGAGCCTTGCGCCGTGGAGCTGTACTCCGACTCGAAATACGTCATCGACGCTCTCCAAAAAGGCTGGGCAATGTCATGGCGGAAGAAAAACTGGATAAAATCCGATAAAAAGCCTGCCCTCAACCCCGATTTATGGGAAAAGCTGCTCAATCTCACCGAGATTCACGAAATGCGCTATCACTGGGTCAAGGGGCACGCGGACAACGAATACAACAACCGCTGCGACGCGCTGGCCGTCGCGGAGCGGGATAAATATTTATAATTATTATATAATGGACAATAAAATCGACTATTCGAAGTCTCCGATGGAGATTTTCATAAGATATATATGCGCGCAGAAGCGGCTGTTCGCGCTGGATATGCTGTGCGCGGCGCTGGTGTCGGCGATAGATTTGGCGTTTCCGATTATATCGCGCATGAGCATGAACAAGCTTCTGCCGAACAAGCTCTTTTCGGCGTTCTTCGCGGTCATGGCGGTCATGGTCATCGCCTATTTCATAAAGGCGGCGCTCTATTATGTCATCACCGTTCTGGGGCACAAGATGGGCGTGCTTGTGGAAACGCGGATGCGCGCGGACGTTTTCGCGCATATCCAGTCGCTCTCCTGCTCGTTTTTCGACAAACGCCGCACCGGCGCGCTCATGAGCCATATCACTTCGGATTTGTTTGAGGTGACGGAGCTTGCCCATCACGGGCCGGAAAATCTGGTTATCTGCGCGCTGACGATAATCGGCTCGATGATTGCCATGTTCATACTCGATTGGCGGCTGGCGCTGCCGCTGGCTGTCGTGATGCCGCTGTGCCTGTGGTTCACGCTCTCGCAGAGGGTGCGGATGAAAAACGCCAACACCGAGGTCAAGAGGAAAACCGCGCTCATATACTCCGCCATCGAGACGAGCATTTCCGGCGCGCGCACCGCGAAGGCGTTCACCAACGAGGACATTGAAAACGAGAAGTTCGCCGAGTCAAACAGGCAGTATACCGAGGCGAGGATGGAATATTTCTACTCGATGGGCCCGTACATGGCGGGGATGGACTTCACGATGAGCATTCTGCCCGTTGTGGTCATCGCCGTCGGCGGCTTTCTCATCATGCGTGAAAAGCTCAATTATATCGACCTTGTCACGTTCACGCTCTACGTCTCCGTTTTCACCTCCCCCGTGCGTAAACTGACGCAGTTTACCGAGGTATACATGCAGGGCATGGCGGGGCTGGAGCGCTTTGTCGGGATCATGCGCGAACAGCCGGAGATAAAGGACGCGCCCGACGCGAAGACGCTTGAAAACGTCCGCGGCGATATCGAATACAAAAACGTCTCGTTCGCCTATGATAACGGCGTGTCGGTACTCAAAGACATCAACATACACATCACCCCCGGCGAGCGCTTCGGCATCGTCGGCTCCTCCGGCGGAGGCAAAACCACGCTCTGCCGGCTGCTGCCCCGATTTTACGACGTGACCGGCGGCAGCGTAAGCATAGACGGGCAGGACATCCGCTCCCTCACGCAGAAGAGTCTGAGGGAGAGCATCGGCATCATAGAGCAGGATGTGTTCATGTTCGCCGGAACGGTCATGGAGAACATCCGCTACGGCAAGCCCGACGCGAGCGACGCGGAGGTCGTCGAGGCGGCGAAGAGGGCGGAGATACATCAAGAGATAATGAGCATGCCCAACGGCTACGGCACCTACATCGGCGAGCGGGGCGTGATGCTCTCCGGCGGGCAGAAGCAGCGCATCGCCATCGCCCGGGTGTTCCTCAAAAATCCGCCGATACTCATCCTTGACGAGGCGACATCCGCGCTCGACACCGTGACCGAGCGGAAGATACAGGCCTCCCTTGACGCGCTTGCCGAGGGGCGGACGACCGTAATAATCGCGCACCGGCTCTCCACGGTGAAAGGCGCCGATGCGATAGCCGTGATAGAAAACGAGAGAATAGCCGAGCAGGGCGCGCCGGAGGAGCTTATCAAGGCCGGCGGCAGATACGCCAAGCTCTGCGCGGCGCAGGAGATATAAGGCGATAAACCGAAGGAGAATAAGCCATGCTGACAATAAGAAAAGGCGGACACAGGGATATCGAGCGATACTACCCCATGATGGAGGTCGATTTTGACAGCGAGGAGCTTCTGAGCAAGCTCGCGATTCACTCAGCTCTTGTCAAGGGCGAGATGGAGCTGCTCGTGTTTTACGACGACGAGTCGATGATGGAGCTGGGCTACGCGCTGGTGGGGCTTAAAAATCTCTACGGATATACGCTGCTCAAGTATTTCGGCGTTTTCCCGTGGTACAGGGGGCATGGCGTGGGCATCGAGGCGATACGGCTCATAAACAAGCGCTACGCAGACTCTCAGGGCATTATCGCCGAGATAACCGACTTCCCCGACGCCGACGAGAATCGGCAGAAGAAGCTCTTCAAGTTCTTCGCGCGCTTCGGGTACGTGGAAATCCCCTGCGATTACCGCATCTCCGGCACAACGGCGCATGTCATGCTCAAGCCCGTCAAGGGCGGCGCCGATATAAACCGCGTCTGCCACCGCATAATCCTCGACTTCTACCGCCGCTATCTCACCCCCGCGGCAATGGGGAAAATGATAGACGTGAAACGAGTTAGGAGTTAGGAGTTAGGAGTTAGGAGTTAGGAGTTGAGGTGTCGCCGACGCGACGAATTTAAAGCCTCCCCTGTGCAAGGGGAGCGCGGTGGAGAGGTCACAGAGAGTTAGGAATTCGGAGTGTGGAGTTATGTCGAAGAAACGATACGGATCACTGGATTTTCTGAAGATTTTGGCTACGGTTTCCCTTATATTTCACCATTACCAACAAACCTTCGGGGTGAAATTCGATAATTTTATAAATTTCTGCGACGGCGCGCTGTATCTCGGGGTGCTGGTTGAGCTGTTTTTCATTCTCTCCGGCTTTTTTATGCTGCCGTGGGTGAAGAGAATAATTGCCGGCGAACCCGGGAGCGACTTCGGCTCGTTCGCATCGCGCCGATACAGACGAATTCTCCCGATGACGGCGCTGTCGGTGATCGTCTATGAGCTTATCTGCTATATAGCGTGGCGCTTCTTCCCGGAGGCCAAAAGCGGCTTGGCGGTTATAGACCTCTGGGGCGCGGTGACAAGCATTTTCTGCGCGCAGTCCGGTTGGTGTTTTCCGAACCCCCGGATAAACAACCCCATATGGTATATAAGCGCGCTGTGCCTGTGCTATATAATCTTCTATTTCACGACTTGGCTTGCCAAAAAGCTGAAAACGAATCCGGTTTACGGGTATATCGCCGTGATGCTCATCGGCTTTGCCATCAAGATGGCGAACATCGCCGTCCCCTTTGCCGATCAATGGAACTGCCGAGGATATATCTCGTTTTTTGAGGGCGTTCTGCTGGCAAAGCTGATCGAGGAGCGCGATACGGACAAAACCCGTTACACGGTGATGAGCGTGGGCATCCTTGCCGTGACTGTGTACGCTTTCAGAAATCACTTCATCGGGGATTACTATGCGGTCACGGGCTTTCTTGTTTACCCGCCGATAATTTTCCTGATGCTGAGAAAGCCGGTCGCGCGCCTGTTTTCATCGAAAATCTGGTCAACGCTCGGCAATATCCAATTTCACGCGTATCTGTGGCATGTGCCGATTCTTTTGATTCTTGATTTGCTGATGAGCGAGGGTGTGGATATAAAAACCGGCGCCGTCGGCGAAATGTTCCTGTTCGCCGCGATTGTCGAGGCGTTCGCGGCATTTTCGTATTTTACGCTTGAAAAAAGTATGGATAGGGTTTATTGTTGGATTGTGCCGAAGAAAAAAACCCAAAAAGGAGAAACATCATGATACCTTTTAACATTCCGCCTCATGTGGGCGCAGAGGAAAAGTACATCGCTGAGGCTATCGCATCGCGCAAAATCTGCGGCGACGGGCAGTTTACCAAGAGATGCAACGAGTGGATAGAGCGCCGCTTCGGCGCGAAGAAGGCGCTGCTCACGACATCCGGCTCCACCGCGCTGGATATGGCGGCGCTGCTGTGCGAGCTCAAGCCCGGCGACGAGGTCATCCTCCCGTCATTCACGTTTTCCAGCACCGCCAACTCCTTCGTGCTTGCCGGCGCGAAGCTCGTTTTCGTCGACGTCCGCCCCGACACGATGAACATCGACGAGACGAAAATTGAGCGCGCCATCACCGACAAAACCCGCGTCATCGTTCCGGTGCACTATGCCGGCGTCGCCTGCGAGATGGACACGATTATGGACATCGCCCGCCGCCACGGCCTTATGGTCGTCGAGGACGCGGCGCAGGGCGTCATGAGCAGCTATAAGGGCAGACCGCTCGGCACGATAGGCGATTTCGGCTGCTTCTCCTTCCACGAGACGAAGAACTACTCCATGGGCGAAGGCGGCGCGCTGCTCGTCAACAACGCCGCGTTCATCGAAAAGGCGGAAATTCTGAGAGAAAAAGGCACCAATCGCGCCAAATTCTTCCGCGGTCAGGTCGATAAATACACCTGGGTCGATTTCGGCGACAGCTATCTGCCCAGCGAGCTCAACGCCGCCTATCTCTGGGCGCAGCTCGACGCGGCGGACGAGATAAACGAAAACCGCCTCAACTCCTGGAACGAGTACGACAAGGCGCTGCGTCCGCTCGCCGACAAGGGGCTTATCGAATGCCCGACCATGCCGGAGGGCTGCGTACACAACGCGCACATGTATTGGATAAAGCTCAAAACCCTCTCCGAGCGCACCGCGTTCATAGAATACATGAAGGAACACGGCGTCTTGACGGTGTTCCACTATGTGCCGCTGCACTCCGCGCCCGCCGGAATTAAGTTCGGCCGCTTTGACGGAGAGGACGTATACACCACCGCCGACAGCGACCGCCTCGTCAGACTGCCCATGTACTACGGCCTCACGGACGACGACAGGAACACTGTCATCGCCGCGGCGAAGAGCTTTTTCGAGAACAGATAATGAGCGAGCATGAAACGCGCTATGTGACGCTCATCGGCAAGCCGCTCGCGCAGTCCCGCGCCGCGGAGATGCAGAACAGGGCGTACGAGGCGATGGGCGAAAATCTGCGCTATACCTATTGCGAGGCGGGGACGGAGCATCTCGCCGAGATAGTCGCGGCGCTGAGATATATCCCGAGCGTCATCGGCTTTGCGGTGACCAAGCCGAACAAGGTGGCGGTTCTCGCCTATCTCGACGCGACAGACACGCTCTGCGGCAGGATAGGCGCGTGCAACACCGTCAGAAAAGAGAAAGACGGCGCGCTCATCGGATACAACACCGACGCGGAGGGCTTTATGACGGCTCTCCGCGTTTCGGGCGTTGAGGTGAAAGGCAAAACCGCCTTCTGCATCGGAAGCGGCGGCGCGGGCAGGGCGATTTCGTTCGCGCTGGCGGATATGGGCTGTAAAAAAATATATCTCTCGTCAAAAAACGGCGAGAGCGCGAAAACTCTCGCGGAGAGCCTGAATAACTATTATCCCGACCTCGCAGAGGCGGTCGGCGAAAATGAGCAAAAAAAAATCCGCGCCTGCGATATCGTGATAAACGCGAGCGGCGTGGGCATGGGAGAGAGCGTCGGGATAAGCCCCGTTCCGGCGGAGGTTTTCCGAGAGGGGCAGTTCTGCTTCGACGCCTGCTATAATCCCGCGAAAACAAGGTTTCTTGCGGACGCGGAGGAAAAGGGCTGCACGATAATGAACGGCCTCGAGATGTCCCTGTGGCAAGGCGCGCGGCAGATAGAGCTATGGACGGGCAAAGAAGCGCCGACAGACGTGATGAGAGAGCAATTGGGAATTAAGAGTTGAGAGCGAAGAGTTAAGAGTGGAGTTGTAATCAGTGAGGAGTTAGGAGTTAAGTGAGCGTCCTTTAAAGGCTCCCCTGTGCAAGGGGAGCTGTCAGCCGCAAGGCTGACTGAGGGGTTGTTGACCCGCCTAAGGTTTGCAAAAATGAAAAATTACGGATAAACGTCAAGATTGCCGACGAATACGACAGAGTGATGAGAACGGATGGGCAAGCCTTGTCGGCTCCCACGGCATTTGGTAACGCACGCGCTGTTGCCTGCGGCAATACGCCTCGGGGACAACCCCTCCGTCACTGCGTGACACCTCCCCTTGCACAGGGGAGGCATGAGGGGAGGCTCACTTACCCTTACACAGGGGAGGCTTTAAAAATCCGTCGCGTCAGCGACACCTTAACTCCTAACTCCTCCGCCTTACGGCATAAGTTCGCGTATGCCAAATCGGAGATTTGGACGCTCACTTAACTCCTCACTCCTAACTGAATGCTTAACTCTCCACTCTATTTAAAGTACTATTGGCGCGCCGTATTCTCCGTCTTGGCATACGTAGATCGTGGGTTTGCCGTCTTTGCTCTCGCAGTTTGCGGTGAAGGGGGCGATTTGAGCGAGCTTTTCCGCCTGTGACGGGGTTTTCACCGTGATTGTAAGCTCCGGCGCGTATCCCGCCGTCACCGCTCTGAAGCTCTCCGGAATGTTCTCATCCGGCAGGGCGAGCAAAATCTCCCTTGTCGGATAAACGCCCGACAGCGCCGCGCACAAAGCGAACGGACTTGCCGCGTAATATTTCCCCGAAACGCCGGCTGTATACCGGAGTGTTTTTGCCGAGATATCCCGATATTTTTTGTCGCCGGTATATCCGGCCAGCAGGTCGAAGAGCGCCGCCGCGCCGCTGTTTCCGGAGGGGATTTCCCCGTCGAATATCTCCTTCGGGCGGATTATGAGCTTTTCATCGCCGTCGCCGGTCAGATAGAAAAATCCCTCGTCGGAGGAGAAGTTCCGCTCAATCTCATCGGCAAGCGCTGTGGCATCGCGGAGATGCTCGGCTTTCCTGTCCGCGTTGTATAGCTCCGTCAGACCGAGCGCGTAGAAAACGTAATCGTCCAGCCGCGCGTCATATTTAAGCTCGCCGTCAACGCGCCGCGCCTTAAGCTTTCCGTTTTCGTAAAAATTGTTCTTTATAAATTCCGCGAGACTCTCCGCGGCGTAGAGATATCTCGCGTCCCCGAACGCCGACGCCGCCTTTGCCAGCGCCATGAGCATTAGGCCGTTCCATGAGAGAAGCTGCGTTTTGTCGGTTTTCAGAGGCATGCGCGACGCTCTGTATATGCGCATCTTCTCGCACAGCTCGTCGTAGCCCTCGGGCAGAAGCTGCCAGCGGGTGTTTATGAGCAGATTGGGGATGCACTTGCCTCTGAAGTTGCCCTCCGCGTTAATGTCGTAGCACTCGCAGAAGTGCTTGCCGTCCTCCGCGCCAAGCGCCTTTTCGACCTCGTCCGGCGTGAAGAGATAGTACGCGCCCTCGATACCGCCGCTGTCCGCGTCGAGCGCGGAATAATATCCGCCGTCATCGGACAGGAGATCGCGCATGCACATGTCGAGAGTGTTCTCCGCGACGCTGCGGTAGAGCGCCAGATGCCCGCTCTGCCACGCCTCTGTATAGGCGTAAGCGAGCGCGGCGTTGACATAGAGCATCTTTTCAAAGCGCGGCGCGAGCCACTCGCGGTCGGTCGAATATCTGAAAAAACCGCCGCCGAAATGGTCGTATATTCCGCCACGGTACATGGTCTTGAGCGCCGCGTCCGCCATCTCGCGGCAGGATTTATCTCCGGACAGGGCGGCATAGCGCATGAGGAAAATCAGATTCTGCGGAGAGGGGAATTTGGGCGAGCTGCCGAAGCCTCCGTATTCCCTGTCGTTCGAGGCTTTGAGCTGCTCCGCCGCGCGTTTCAGGAACTCCGCGTCCGGTTTGCTCCCGTCCGGCTTCGCGCTCCTGCGGAGATTTGCGCTTATATCCTCCGCTGTTTTGAGCAGCGCGCCCCTGTCGTTTTTCCACTTGTCCGCGACCGCCGTCAGCAGGGATTTAAGCCCCATTCTGTTGGGGGCGTTTTCAAGGGGAATATACGTCGCGGCGAAAAACGGCTTCCTCTCCGGCGTCATAATGACGGTGAGCGGCCAGCCGCCGCTGCCGTTGAGCATCGCGCAGGCGGACATGTAAACGCTGTCGACATCCGGCCGCTCCTCGCGGTCGACGATTACCGGCGCGAAGTATCTGTTGAGAAGCTCCGCCGCCGCGGGATTATTAAAAGCCTCGTCGTTCATCACGTGGCACCAATGGTCGCTCGAATAGCCGATCGACAAAAATATCGGTTTGTCCTCCGCCGCTGCCTTTTCAAACGCCTCGGCGCCCCACGGGTACCAGTCAACCGGATTTTCCGCATGCTCGAGGAGATAGGGGGATTTTTCATTTTGGAGTCTGTTTTTCATATAGCGCTCCCGACGGTTTTTTTCTTTGCGTTTATTATAATCTTTCGCTCGCTTTCTTTCAAGAGAGGAGCCGGGCGCGATGCCCGGAAACGGCGGCAAATGTGAAAAAATAGACTTTTTGTTTCGGCAATTTTTTATTTACATTGATACTTTGCTGTGTTAATATTTAAAAAACAGATGTTTTTAAATTCTTAAAATTCTAAAAATTCTACAAAACAGGAGGAAACCCCATGGTTAATTTTGCAGAACGTATGGCGAATGTCAAGGCTTCGGAAATCCGCGAGCTTCTTGCGCTTACCGCCAAGCCCGAAATTATCTCTTTCGCGGGCGGTCTTCCCGCGCCGGAGCTGTTCCCCGTCGATGAAATGCAATCCGCAATCGATGCCGTTATGAAAGATGGCGGCAAAGCCGCCATGCAGTACGGCACCACCGAGGGCGCGCCTCGTCTCAGAGAGCAGATCGCCGAAAGACTTCTCGCCAAGAACAACATCAAGACCGACATCAAGAACATCCTTATGACCGCCGGCAGCCAGCAGGGACTTGACTTCGCGGCTCGTCTGTTCGTCAATCCGGGCGATGTTATCATCATGGAGAGTCCGTCTTACCTCGGCGCCATCAACGCCTTCAAGCTCAGCCAGCCCAACTTCGTGGAAGTCCCCACGGATGAAAACGGCATGATTATGGAAGAGCTGGAAAAAGTTCTCGCCACCACGCCCAACGTAAAGCTCATTTACGTCATCCCCGATTTTCAGAATCCGTCCGGCCGCACATGGCCTTTAGAGCGCCGCAAGCAGTTCATGGAGATTATCAATAAATATGAAATCCCCGTGCTTGAGGACAACCCCTACGGCGAGCTTCGCTATAAGGGAGAGTATCAGCCCGCGCTCAAGTCCATGGACGAGAAGGGCCTTGTTATCTACCTCGGCACATTCTCCAAGATTCTCGCCCCCGGTCTTCGCCTCGGCTGGATAGTGGCGAACGATGAGTACATCAACAAGTTCAACCTCATCGCGCAGGCCGCCGTTCTGCAGACCTCCACGTTCAACATCGCTGTTGTTTCCAAATACATCGATATGTTCGATCTGGACAAGCATGTCGCGGAGATTCGCGAGACCTACAAGCACCGCTGCAATCTGATGGTTGACAGCATGAAGAAATACTTCCCCGCCGGCGTCACGTTCACCGATCCGGACGGCGGTCTGTTCACATGGGCGGAGCTGCCGGAGTACATCAACACCAAGGTGATGGCCACGCAGGCGCTGGATGAAAAGGTCGCTTACGTTCCCGGCGCGGGCTTCTTCCCCAACGGCGGCAACGACCACTGCATGAGACTCAACTACTCCTGCATGCCCGATGAGAGAATCATCGAAGGCATCAAGAGACTCGGCAAGGTCATCGAATCCAACCTCAGATAATCCGAGTGGCGAATATTCCCCACAACATAAAATTCTGCCGCGAAACGGTCTGTTTGGACTGTTTTGCGGCAGTTTTCAGTTAATGCCCGCTTGACGTATACACGCGAAAAAGGTATAATATAGTCGCATGATAAAGAGCTTTAACGACAAGGAAACGCGGAAAATCTATCAACAGATTTTCTCAAAGAAGCTCCCGCATGATATACAGCGTGTTGCGCTGCGAAAGCTGATTATGATAGACAATGCGGGATGTTTGGAGGATCTGAGAGTTCCTCCCGCAAATCGACTTGAAACACTTCACGGAGATCGGGAAGGACAATACAGCATTCGAATCAACGATCGGTATCGCATCTGCTTTTCAATTGAGGGACAAAATGAGTTCTACAATGTTGAAATCGTTGATTATCATTGACGGAGCGTGATCAGCAAGGAGGTGAAAGATCATGGCCGATTTTATTAAAGCGCCTACGATGAGCGAAATACTCAGGGAGGAGTTTATGGAGCCGATGAATTTATCGGCATACAAGCTGGCGAAAGAAATACATGTTCCGGTGTCAAGAATACAGGCCATTCTGAACAGCGGACGGAGAATCACTCCCGACACTTCTCTGAGACTGGCCAAGTTCTTCGGCGTATCGGATCGCTACTTTCTGGATTTGCAGAGCGACCTTGACATACGGGCGGTGAAAACGTCTATGAAAAATGATATTGAGGACATAAAACCGTATAGAGCCGCTGCGATATAAACACATAAATTAAACGCGAATTAAACGCGCGGCATATGGAGAGTTTATATCATCGACATAATTTTGTTGTTCAAGCGGTTCAGCGGCCACGCGCAGGCGGTGAGGATTATGAAAAAGGCGATGTTTACGGCAATCGTCGGCATTACGCCGGCGAAAATCGGAATCAGAAAATCGCCGAGAACCTCCTGCAGACAGTAAAGCTCAAGGGAAAGCCCGCCGAAAAAGGGGAGGACTTTGCCGCCTCCGCCGATGCGTTCAAACAAGGCGGCAAGGAGCAGCGTGAGCGACACGCCGACCATGAGCGCGGGGAGAAAAACCGTCGGCATCGGGACGAGGAGCTTCACACCGTACACGCTGCAGAAATATTCCAACACAAGCCCGACAATCAGCGTCAGCGCGGAGATTATAACCGCCGGCTTTCCCGAGATTTTCGCTTTGCCGTTTTTCTCCATCCAACCGAAAAGAGCGCCGAGCAGGAAAACCGGAACGCGGTTCATGACGAGCCACGCGGTGTCGCTCAACACGTTTTTCAGCGCGAAGACGGCGAGCGCCCAGACGGCAATCGCGCCGGTGAAGAAGAAATATTTGTTCGCGCTTTTATCGAAAAAGTGCCAATAGATCGGGAAAAACAGGTAAAAAATCGCGATGGCGTAGACGTACCAGATAAACGCGGTGACGTTGCCGGTGAGAAAGCAGTATCCGCTCAGGCACCTTGCGATATATCCGAGCGGCCAACGGGTGAGCAAAACGCGCAAAATCGCGGCGGAGAGCGTCGGGAGAATGAGCCTTGAAAAGCGGCGCTTGTAAAATTCTTTTAGAGAATGCTTGCCAATCGCGTAGCTCAGCCCCATGCCGGAGAGCAGGAGGAACATATCGACGCCGATAAAGCCGATGTCCTTGATAAACCTCTCGACATAGTAAGGTCTGCTCCATTCCGCGGAGAGCAGCTGCCACTCGTGAAGCATGAGAATCCACAGCGCGGCGAAGCCCATTATCGAAGCTCTGTATTTATTTATTGACGAAAGCAGACTCTTTTGCATAAATATCACCGAATGTTTATATCGTCAATCCGCCGCCGAATCCGACGCAGCACGTTCATTAACCTCCCCTTGCACAGGGGAGGCATGAAGAGGGCGTTTACTTATCAGGGGAGGCATGAGGGGACGCCACTTACTGGGAGAAGTTTTAATCCCGTCGCGTCAGCGACACCTTAACTCCTCACTCCTCACTCCTCACTCCTCACTCCTCACTCCTCACTCCTAACTCCTAACTCCTCACTGATTATATCATTTTCTTTCAATTACCGCCCTGACGAGATTCCAGGTGCGTTCAAGCGAGGGGAGATTGAGCTTCTCTTTCGGGCTGTGGATATCTATAAGATCGGGGCCGAGCGCGACGGTGTCAAGCCCGGGGATCTTTTCCCCGAAGAGGCCGCATTCAAGCCCGCCGTGCGTCATGACGACTTCGGGCTTCCTGCCGTACTGCTCCTCGAATATCGCCGCGACCTTATCTCTCAGCGGCGAATTGTCGGCATATTCCCACGCGGGATACGCGCCGCGGAAGCTCACGCCGCCGCCGAGCGCGCCGTACAGCAGAGAAAGGCGCTCGCCGAGCATCTCTTTCTGCGTTCCGATGCTGCTCCTCACGGAGTAACCGGCGGTCAGGCGGTCTTTCTCGAGCTTGAGCACGCCCATGTTGAGAGATGTCTGCACGAGACCCTTGAGCTTTTGGCTCATCTCCTGCACGCCCTGCGGAGTACACATAAGCGCGCAGATAATACGCTTCGTGTCGTCAAGTGAGACGGCATCAAGCTCCTTTTCGCCGTCAGGCTCGAAGCTCACGGCGATATCGGGATCGGCGGGATTGTATTCCTTCTTGAAGCTTGCCGCCATCTTTGCCGCCGCGTCGGAGAGCGCGGCCAAATCTTTCGAGTCGAACACGATAACCGCGTCCGTGCGGTTGGTTATGACATTGTCCGCCCTGCCGCCGTACAGCTCGACGAGTCTGACGGGCGCGGCTTTTTCGAGAGCGTGGAGAACCCTGCCCATGAGTATGTTGGAATTTGCGCGGCCCTTGTCTATCTCCGCGCCGGAATGGCCGCCGATAAGGCCGCTTATCGTGATTTTCGCGGTTGAGAGAGTGATGTTTTCACGCTTTACGGGAATGACGCAGTCCGCCCTCATGCCGCCGGCGCAGCCGACCGTGAGCACGCCCTCCTCCTCGGAGTCGAGATTGAGCATGGCTTTCGCCTTCAGCGGAGAACAGTCAATGCCGAACGCGCCCTCCATGCCGACTTCCTCGTCAACGGTGAACACCGCCTCAAGGCGGGGGTGAGAGAGCGTGTCGTCATCGAGCGCCGCCATCGCCATCGCGAGCGCGATGCAGTCGTCGCCGCCGAGAGTTGTGCCGTCGGCGTGGAGCCAGTCTCCGTCAACGATGAGCTTGAGACCGTCCTTCATGAAATCGTGCGTTGAGCCCTCGACCTTCTCGCAGACCATGTCCATATGCCCCTGCAGGATAAGGGCAGGTTCGTTCTCGTATCCGGCGGAAGCCTCTTTTATGATGATGACGTTGTTGAGCGCGTCCTGATGATATTCGAGGCCTCTGTCTTTCGCGAACTTGACGCACAGGTCGCTTATCTGCTTTGTGTTGCCAGAGCCGTGAGGCACGGAGCAGAGCATTTCAAAAAACTCAAGAACCTTTTTCGGCTCGCAATTCGATAGAACTCCCATAGCAATCTCCTGATTATTATAATTTACAATTATTTCGCGCCGGGCTTGCCGAGCATGCGGAACATGTTTTTCTTATATGCCTCAACGCCGGGCTGATTGAACGGATTTACCCTGCTCATGTAGCCGGAAATGCCGCATGCCATCTCAAAGAACGTGACGATGGAAGCGAAGCCCGCCTCGTCGCGCTTGTCGACGAAAAGCTGAATATTGGGCACGCCGCCGGAGATGTGCGCCTGACGCACGGCCTCTGTCACGGTGACGCCGATATCGGCGAGGTTGCGGCCGGCTAAATAGTTGAGTCCGTCCGCGTCGTCCTTATCGAACGGCACGACATAGCCGCAGAGCGGGCGCTCAAAGGTGACGACCGTCTCCATAAGGAAGCGCAGGCCCTCCTGGATATACTGCCCCATGGAGTGCAGATCCGCGGTATACTCGACGCTTGCCGGGAAGATTCCCTTTCCGTCCTTGCCTTCGCTCTCGCCGTACAGCTGCTTCCACCATTCGCCCATGAAACGGAAGCTCGGCTCATAGCAGGCGAGGATTTCAACGTCGTAGCCCTTCTTGTAGAGGAAACGTCTCGCCGCGGCGTATTTAATCGCGCTGTTGTTCTCATCCTTCACGCGCAGAGCCTTCAGCTCGTCAATCGCGGCGTCGATAATTTTGCGCACGTCAATGCCGGCGACCGCCATCGGCAGAAGACCGACCGCGGACAATACGCTGAATCTGCCGCCGACATCATCGGGAACAACGAAGCTCTCCCAGCCGAACTTGTCGCCCTGCTCCTTGAGAGCGCCGCGATGCGCGTCGGTGGTGATGATTATATGCTCGTTCGCCTTGTCGCCGTATTTCTTGTGGAGAAGCTCGCGGAAAATGCGGAAGGAAACGGCAGGCTCCATGGTGGTGCCGGATTTGGAAATGACGTTGATGTCGAAATCGTCGTCGCCTATCTGCTCGATGAGGTTGCAGAGATAGTCCGGCGAGACGCCGTTGCCCGCGAAATAGACCTTGACATCGTCCTTGCCGGGCACAGGACGCAGAAGCTCGATAGCTCCGCGCGCGCCGAGATAGGAACCGCCTATGCCGATGACAACGAGAGCCTTCGAGCGGGAGCGGATTTTCGCCGCGCACTCGACTATGCGGTCAAGCTCCGTGTCCTTTATACGCTGAGGCAGCTCAAGCCAGCCGGTAAAATCCGCGCCGGCGCCGCTGCCGGTGACGAGCGTGTCAAACGCCTCAAACGCGGCGTTATATTCCGGGCCGTTGTCCAGAAATTTCTCGGCTCCGGATAAATCAACTCTGATCATTTTTATATCACTCCTATTAACTTAAAATCCCGATATATTATATACGTTTTTGCTCATTTTTCAACCGCTGTATCAGTATATTTCCCGCTCAGTCACGCAATTTGTCTTGATTTCGCCGACGAGGGCGCCGAGCGCGTCCGTGACGTGAGGCCGGATATCGCCGCCGATGAGCACGAGCATTATATCGTCGCCCACATTCAGCCGCCCGCTGTTGAGCCATACGCGCGCGTAGTATATGCCGGGCAGCTTCAGCGCGTTTTCAACCGCCTCGTTCACTTTCTCCTCGTCATAGGAAAAATCCATCTCCCTGACGGGCATCGCGCTCTCGTCTCCCTGCCGCACCTTGGCCTTGGCGCTGGCGCGGACAACGCCGTTATGGAACAGGAACATGCCGCACTGCGATGCTTCCGGCGACGCCTTTGCCTCGGCGAGCCACGCGTCCGTAGACGGGGCGGTCTTTTTTTTCGGTTTTTCCGCTTCCGCGCAGTTTGCCGAGCCGTTTGAAGCTATCATATCCATGCTGTGCTGCACGGCGGAGATTACCACGCCCAGATTTTCCGTCGCGGCCTTTCTGCTGCCCGGGAGATTTATTATGAGCGTCCTCCCCCGTATTCCGGCGACGCTTCTCGAGAGACAGGCGCGCGGCGTAAAGCGCAAACTGCCCACGCGCATCGCCTCCGGTATTCCGACGGTCTCCCGCTCGATAACCGCAAGAGTCGCCTCGGGGGTGACGTCTCTCGGCGAAAAGCCGGTTCCGCCGGTGGTCAGGATAAGATTTATTTTCAGCTCGTCGGCGCATTTTATAAGCTCCGCTTTTATCATCTCCGCGTCATCGGGGACGATGGTTTTGTATTTTACCTCAAATCCGTTCTGCTCCGCTATCTCGCAGATCGCCGGGCCGCTTGTGTCTTCCCGTTCTCCGGCGAAGCCCTTGTCGCTTATCGTGATTACCGCGCAGGAATTTTTCATCTGCTCTCGCTCCTTTCAAAATCGCCGTGTACTCCGCCCGTCTTTTTCAGCAGGCGGATGTCCGTGATGACCATATCCTTCTGAACGGCTTTGCACATGTCGTAAACCGTCAGCGCGGCGGTCGACACCGCCGTGAGCGCCTCCATTTCGACGCCGGTCCTGCCGCCGCAGGAAACGCTCGCTTCTATCTCTACGCTCTTTCTCTCCTCATCGAGAGTGAGGCGGAGATTTATCCCGTCAATGAGGATGGGGTGGCACATGGGGATAATGTCCGGCGTGCGCTTTGCGCCCATGACGCCGGCAATCTGCGCGACGGTGAGCACATCGCCCTTTTTCATTCCGCCGGATTTTATCAGCTCAAAGGTGCGTTCGCTGACAAGCACTCTCGCCGCCGCCGTGGCGGTACGCTCGGAAACCGGCTTTTCGCCGACGTCCACCATTTTCGCCCTGCCCTGATCGTTGAAATGCGTGAAATCTTCCACGGTCACCCTCCTATCTCGTTCATGTTGCGCCCGGCGTTGCTCCGGTTTATGGCGTCAAGCGCGCCGTGCCATTGGGGCTTTGAGAGTATCGCCCTCTCAAGCTGCGCCCTCATGCCGTCATAGTCAAGTCCCTTTAAGGAATACTCCGCGTCCGAGTGCAGGCAGGGCTTGATTTTCCCATCCGCCGTCAGGCGTATTCTGTTGCAGTCGCCGCAAAAATGCGCGCTCACCGGGCTGATGAGGCCGATATTGCCCTTGCCGTCCGGGAGCCTGTACAGCTTCGCGACGCCGCCGTCCGGCTCGACCGGGATAAGGCCGGGGAGCTTCTCCGTCACGACGGAGCAGGGGATATACGCCCCCTCGCCGAGACCGCCGCCGTCATACATCGGCATAAGCTCGATAAAGCGCATGTCCAGCGGATATTTCTCCGTGAGATTGGCAAGCGCGGGAATTTCATCGTCGTTGAAGCCGCCTATGAGCACGGCGTTCAGCTTTATTTTCTCAAACCCCGCCTCGAACGCCGCGTCTATTCCGCGCAGAACGTCTTCCAGCTCGCCGAGGCGCGTGATATAACGATACTTCTCGGCATTCAGCGTATCAAGACTGATATTCAGCCGTTTTACTCCCGCTTCCTTAAGCGGCTTTGCGAGGCGCGGGAGATCGATGCCGTTTGTCGTAATCGAGACATCGGCTATCCCGTCAACCTCCGCAGTCCTCGCGCAGATTGAAACGATATTTTTCTTTACAAGCGGCTCGCCGCCCGTTATGCGCGCTTTTTTAATGCCGAGGCTCGCCGCCGCTCGGACGGCGGTAATCATTTCCTCCTCGGTGAGCATCTGCTCATGCGTCTTTTTGCATACACCGTCCTCCGGCATGCAGTAGCGGCAGCGGAGATTGCAAAGCTCCGTGACCGACATGCGCA
>CAVHIP010000010.1:0-33697 GCA_963636125.1 Oscillospiraceae bacterium | reverse complement strand
ATTCCCACTCGATTGTGGCGCTGGGTTTGGGGGTGATGTCCCAAAGGACGCGGTTTACGCCTTTGACTTCATGCGTGATACGCTCGACAATATGCTGCATCATCTTAAAGTCCAGCTCGGCGACCTCGGCGGTGACAGCGTCAACGGTATTTATCGCGCGGATAACGACGGGCCAGTCATATGTGCGCTTGCCGTCGGTTATACCGGTGGACTTAAAATCGGGGACGATGGTGAAATACTGCCACACCTTGCCCGCAAGGCCGTTCTTTGCGAACTCTTCGCGGAGAATCGCGTCGGACTCACGCACGGCTTCGAGACGGTCGCGGGTAATCGCGCCGACACAGCGCACGCCGAGACCGGGGCCGGGGAAGGGCTGACGGTAAACCATGCTGTCCGGCAGGCCGAGAGCCTTGCCGACAACGCGGACTTCGTCCTTATAAAGCAGCTTGACCGGCTCAACCAGCTCAAATTTCAGATCTTCCGGCAGGCCGCCGACATTGTGGTGCGCCTTGATTCCCTTTGACTCGAGGATGTCGGGGTAAATGGTGCCCTGCGCAAGGAAGCTGATGTCGTCCAGCTTGTGCGCTTCCTCGGCGAAAACGTCGATAAAAATCTTGCCGATTATCTTGCGCTTGGTTTCCGGCTCATCCACGCCGGCGAGAGCGTCGAGAAAACGATCGGTCGCGTCAACATAGATGAGGTTTGCGTCCATCTGATTGCGGAACACCTCGATAACCTGCTCCGGCTCTCCCTTGCGAAGGAGACCGTGGTTGACGTGAACGCAGGTGAGCTGTTTGCCGACGGCTTTGATAAGCAGGGCGGCAACAACGGAGGAATCAACGCCGCCGGAGAGAGCAAGCAATACTTTCTTGTCGCCGATTTGGGCGCGAAGAGCGGAAATCTGCTCGTCAATAAAACGCTGAGCAAGGGCGGGGGTGGTTATACGTTCCATGTTTTCGGGGCGTTTGTTAGGATCTGACATTTATTTATTCCTCCAAAATTTTCATGATTTTCATGTGCTATTATACAATCTATACTTTCGCGCTTCAAGATGTGATTTTTACAAAAAGCGCAACGGTAAGAGCGTATTGCGCTGTATATATTAGTTAATCCGCGTTTTTTAGGTCAATTTTGCTCCGCGTTGAAGACATTTATCGGCCGGCGCTTATGCTCGGAGCGGGAATGATAACGGTCAATTATAAGTTTATCCGCCTCCGCCGCCTCGCCCGAGAGGATATATTTGTCAATAGCGGCATAGCTCACGCCCATCTCCTGCTCGTCCGTCTGCCCTTCGAAAAGTCCGGCGGAGGGAGCTTTGGTTATAATCTTTTCCGGCGCGTTGAGCCAGCGGAGAAATTCGTATACTTCCGTGACGGTGAGGTCGGCGATTACGTCAAAATCCGATGCTCCGTCTCCCCATTTGGTGAAGTAGCCCATATATATTTCGCTGCGGTTGCCGGTGCCTGCGACAAGCCTGTTTTCCGCCGCGGCAATTGCGTAGAGAGTTGTCATGCGCAGCCGAGGGGCGATATTTGTGAGCGCCGCGTTGTTGAGCGACGTTATCTTTTCAAGCTCCCGTATCTCCGCTTCGCGCGCGGCGGTGAGATCGACAACGCGCGTTTCTATGCCGAACTGCTCCGCGACGGTTTTGCCGTCATCCGCGTCAATGGTATAGTTGCGCTTGGATGCGCATGGCATTATTATGCCGACGGTGTTATCGCAGGCGGCTTTGCAGAGAATGCCGACAAGGGCGCAGTCTTTGCCGCCGGAGTTTCCGAAAACAATTCCGTCGGCGTGGCTTTCGGCCAGCCTGTCCCGGATATAGGCGACTCTCGCCTTGAATTCTTCCTCATAATTTCTTGACACAGAATTCTCTCCTTTTACTCGTTTATATTATACATCAATAGTACTTCGGGTCGTTCCAATAGAATGAGTACGCGCTGCGGTCATAGTTGTCGAACTGCTCAAGCAACTCTTCATAGCGTTCGTGCTTGTAAAGCTCATATACCTCGGGATTTGGGTTGGAGCCGGTGTATCGCCAACCGCCTTCGGTGGGATCAAGGAAGACATAGATGTTTATGTTGCAATCCGGGACAAGAGAATGGATTTCGGCTATTTGATCCTGCGGATAGCTGCTTGACGCGCCGAGCCAGAGGCGTTCAAGCTTTGTCATGCCATACAGGGGCGTGAGATCGGTTATGCCGGCATTGCGCGCTATGTTGAGATGTTCGAGATTGACGAGCGGGGCGAGAGCGGAAATATCCGTGATGGAATTTGTCTGCAGTTCAAGATATTCAAGCTTTGTGCAGGCGGAGAGCGGGGATATGTCGGTAATCCCGTCCATCGCCGCGATAAGCACTTCAAGATCCGGCATGTACTGCACAAAAGATATTTCTCCGAGAATTTCGTTATGCCCGATATCCATGTATTTGACCTTTGTGCAATATTTGAGATCGACGGTGTTTTTCACCGTGAGATTTCCGCCTTCGGTGGGCTTGGAAGCGAGAATACGCTCAACGTCGGTACGCACGCTGTAAGCGTCGCCAAACCAGACGCGCCACACTACGTTCACATCGGGGTTTGCGTCTCTGATGGCCGCCATGGCTTCGTTTGAAACCCCGCAGCTGTCCATGTCGAGATATTCAAGCGCCGGCATACACGCAACCACCTGCCCCACCAGCGCGCCCTCATCGGTAATGGGAATGTGGTTGAGATCCATTTCCTTTGAGGAAAGAGAAAAGCTTGAGCCGTAGAGCGTGAAGTCATAGTCAAACGTGACGTTTGGGCAGGAGCTTTCGAGCAGCGCAATGTCATCCCAGGTAAGCGAGCTTGTGTTCTCGCTGCCGAGATTTACGCTTTTAAGCCGAGGCAGTTGGGAAAGCGAAGATGCGGCGGTCTGCGCATCCTGCGAGGATAAGCCGACAAGAGAGAGCGACTCGCATTGATAGTCAACCGTCTGCCCCAAAAGCTCAAAGGAATACGACATTTCGACTTCGGGAAGAGCATCGTCCAAGGCTCTTACGTCGCCGCAGCCGAGGGCGCTCCCTTCAAGCGAGAGTTGCTCCAAGTCGCTCATATAGCCGAGAAGACGGGAGGCTTCTTCAATGTCGCCGCTCTCAAGGCCGGAGAGTGACAGAGACTGCGCCTTGTTGTCCGCTGTTGCGCCATTGGGAAATGTAATCGAAAAATGCACGTCTACATCGGGATGCGCCTGCTCCCAACGAAATATTTCCTCATAGCATAAGCTGCCGCTTAAATCGGCGCGAGTGAGAGACGGGAAGAGATCGAGTTTTTCCGTTTCACCGTCGGAAATAACGGCGGCAATCTCGGTCGAGTCCTCGCTGAATCTTTTGCTGCCGATTTTGATGTTTTTTGCGCAGCCGGTCAGCAAAACAAACAGAGCCGCCGTGAAGAGAAGAACACTTATTCTTGCTTTAGCATATGTTTTCATATCACAAAGCCTCCGTGAAAATGTGCGTATCGATAATAACAGCTTAACTTTAACAAGTATAGCAAAAAAGCGAAGAAAACACAATCACGCCTTTTTAATGAAATAAGAACAAGATAAAATTACCCTCTCGGCTTATCGGGTTTGCCGACAAGTTGAGAGGGTAACCGAAAAAGAGAGATGCCGATGAAACTGACATTTATGTTATAAAAAAGTTAAGAAATTTTGCTCGTCGCGCGTCAAAAATTGCTAATTTGACATACTTCATTATCCGCGATTGCGGCGGACGAGTCTGCCTGCCATAGCGCCGGTGCAGGTATCGTTCTTCACGGCGCACACGCCGTTCACATATACCCTCGCGATGCCTTCGTTCGGCAGGAGAGGCGCAGCATATGTGGCGTGGTCGGTAATCGTATCGGCGTTAAAGAGCGTTAAATCCGCATCCATACCGGGACGAATCAGGCCCTTGCCGGCAAGACCGTATACCTCCGCGGGCATACCGGTGAGCTTTCTTATCGCCTCTGCAAGCGTGATGCTCTTCTCGTCGCGCACCGCTCTTCTCAAAACGCAGGGGAAAGTGCCGATGGAGCGGGGATGCGTCATCTTGAGAGCCGGGATATAGAGAGCGTCGCTTCCGAACATGCACAGGGAATCCGCCATCAGGAAGGAGACATCCTCTTCGCACATGCCGAACTTGATATATTGCACGCCGAGCTCGTTTTCCAGCAGCAGCGCCGCATATGCTTCAAACGCGGAAATCCCGCGCTCCTCGGCGCACTGCGAGATGGTTTTGCCGGTGGCTTCGGGCGTCTTTGTGGCGTTGGCGATTAAAAGCTTATCAATTCCGGCGGCCACGGCGGCGTCGCCGGAGAGAACGCCTACGCTTTCAAGCAGTTGTTCCGACAGACGCTTTAGCTCGCCCTTGTCTGCCAGAGCTTTCAAAAGTATCTGCGGCTCCATCTTGGCAAACTCAATGGGTAGGGTGGATATCAGCATGGTGGAGCTCGCCGCGTACGGATAAACATCGTGCGTGGCGGGGATGCCGGCTTCGTGCAGCATTTTCGTGGTAGTACGCACCTTGCCGAAGTTTTTCTCACCGACAGCCTTGTGATGCGAAATATTTACGCGCGCGCCGGCTTCGCGGGCGATTGTCAGCGCTTCGTCCACACTCTCAATCAGAAAATCGCCCTGCTCGCGGATGTGAGAAGTATACACGCCGCCGTATTTGCCGACGGGCTTTGTCAGCGCGATAAGTTCCTTCGTGTCGGCAAAGCGGCCGGGAGCGTACGCAAGACCTGTGGAAAGCCCAAGCGCGCCCGCCTGCATGGCCTCTTCCGTCATGCCGGTCATCGCGTCAATCTGCGCATCGGTAGGATCGGACTCGAAACCCATCACCGCAAGGCGGATTGTTCCGTGCGGGACAAAGTAGGCAAGGTTAATGCCCGCTTCGGTGCGCTCCATCCTGTCGAGATATTTGCCGAAAGAGGTAAACTCCCGATCGTCCGGATACATGGGAACGCCCTGCTGGGAGAGATATTTGCGATAGATCGGATAGTTTGCCTCGGAAATCGGCGCGGGGCCTAAGCCGCACTGGCCGCAGAGCTCCGTGGTAACGCCCTGGAGCAGCTTGCTGCCGCGACCTGGATCGACCGCCATGAACATATCCGAGTGTCCGTGCACGTCAATGAAGCCCGGCGAAAGCGTAAGGCCTTCCGCGTCCACAATTTCGGCGGCCTCGGCGTTAACGGCGCCGACTTCGATAATCTTGCCGTCTTTGACGGCAACGTCCGTTTTGATCGCTTCCGCGCCGGTTCCATCGAAAACCCGGGCGTTTTTAATTATAAAATCGAACATGCAGACCTCCTTAAACGTATTGTGCGGTCTTGCCTAAGGTTTACGGAGCAGCGAGCAGGTGACGGCGGTAAACATCGCCGCGCCGTTCGGCAGCGCCTGCTCGGCAAAATCGAAACTGCTGTTGTGGTTTTTTGCGGGGCAGGCGCACATAAGACCGACATAGCTTGCCTCGCCGCCCTGATGCTGCACGCGCTGAGCCATATAGGCAAAATCTTCGCTGCCGCCGCCGAGCGCGCCGATTCTGATCACGCGCTGACCGAGCTCTTCCGCGCAGACTTTCTCCACCCTCTCGGAGAGCTGCCACGTGCAGTCCATAGAGGAGGAGCTGCCCATGGTCCGCGTTTCAAGGGCGCAGTCATACATCTCAGCGGCCGATTTGAGAATTGTGAGCGCGCGGGAGTACATATAATCATTCGCCTCGGTGGTCTGACCGCGCACCTCAAGCTCAAGAGAGGCTCTGTCGCACACCACATTGCGCCCCGTACCGGCATTAAGTATGCCGACGTTGAGCTGTGTTGGCACATTGCCGTAGCGAGGAATCGCATGCAGATTCAGCACCGCCGTCGCCGCGGCGAGCAGAGCGTTTTTGCCTTCCTGCGGGGAAATGCCCGCATGAGCGGGACGCCCGTGGAATGTCGCATCAAGCTTCGCGGTGGCAAGCATTCCGGGCGCGCCTTCTTTGAGGATACCGACGCCGGCAAATCCTTCAACCTTGCCCGCGGGGAAGATATGCGCCGCGAGCGCGTAATCCGCCCCGTCAAGATGGCCGGCGGCAACAACGGATTTCGCGCCGCGCACGCCTTCCTCCGCCGGCTGGAAAATCAGCTTAACAGTTCCGTGAAGCTCATCCTTGAGCTCCATGAGCAGCATGGCCGCGCCGAGACCGATGGCGGCGTGCCCGTCATGTCCGCAGGCGTGCATAACGCCGGGAGTGACGGAGTCAAACCCTTCGCGGTGTGGGAGATGCGTATCGTCATCGCACTCCTGTACGCCGAGCGCATCAATATCAAAGCGCAGAGCGACAGTAGGCCCATCGCCGCAGCGCAGCGTCGCGACAACGCCGGTAAAGCCGCCGCGCGTCGCGGGCAGAAATTCCGGATCCGCGCCGTGTTCCGCCGCCCACTGATAATGCGCCTCAAGCTCTTCGCTCGAGGGCAGTCCCATACGCTCGTCCGCCTTGCAGACGGCTGTTCCCACCTGCACCTCATAGCCGAGGTCGGTCAGGCGGCGCGCGATGAGAGAGGACGTGCGCATTTCAAACCAGCCCGTTTCCGCATAGTGATGGAAATCGCGCCGGATTTTAGTCAGCTCGGGCGCAAGAGATAGCGCTCGGGATAAAATCTCTTCGTGTGTCATGGATTTTCCCCTTGCCCTTCAACTCAATACGCCGGGAAGATGGTCATAACCCAGAGCACGTTTACAATGCAGAGGATCAGCGCAGGAAGCCAGCCCATCTTGAACATCGTCTTCTGGTCGTATCCGCCGATGCCCATGAACATAGGCACGGAGGGAGTGGCAAGCGGAGTCATGAACGCGGTGAGGGAGCCCGTACCGACAAGCACCAGCGGTCCGAGCGGATTGGCGCCGATGGCGACGCAGGTCAGAATCGCGATCGGGGAGAATATGTTGAGAACTGCCCAGTTCATCATGAACTGCGTCAGAATGAACGGAGCGAGGAAGAATACGAGGCCGATTACATAGCTGTTCGCTTTCTCGCCGAACATGGAGGCAATCGCGCTGCCTATCAGATCGCCGGTGCCGGTGTTCGTGAGGCCGCTTGCCAGCGCGAGAACGCCGACATACGTAAGTACCATGCCGCCCATGCCCATGGATACATACGCCTCTTTCGGCTTAAGAACACCGAAAGCCACCATGAGCAGCGCGCCGATCAGCGGGAACACGCAGGAATCGAGCTTGGTGCGGGTGATAGTTCCGTCTTCGCCGAGAACAGGGATTTTAATAAGCTGCAGGCTCGTAACGATAAGGCCGAGGACAACGCCGAAGAAAATGAGGTAGCTGACGACTTCCTGAAGATTTGTGAGCTTGGGAGCGTTGCCGCCGCCGGCGCCCACGGGCTTAATATCGCGGGTTTCGATGACCGGCTTGTCGGGCGCGAATTTCGGCGCGATGAAAATTGCGTAAAGCACAACCGTGATGAGAGCAGGCAGACGCGCCACGCAGACATCCCAGAACTGGAACTGATAATCAGGCGCGCCGAGCTTCTCGAGAATGCCGTTATACTGCGCGGGGTACACGGCGCCGCCGCCGATCGGGAGCGTGCAGACCGTGGAAATGGCGACGATACCGATGGAGAACATCACCTTGGAGGGGCTGATCTCCATCTCGTTGCAGACGCCGAGGGCGAGCGGGAACACGATGCTGAACACAGCCATTGCGCTCGGAACGATTTGCGCAATCAGGCAGGTGACAATCACATAGCCGCAAAGCACGCGGGTCAACGAGCCTTTCGCGGCTTTGGCAAGTTTTCTGGATATTTTTGCCACCATCTGGGTTTTGGAGAAGCCCATGGAGATGATGAACATACACGCCATGATAATGGTGTTGGAGTTGGAGAAACCTTCAAGCGCGGTGGTAATGTCGATGCAGCCGGTGAGTACCAGAAGCACCATGGACAGCAGCGCAGTCAGTCCCATGGAGATTTTGCCCCACAGGAAGCTTGCGATGGTCAGCACGAAGATGACCAGACAGATAATCATATGGGTATTCATGCGTTTTTCTTTCCTTTCAATTATATTTTTGGCGGATAAAAGCCTACGCAAAAGCTTGTTATCCTGTTGACATTATGGTATCATAAAATCAAAGAAAAGAACAGACTGTTAATTTTTGTACTCCTATAAGATTTTCATTATAGCAAATTAGCATGTGACGGAAAAGGAGGATGACGATATGACATTTCAACAGCTGCGTCTGGCGCTTGAAGCGGCGCGCACGGGGTCGATTTCGCGGGCGGCGAAAAGTCTGTATCTTTCCCAGCCCAGTGCCAGCGGAATGCTGCGCACGTTGGAGCAGGAGCTCGGTTACGCGGTGTTCTTGCGCACAAACGGCGGCATCGCGCCCACGGCGGAGGGGCTGAAATTTCTTGAGCACGCGAAAAAGGCCTTGAACGAAACGGAGCAGATCTACGGAATCCGAAATCAGGGCAGGAAAATCTGCCTGAGGCTCGGCGCGCAGAACTTTTCGCGCGCGGTGAACGCGTTCGTGGCGCTCACGGAGGAGTATCGTGACTACCCGAACGCCGAATTCAGATGCACAAACATTTCCGTAAACGAAGGAATCCGCGCCCTGTATAATCTCAATCTGGATGTGCTGGCTGCGCTGATTGCTCCTGACATGATCCGCACGGCGGAGCAGGAGATTAAAAAATACGGTCTTGAGCTTCACATGCTGTACAAAATTCCCGTCATGCTCAACCTTCGGAAGGGCCATCCCCTTCTCGAAAGGCTTCCGCCGTATACGGAGAGCTTTGATTACACCCTGCTTGCGCAGTATCCGTATGTAGAGTACCAAAAAATCCCCGTGCGGGCGGACAGCTATACAGTAATCAAATCCGCAAACCGCGTGGGCTACCGCTACTGCATCACCGTGGACGAGCGGGACACGCGCTGCCGCATTGTGAGCTTGACGGACGCCTTTTCCGTCGGCTGCTCTCTGCCGGAGGATATACGCGAGCGCTACGGGCTTGAGTGCGTCCCGCTTCCGGGCGAGTATATGCAGCTATTCTGCGTTATGCGGCGCGGTGGATTGCAAAACGAGGAAATCTCCCGCTATCTGCAGCTTTTGGAACAACAATTCGATATCGAAACAGGAGGAAAATATTTATGAAAACCCTTGGCATTATCGGTGGCATGGGTCCGATGGCGAGCTGCGACCTGCTCGAAAAAATCATTCTGAACACCGACGCTCACTGCGATCAGGAGCATATTCATGTTGTGCTCGACAGCAACACCGCCATTTCCGACCGTACCGCCGCCATTCTCCACGGCGGCAAAGACCCCACGGATGAACTCCGCAAAAGCGCCGCGCGGCTTTATAACGCCGGCGCTGAGGTGCTTGTGATGTCCTGCAATACGGCGCATTATTTTTACGACGCGGTGGCAGCTTCTGTGCCGATTCCCGTTCTCCATATGCCGAGGCTAACGGCGGAATATATCGCCCGCTCCGGATTTGAAAAGGTTGCGCTTCTTGCAACGGACGGCACGATTCGCTCCGGAGTATACCAAAAAGCTCTCGCTCCGCTCATCCCGCTCACGCCGGAGGGCGAGGATCAGGCGGCGATAATGTCGCTCATCTATGACGGTGTCAAGAAGGGTGATACGGAATTTGACTGCTCCGCTGTTCTCCGCGCTCTTGATCATCTCACTCAGGCGGGGGCGGAGGCGTTTATACTCGGTTGCACGGAGCTGCCCATCGCGTTTACGCAGTTTCATCTTCCCGGCCGTACCATCGATCCCACTCTCGTCCTCGCCCGCGCCGCGATAGCGGCCTGCGGCGCCCCGCTTAAGCCGGAGAGCCGGCAAGGATAAGAGGCAGAGCGGAAAAACCTCCAACATTTGGCAGAGTCCACGCCGTTGAAGCCCGGGCTTTTATAAATCATATCTCGCTTATGTTGGTATATTGAATATATTCAAGATTCAAGGCTGCGGCTCCTCTCGGCAAATATTCTGCGTAAGATTTTATACAATTGAGATGCCTTATGAACTTAACGATGATGATTCAGCATATACGGATGTAAACGACCCTTTCGGTTTTTCTAAGAAGATCGTTTTCTAATCACACAAGTTTTTCCAAACAATTCTTTTGCAGATTTGACGCAGAATTTATTTGGACACATAACACATATAGCAAAAAACCGGAGGGGTTCCTCCGGTTTTTGTTATAGATGGGATTATCTTCCCTATTACTTACTATTCACATGAGATATTTACTGCCCTATTGGTTTTCCGTATTCATACAGCGTATCGCTCGGCAGGTCGATCTCATCGTTCCAGTATACGCAGGTGCGGCTCGGGTCCAGCTGCACCTGACCGAAAAGTCCGTGTATCTGCATCAGTGCGCGATAGCTTTCTTTCCGGTCAATATCTTCCTTAACGTCGTACAGCACGGTTTTCCCATCATCAAACGATACTCTCAGGCAGTATTCCGGCAAAGCCTTGACTTCACGTATTCTTGGTATCATAATTGCACATCCTTAAAGAAATCACCTTCATAATCTACAGGCACAAACATACATTTTCTTTTCAAGTTGAAGTATACGGCAAAAGAGTTCCGCCGTCAAAAGAATTTATTTGCTTATTGAATTTCAATGTTATGGACTCCGTAATCCAGAATGATGTTTATAAGCTCATTGCGGGAATAGTTGCTTTCGCTTGCGATTCTGTCCAGCTCCTTTAAGGTATCCTCTCTTATCCGTACCGAAATTATTTTGTTTCCGTCTTCTCCGCGTTTTTTGATGACCAATGTATCTTTGCCCATAAAAACACCTCGCAATCCATATAAATTATAGATTGACAAGCAATTGTAAAATATACTACAATATGATTATGTTTTTGCTATCAAATTGTATTATAAAGGGGTGATTTTATGATTGTGGTCGAACAAGACGCAGTACGGTTTTCTCCGTAATTGTGCCTGTTATTGGCAAATATTAATCGTATCGCACGGCAAAAGCATGGATATTATCTTTTCTAAAGTGAAGTGAACTGTGATACATCGCACATAGCAAAAAACCGGAGGGGGTTCCTCCGGTTTTTGCTACTGTAAGAGCACGAATGTCAAGCAGATTCTTGACTTTCGTGCTTATTTCGTTTATATTATTAGCGTGAAAGTGTGGTGATGGCGATGAGTGAAATAGAAAAGTTTGTCCGGGAGCATGAGTATCTTACTCCGGGAATTGCCGCTGAATCCGGTATATCCAAGTACAAATTTTATAAATACGTTAGGGAAAACAACTTGGAGCAGGTTGGGCACGGAATTTATATTGCCGGTGAAGGCTGGGCAGATGAACTTTTCCTTTTGCATCAAAGATGCCCCAATGCTGTTTTTTCGCACGATGAAGCGTTTTATTATTACAACCTGACGGACAGAGAACCGCTCAAGCATACGTTGACCGTTTATTCCGGCTATAACACAAGCAGGCTGACTGCAGATGGCAAATGCAAAGTTTATACCGTAAAAAAAGAGCTTTTGAACCTTGGTAAAATCTCGGTCAAAAGCAACTGCGGGAACGAAATCCCGATGTATGATTTGGAGCGAACGATCTGCGACTTAATCCGCAGCAGAAATTCTATCGAGAAGCAGGAATTCAATTCAGTTCTGAAATCTTATGTTTCCGGGAAAGATAAAGATTTAAACCGCCTTATGGAATATGCAAAGATGCTTCATGTAGATAACATAATACGCAGGTATATGGAGGTGCTTTTGTAAATGAATCTTACGCCGGAACAGGTAAAAGGTCACATCAAAAGTATAGCTTTAAAGAGTAAAGCAGACGCAAGAACGCTGATGCGAATTTATATGATGGAGCGATTTCTGGAAAGAGTTTCCGTTTCGAGGTACAAGGACAGTTTTGTCCTTAAAGGCGGAATGCTTATAACAGCGTTGGTCGGCGTGTCGCTCAGATCCACAATGGACATCGATACAAGCATTAAAAATCAAAATCTTAGCATCGAGAATGCGCACCGGATTATCAATGAGATCAAGGATATCGACATTGGAGACGGCGTTTCTTTTGAGATTAAAGAAGTCTCAAATATCATGGATGAAATGGAGTATCCGGGCATACGCTTCACTTTAAATGCTTTGATGGGAAAACTGATCACACCGATGAAAATTGATATTTCAACAGGAGACGTAATAACACCGAAGGCAATAGAGTATTCATATAAGCTGTTGCTTGAAGATAGAGTAATTTCTCTGTGGTCATATAACCTTGAAACAATACTTGCGGAAAAGCTGCAGACGGTTCTCGCGAGAGGCGTTCTGAACACACGTATGAGAGACTTCTATGATATAAAGACACTGCTTGATATTTATGAACAGGAGATCGACAAAAGAATCTTTAAGGAAGCGTTCAATGCGACATGCAGAAGGAGAGGGACAGAGCGATTGACAACAGACGCTCCGCGTATCTTAGCCGCAATCGAAAGCGATAAACAGTTACACGCTCTGTGGGAAAACTATAAGAGCAAATACCCTTATGCAGGCGGAATCAGCTATGAAGACATTATATACAGCGTGAAAGATTTGTCACATAAAATCGAATAATGCTGACAAAAAACCGGAGGGGGTTCCTCCGGTTTTTGTTATAGATGGGATTATTATCAGACGAGCTCGATGACTGCGGTCTCGGCGGCATCGCCGCGGCGAACGCCGACGCGGGTGATGCGGGTATAACCGCCGTTGCGCTCTGCATACTTGGGAGCGACTTCATCGAACACCTTCTTGGCCACATCCTCACGGGTGATGAAAGCGAGAGCCTGACGATAGGATGCCAGATCCTTTGCTTTGCCAAGAGTTATCATTTTCTCGGCCATGGGAGCGATCTCTTTTGCGCGGGAGATGGTGGTTTCCATTCTACCCTTGTCGAGCAGATCGGTAACCTGCTGACGGAGCATTGCCATGCGCTGATCGGTGGTCTTGCCGAGTTTTCTTGTTCCGGGCATAATTGCATTTCCTCCTTCTGAGCTTAGTCGGGTCATCTACGAGACCCTATTTCAATTGGCTTTCCCGAATTCATTCCGGGATTGAGCCTGAATGAGACAAACAACGCGCTGCCTCGCGATCGACTTTTTATATTGCGGCTTACTGATTGTTGTTGGCCGTGGTGTCGTCGCTTGCCAGGGAAAGTCCCATCTGAGAGAGCTTGTGCTGAACTTCTTCAAGGGACTTGCGGCCGAGGTTGCGAACTTTGATCATCTCGTCCTGAGTCTTGCATACAAGGTCTTCTACCGTGTTGATATTTGCGCGTTTGAGGCAGTTGAAGCTTCTGACACTGAGATCCAGCTCTTCAATGGTCATCTTCATGACCGTATCGGGCTCTTTCTCCACTTTCTCTACTACGGTGCTGGCGGAGTAGCCGGCCTCGGAAAGGTCGGTGAAGAGGGAGAAGTGATCGCAGAGTATCTTCGCGCCTATGGAGAGCGCTTCCCTTGCGGTTATTGTTTCATCCGTCCAGACCTCGATCGTGAGCTTGTCATAATCCGTCTGATTGCCGACACGGGTATTTTCGACGGTGTAATTGACTTTCAGAACCGGGGTATAGATGGAATCCACGGGAATCGTGCCGAGAGGCAGCCGGGGATCCTTGTTCTTTTCGGCGGTCACATAGCCTCTGCCGTGGTCAATGACGATCTCCATATTGAGGGCGCCGTCGGGGCCGAGAGTGGCAATGTGATGATTGGTATTGATGATTTCCACGTCCACATCGGTCTTGATGTCGCCGGCAGTGACTTCGCCTTCGCCGGAGGCTTCGATATAAACCGTTTTGGGTTCATCGGAGTACAGGCGGGCGAGAATGCCCTTGACGTTCAGGACGATTTCCGTAACGTCTTCCTTGACGCCGGGAATGGTGGAAAACTCATGCTGGACACCGGCGATTTTAATGCTGGTGGGAGCGGTGCCGGAAAGAGACGAGAGAAGCACCCTGCGAAGAGAGTTACCGAGAGTTGTGCCGTAGCCGCGTTCCAGCGGTTCGATCACATACTTTCCGTATGCCGGGTCGGCCGGGGTTTCGATACATTCGATGCGCGGCTTCATTATTTCGATCATATAATTATATAACCCTCCTTATAATTGTTGCGTCAAAGTGACGCGCGCGGTGATTCGGTCTTTCCAATTTGAGGGTGTCTTTATTACTTGGAGTACAACTCGACGATGAGGTGCTCTTCGATGGGCAGATCTATGTCCTCTCTTGCGGGAACAGCGACGACCTTACCGGTCTGGCTGTTTGCGTCATACTCAAGCCACTTGGGCGCTGCGCGGAATGCATTTGCCTCAATGTTAGCTTTAATCTTCTCTATACCGCGGCTGGACTCCTTAAGAGCGATGACCATGCCGGGCTTTACCTGATAGCTGGGGATATTGACCTTGCGTCCGTTGACGGTGATGTGGCCGTGGGAAACCATCTGACGCGCCTCTGCGCGGCTCATGGCGAATCCGAGACGGTAAACAACGTTGTCAAGACGGCACTCAAGAATGCTCAGAAGGTTTTCGCCGGTCTGTCCCTGACGGCGCTCCGCAAGATCAAAGTATCCGCGGAACTGGCTTTCAAGAACGCCGTAGTATCTCTTTGCCTTCTGCTTCTCACGAAGCTGGCTGCCGTATTCGGAAGCCTTGCTTCTGCCCTGGCCGTGCTGGCCGGGAGCAAATGCGCGACTGTTCATTGCGCACTTTTCGGTGTAGCAGCGGTCGCCCTTGAGGAAGAGCTTCTGGCCCTCTCTGCGGCACTGGCGGCAAACTGCATCAGTATATCTTGCCATTATTCGTTTACCTCCTTCAATTATACGCGGCGACGTTTCGGAGGACGGCAGCCATTGTGTGCAATGGGAGTGCAATCCTTGATCATCGTAACTTCAAGACCTGCGGTCTGCAGGGCGCGGATCGCGGCTTCACGGCCGGAACCGGGTCCCTTGACAAAGACTTCGACGGTCTTCAGGCCGTGCTCTTTTGCCGCGTTTGCGGCGGTTTCGGCAGCGGACTGCGCGGCGAAGGGGGTAGACTTTTTGCTTCCACGGAAGCCGAGACCACCGGCGGATGCCCAAGAAATTGCGTTGCCCTGGGTGTCGGTGATGGTTACCATGGTGTTATTGAAGGAAGAGCTGATATGAACCTGACCTTTTTCAATGTTCTTGCGCTCTCTTCTGCGGGTTCTTACGACCTTTTTCTGAGTGTTAGCTTTTGCCATTGTTCATATCCCTCCTTACTTCTTCTTATTTGCAATGGTGCGTTTGGGTCCCTTGCGGGTACGCGCGTTGGTCTTGGATCTCTGTCCGCGAACGGGCAGGCCGCGACGATGGCGCTGACCTCTGTAGCAGCCGATCTCGGTGAGGCGCTTGATGTCGAGCGCGGTCTGACGGCGAAGGTCGCCTTCCACGATGTAGTCGTGGTCGATGCACTCACGAAGCTTTGCTTCCTCTTCCTCGGTGAGGTCTTTAACGCGGGTATCGGGATTGATTCCGGTCTTCTCCAGAATCTTGGTTGCGCTGGTTCTGCCTATACCGTAGACATAAGTGAGACCGATCTCAATTCTCTTGTCCTTGGGCAGGTCAACGCCGGCTATACGTGCCATACTTTTTATCGTCCTTTCGATAGTTTTGATGCGCCTTGTATGAATCGGCGGCTTGTTCCCGCCGGAGGGAGTCTCCGATTCAGCGTATCTTTTGATTTATTTTAAGACGGGCTTTGCCCTATCTTACCGGAACTTTGCAGCAGCGTTATTATTAGCCCTGACGCTGCTTGTGCTTGGGGTTCTCGCAGATAACCATAACCTTGCCATGACGCTTGATTATCTTGCACTTTTCGCACATGGGTTTAACGGAAGGTCTGACTTTCATTGTAATTCCTCCTATTTGCTTCTCCAGGTGATTCTGCCGCGGGTGACGTCATAGGGAGACATCTGCACCGTGACCTTGTCGCCGGGAAGTATCCTGATAAAGTTCATCCGGAGTTTGCCGGAAATATGCGCCAGAATGATGTGGCCGTTGCCGATATCCACCTGGAACATGGTGTTGGGCAGGGATTCAACCACCGTGCCCTCGAGTTCGATTACATCGTCTTTTGCCAAAGTAAATTTCCTCCAAAGTCGGGCTTAAATGTCCTCTGCCATAGTGAGTATTTCCGCCTCACCGTCTGTGATGGCGATGGTGTTTTCATAGTGCGCCGAAAGACTTCCGTCGCAGGTGACAACCGTCCAGTCGTTTGAAAGCACTCTCACTTCGTATCCGCCGGCGTTTATCATCGGCTCAACGGCAATGACCATGCCCTCGATGAGTCTCGGATCGGGTCTGTGCGTTTCGGGGCGGTAGTTCGGAACTTCGGGAGCTTCGTGCATCTCGCGTCCGACGCCGTGCCCGACGTAATCTCTCACAACGGAATATCCGCGTTTTTCCACATACTCCTGAATGGCCGCGCCTATGTCGCTCACGCGGTAGCCGACTCTTGCGAACTTGATTCCCTCAAAGAAGCTCTGTCTTGTGGCCTCCACAAGCTTTTTCGCTTCCTCGCTGACCTCGCCGCAGAAGAAGGTTCCTGCGCAGTCGCCGACGTAGCCTTTGTATGTGGCGCCGACATCTATGGAAACTATGTCGCCGTCCTTGACGACCCTTTTGCCGGGAATACCATGTATGACCTCATCGTTCACGCTTATGCACGCGCTTGCCGGAAAACCCGCGTAACCCAAAAACGTGGGTATCGCGCCGGACTTTACGATGAACTCATGTATCTCTTTGTCTATCTGCTTTGTCGTCATGCCCGCTTTGACCGCCTGCCGTCCGATGGAACGGGCGCCCGCGGTGATTTTGCCGGCTTGACGCATCAGCTCGATTTCTCTTGGTGATTTGATATAGATTCTTTCTGACATATCATATCCCCAGTTCTTTCCTGATAGCCGCCGTCGTGTTCTCTATCGTGTCCTGATTCTCAACGACTCTGAGCTTGTTTCTCTTTGCGTAAAAGTCCTTGAGCGCTTCGGTCTCGTTATGGTAGACGCGAAGTCTTTCCAGCACGGTTTCGGGGCTGTCATCCTTGCGCATGACAAGCGTGCCGCCGCACTTATCGCAGACATTCTCCTTTTTGGGAGGATTGAACACAACATGGTAGGTTTCGCTGCAATCCGAACAGGTCCTGCGTCCGGACATACGCTTGACTATCGTCTCGTCCTCTATCTCAATGGACAGGGCGATGTCAACATCTATGCCCATCTGCTCCATCGCCTCCGCCTGAGGAATGGTGCGCGGCACTCCGTCGAGGATATAGCCGGCGGCGCAGTCATCGTGGGCAAGTCTCTCGGAGAGAATGCCCATAATGACCTCATCCGAGACGAGCTGGCCCGCCTCGATAAGCGCCTTCGCCTTCAACCCAACGGGTGTGCCCGCTTTGACGGCGGCGCGAAGGATGTTGCCTGTGGATATTGTCGGAATATTCAGCTTTTTGCTGAGTATGTCCGCCTGCGTACCTTTACCTGCTCCGGGAGCACCTAAAAGTATCAGCTTCATGGTGTCACCTTTATCAGGAGAGGAAGCCCTTGTAATTGCGCATAAGCAGTTCGCCCTCAAGCGCGCGGATGGTCTCAAGCGCAACACCGACAACGATTATGATGGAGGTGCCGCCCAGAGAAAGACCGGTGAGAGAAGCGGTAGAGCTGAAATGTGACACAAGGATAGGAACAACGGCTATGATACCAAGATAAATTGCGCCGAACAGAGTAACTTTGTTGAGAACCTTCTGGATGAATTCACTGGTAGGCTTGCCCGGACGGAAGCCGGGGATGTAGCCGCCGTTTTTCTTAAGGTTGTTCGCAACTTCCACGGGGTTGAACTGAATGGTGGAGTAGAAGTAAGCGAAGAATATAATAAGAAGAAGGTAAACTATTGCGTAAAGAATGGAATCGGTACCGAAGTTGCGCATGAACCAGCCGTCGGTCTTGCCGGTGAAAGCCGCGATGGTCGCGGGGAGAGACGCGATGGACTGAGCGAAGATGACGGGCATAACGCCGGACATATTCACTTTCATGGGCAGATGAGTGCTCTGACCGCCGTACATCTTGCGTCCGACAACTCTCTTTGCGTACTGCACGGGAATCCTTCTCTCGGCATCGTTAACGATGACGATGAGAACGATGATTGCAAGCGCGCCGAGGTACATCAGAACCGCAACCCACCATGCGAGATTGCCGGTGATGACGTTGCTGATGGTGCTGACAATGCTTGTCGGGAAGCGGGAAATGATGGAGGCGAAGAGTATCATGGAGATACCGTTGCCGATGCCGTGCTCGGTAATCTGCTCGCCAAGCCACATGATAAGCGCGGAGCCGGAGGTGAAGGTCAGGATGATGACGATTGCCGCCCAAACGCTGTCCTTTGCGCCGGATTCGAGCATGCTGTTGTTCTTGATGAGCATGTAGTAAGCGAAGCCCTGAAGAAGGCCGATCGCGACGGTGCTGTAACGGGTGATGGAAGCGATCTTCTTCTTGCCTTCCTCGCCCTCATCCTTGCTCAAACGCTCAAGCGCGGGAATGGCAATGCACAGGAGCTGGATGATAATGGATGCGTTGATGTAGGGCTGAATGGAAAGGGCAAATATCGTCGCGTTGGAAAACGCGCCGCCGGACATAACGTCCAACAGGCCGAGAACGGTGTTCTGCATCTGAGAGAAATAAGTCTGCAGGAGCTGAACATCGACATAGGGAACGGGGATGGCGTTGCCGAGACGATAAAGAAGCACGATGAAGAGCGTAAACAGAATCTTTTTGCGGAGCTCTTCTACTTTCCATGCGTTTTTAAGTGTCTGAATCACTTATACCACCTCTGCCTTTCCGCCAGCCGCTTCGATCTTCTCTTTTGCGGTTTCGGAGAAAGCAGCAGCCTTAACTGTGAGCTTCTTTGTGATCTCGCCGTTTCCGAGGAATTTTACGCCGTACTTGCACTTGGAGAGCACGCCCGCGTCAAGCAGAGCCTGAGCGTCTACGACAGCGCCGTCCTCAAACTTGTCAAGAACGGAGACGTTGAGCGCTTCCAGAGGCTTTGCGAAAATGTTGTTGAAGCCTCTCTTCGGGATACGGCGCGCCAAAGGCATCTGGCCGCCTTCGAAGCCGATACGGGTGCCGCCGCCGCTGCGGGCCTTCTGACCCTTGTGGCCGCGTCCTGCGGTCTTGCCGTTACCGGTTGCGTGGCCTCTGCCCTTGCGCTTGTCGACATGGGTGGAGCCGGCTACGGGAGAAAGTTCATGTATATACATTCTCTGACCCTCCTTATTCTTCTGTAACCTTTACAAGATAGCCTATCTGAGCGATCTTGCCGCGGGTCTGGGGATTGTCGGGCTGTACGGTCTCGTTGCCGATCTTGTGCAGGCCGAGGGACTGAGCAGTCGCGATATGCTTATCGTGTCTGCCGTTGAGGCTCTTAACGAGCTTGATTCTAAGATTAGCCATGTTTCGTCCTCCTTAGCCCTGAACTTCTTCAGGAGTCTTGCCTCTGACTGCGGCAACCTGTTCGGCGTTGCGCAGAGACTTGAGACCTTCCATGGTTGCGGCAACAACGTTCGCGGGGTTGTTGGTGCGCAGGCACTTGGTACGGATGTTCTTAATGCCGGCTGCCTCTACAACTGCGCGGACTGCGCCGCCGGCGATAACGCCGGTGCCTTCGGGTGCGGGCTTGAGAAGAACGCGGCCTGCGCCGAATTCGCCGATAACCTCGTGGGGAATGGTTGTGCCCTGAAGGGTAACGGTGCAGATGTTCTTCTTTGCGTCTTCAAGACCCTTGCGGATTGCTTCGGAAACTTCGTTTGCTTTGCCCATGCCGAATCCGACTCTGCCCTTGCCGTCGCCGACAACGCACAGAGCGGAGAACTTTGCGACACGGCCGCCCTTAACGGTCTTGCTGACACGGTTGAGGGAAACTACCTTCTCGATGAACTCGGAAGCGACCTCCTCCTTGCGGCGGTCTTTTCTGTCATTATTATATGCCATTATCAGTTATCCCCCTTCCTCAGAACTTGAGGCCGCCCTCGCGGGCGCCTTCTGCAAGTGCTTTGACACGGCCGTGATAAATATAACCGCCGCGGTCGAACACTACGTTTTCGATGCCCTTTTCAAGGGCGCGCTTTGCGATGGTCTCGCCGATGGTCTTTGCGGCCGCGGCGTTGCCGCCGTTGCCTTCGAATGCCTTCTCAACGGTGGAGGCGGAGACAAGAGTCTTGCCGGCGACATCGTCGATTATCTGGGCATAAATGTTGGATTCGCTGCGAAATACGCAGAGACGGGGAGTCTCGGCAGTGCCGGAGATCTTGCCGCGAACTCTGTTGTGGCGCTTAATGCGCTGTCCTCTGGTGTCGGGTCTTTTAATCATTCAGGCACACCTCCAATTACTTAGCGCCGGTCTTGCCTTCTTTGCGGCGGATAACTTCGTAGTCATACTTGATGCCCTTGCCCTTGTACGGCTCGGGAGGACGCTTGCCACGAACTTCTGCTGCAAACTGGCCGACCTTCTGCTTGTCGATACCCTTCACTATAATGTGGTTAGCATCGGGAACATCGATCTGGATGTCCTCGGTCTCGGGCATAATAACCTGGTGAGAAAAGCCGATGTTCATAACCAGATTCTTGCCTTCCTTGGCTGCTTTGTAACCAACGCCGTTGATTTCAAGCTTCTTCTCGAAGCCCTTGGTCACGCCTTCTACCATGTTGTTGATAAGAGTTCTTGTCAGGCCATGGAGAGAACGGTTTTCCTTGTTGTCGTTGGGGCGCTTTACGTGGAGAACGCCGCCGTCGATTTCAACGGACATGGAGGGAACGAGGGTGCGCTCAAGAGTGCCTTTGGGGCCCTTGACGATGATGTGGTTGTTGTCTTCAACTTTGACTTCAACACCTGCGGGGATGGTGATGGGAGCTCTACCTATTCTTGACATTCTGCCGCCTCCTTACCAAACAAACGCAAGGACTTCGCCGCCAACATGCTCTTTGCGAGCCTGCTTGTCGGTCATGACGCCCTTAGATGTGGAAATGATAGCAATGCCCAGTCCTTTGAGGACGCGGGGCAGCTCGTCAGCGCCGGCGTATACGCGGAGACCCGGTTTGCTGACACGGCGAAGGCCCTGAATGGCTTTCTCCTTGCCGGGGAGATACTTGAGAGTGATGCGGATGATGCCCTGAGTACCGTCATCAATGACCTGGAAATTCTTGATGTAGCCTTCGTTGAGCAGAATCTCAGCGATGGACTTCTTCATCTTCGAAGCGGGTACATCAACGGTCTCGTGCTTTGCTGTGCCGGCATTGCGGACGCGAGTCAGCATATCGGCAATAGGATCGGTGATCTGCATGGATTTATCCTCCTGATTTAGAGTTACCGGCCAATGACCGGTTTCGGCGGCGAGGTTCCATGCCAATACATGATTGGCCACGGCCTTTCGCCGTCCGTATATTCAATAGCGGAAGGGATCGGCTTCCGTTACCGACAAAATTATTCCGGAAAGCGCGCCGCAAGATATAGCGGTTTCTTCCCGTGATTTACGCTATTTAGCCCCGGCGTCTCCGCCGGGGACTCCATTAGGCCATAAATCGCTTTATTATACCGCGCTCTTCCTGCTTTTGCAAGCTTTTTTTCGCCTTTTTCAAACTTTTTTCCACGCCGCAAGAGCAAAACGTCAAAGCAGAAAATTATTGGCAAAAATTACAGAGAATTAAACTCCGAGAATTCTTGCCGCCTTGAGAATGCCGGCCTGCGTTTTGGCGTCGGTGATTTCGCCGTCCATCACCTGCTTTACAAGCTCATCAATCGGCACGAGAGCAACATTCAAAAACTCGTCCGCGTCGAGATGACGTTCGCCCTTATGCAGAGAGCGGGCAAGGTACATGCTTATCAGCTCGTTGCTGTAAGCGACCGCGGAATACAGGTCGCCTATCCATGTCCATTCGTCGGCGGTATAGCCGGTTTCTTCCATAAGCTCGCGCTTTGCCGCGTCGAGCCTGTCCTCTTCGGCGCTGTCGAGCTTGCCGGCCGGGATCTCCGTGAAGACCTTGTCAGCCGGATAGCGAAACTGCCGCTCCACGACCACCTTGTTGTCATCCGTCACCGGAACGACGCACACAGCGCCCAGATGCTTTATATAATCTCTCCCCGTTTCGTTGCCGTTGGGAAGAATAACCCTATCGTGATAAACATGAAGAAGCGGACCGTGGTAAACTTCCTTCCCGCTCTTATAACGCTCGCAAAGCTGTTCATATTCTTTGTCCATTTTCCTGCCTCCTTTTTGTCGAATTATAGCATTTTTTTAGTTCTCTGTAAACATAAACTCCTTGACTCAGGCCACGTCATATATTAAAATAACGATGCAAATCAAGTGTTTGACATTTTAATTACGGAGAATATAAAGTGGACGAAAATAAAGGTATGCTGCCCGAAGAAGAACAGCCCAAGACCACGCGGCGCCAGCGTTGGAAAGCGGCAAAGAAGAAACGCCGCGAAGAAAAGCGCGCCGCCCGCGCCGCAAAACGCGCAGCTCGCAAAGAGTACTTAAAAGATGCCCCGTTGATTGTGAAAGCATGGAATTACTGGCTCAGAACAGTAGTCATCGTGCTGCTTGTTCTGGCGGTTTTGGTGCAGATAAGCATCCCTTATCTCTCAAAATCCGGACTTATTGTTTCGCTTGTGCTGGATTACGTTGAGGAAGCTCAAAAACAGCCGGTTGACAAAGAAATCATATATGAAATGTCGCCTCTCGACGAAGAGGGCGGGGCGCGCATTGACGCGATGACTCCTTACGGCGAGGACGAAACATGGGGCATATATGTTTACATGGTCGGCTCCAACCTTGAAGATCAGAACGAGAACGATCTTTCCGCCCTCACATCGGTCATGACATCGCCGATCAGCGCGGAAAACAGCGCGTTTAAATCCGAAGAGAATTACTTCTATCTGGACACTTTTATAAATGAGCTTGCGGAAAACGGGCTTGATATGCCCGAATATCTCTATCGCCCCGATATCCCGACAGAAGCCTCTTCCACCTATGTGACGGAGGACGTCGTGGTCGCTACCCGCACAGGCGCGGGCTCAAAAGATATCAGCGAAATGATATCCGGCGAGTGGAGCGATAATATCTCCATCGTCATTCAGCCCGGCGGCGCGACGCATTGGACAAATTCCATGATCAACCCCAATAAGACGCAGCGTTTTCTCTATAAGAGCGGCGTTTTTTCCGAAGTTTCAAATCTCCCGCTTGAAGACAGCTGCGCGCCGGAAACTCTCGCGGAGTTTATGCGGTTCTGTGAGGACAACTATCCCGCAGACCATAAAATACTCATTCTCTGGGATCACGGCGGCGGTGTCGGCGGATTCGGCGTTGACAGCATCTTTTCCTCCGGCCTTTCACTCAGTGAAATCCGCGAAGCGTTTGAGAGCGTCTATACCCCGAGCGCAAGCAGACCCGCGTATGATATAATCGGTTTTGACGCATGCCTCATGGCCTCCTCCGAGGTTGCGCAGACTCTTGACGGTTTCGGAAAGTATCTTGTGGCAAGCGAAGAGATTGAGCCCGGCGAAGGATGGAATTATCCCGTTTGGCTTCAGGCAATGACCGATGACCCGACGATGAACGCCGCGCAGGTCGGACGCGCAATGGCGGATTCATACATGGATTTTTACATGGCATACAACGTCAACCTCGGTGAGCTTATCGGCAATCAGGAAGTTACCATGTCGGTGACCGATATTCACAAGGCGTCGCAGGCTTACTCCGCGTATTGCGATCTTTGCGAGGCTCAGCTCAAGGATGCCGCGAGCGATATGAGCGTTCTTGCCGACATCGGCCGCAAGGCCGGAAATTCGACGCGTTTCGGAAGCTATATTTATGATATTGCCAACACAGTCGACCTCGGCGGATACATGGATTTGCTCGATGACACATATCCCGATGAGGCTCAGAGGGTCAGAACCCTTCTCAAAGAGGCGGTGCTCTACCACAGAGAGAGCGAGGGGCTTGCAGACGCGCAGGGGCTCTCGGTATACGTCCCTATTGAGACAAGCAATTTCAACGGCCTCTTGCAGAGCATAAAGTTTATATATAACATAAGCACAGATGTAAACGTAAGCGCGCTTTATTACTACAAGCTTGCCGGCTGCCTCAACGAGGAGCTGAGCGAGTATGTCGCCGAGCTTTCGGGGGCGGAGCCTCAGACGCTCGATGTGAGCGTATTTGACAATATCACCCCCGCCGAACCTGTCATCGCGGACGGTTACTGGTATATTCCGGTTGATGAAGACCTTATAAGCATGATACAGAGCTCCTCCGTAGAGCTTGCGTATTATGACGAAAAGAACGAGTCTGTGACATACTACGGCCGCGACGAATATGTCACTGCGGATGGCGACGGCAACCTTGTAAACGAATTTGAGGGCGAATGGATCACGCTTGACGGCGTGCCTCTGGCCACGGAAATCGTCAGCAGCTCCGCGTCCTCGATTGAATACCGCAGCAAGGTGCAGTGCGACGGAGAGGATTATTACCTCACATTCACATACAGCCGCGACAAGGATGAATTCAGCATTTCCGGTCTCAAAAAAATCCAAACCGGCGATGACACCGTTCTGATGCTCAACACAAGGCAGCTGGAAACCGTCGCCGCAGGCAAGGCGATTGTCCCCGTTTACTCAATGCACAGTTTCGCGGACGGGTCAGATTCCGAGTCAACAGGCAAAAAAATCCGCATCACTTCAAACTCGAAGATAACGCTTGAATCGCTGCCCAACGGGGCTTACCTCAGCATGATAGTCATCAGCGATCCGAGAGGCGACAGCTACTACTCCGCGGTTGTCGAAGCGGACATCAATAACGGCGCAGTGGTCAATCAGCAAGTCAGAACGGACTTTTACGGCACCGACAGCTAATACGAAAGACGAGCAGCGGCGGATATATTCCGCCGCCGCGCTCAATAACAGGTAAAATCATATGCAGCTTAACGACTTGAAACTCATCTCCGCCAGCAACATCATAAGACTGCGCCATGAGGCCGGACTTACGCAGACGGAGCTGGGCGCAAGGCTCAACTATTCGGACAAAACCATATCGAAATGGGAACGCGGCGAAGCGATACCCGACGCTTACGTTCTCACTCAGCTCGCTTCCATGTTCGGAGTGACGGTGGATTATCTGCTCTCATCGCACGATCAATGGGATGTCGAGCCTGTCGAGCCCGAGGAGGAACAGCCCGCTCAGGATGAGGAGAACGAAGAAGCCTTCGCAGATAAGACATACAGCGCGAAGATACTTATCGGGCTTGTTATCGTCTCGATCTGGACGGCGGCGTTCACCGCGTTCACGGTGCTGTGGATATTTGACATTATATTCTGGCGGATTTTCATTTTCGCCCTGCCGGTGTCGCTGTTGGTTTTGCTTATCCTTGTCCGTATCTTTTATCCGAAGAAAAATCTGCAGTTTTACATATCGGGCTTTATCGCCTCGGTGTTTCTCGCGATCTATTTTATATTTCCGGAGCAGCATATCTGGCAAGTTTTCCTCATTTATATTCCGTCCGCTGTTATTGTATTTCTTGCCTGCAATATGAGCAAAAAATCGTTCAATTTCCGCAAATCCGGAACAAATAAATAGGTTTCTACTTAAAGTAGAAGTTCTGTTCAATCCCCTCGGCGCGTCATGCCGAGGGGATTGCCGCGATTATACAAACAGTAGAGTCCCCGTGATACGATAATGCTTGTCTTTTTCTCTATTTAAGCGGTAGAATAGCGGCGCAAAGCCAAAATGATTAAAAGATTAAAAAGAGAAAGAAGATAAGAAAGGAAATCATACATGGCCGATTATATTCTGAGTTGCTGCTCAAGTATCGACATTTCAAGAGAGCTTATCGACAAATGCGGAATAAAATTTGTTCCGTTTCATTTTTTCGTTGACGGGACGGAGTATACGGACGATCTGGGCGAGAGCATGCCCTATGACGTTTTCTACGGCAAAATTAAAGAAGGCGCGGAAACTCGCACCTCTCAGGTTAATATCTCGGAGTTTGTCGATTATTTCGGCGGCTTTCTGAAGCAGGGCTACGATATAGTTCACGTCTGCCTCTCCTCCGGCCTTTCAGGAACGGTCAACTCCGCTAAAAACGCGGCGGAAATTCTGAAGGAGCAGTATCCCGAGCGGAATATTTATGTGGTTGATTCTCTCGGCGCGTCCGCCGGTTTCGGTCTGCTCATGGTAAGCGCGGCGGAAAAGCGCGATGAAGGGCTGAGCGCGCCGGAGCTTGCGAAGTGGATAGAGGACAACCGCCTCAAGGTGCACCATTGGTTTTTCTCGACCGACCTTTCTACCTACGTTAAGGGCGGCAGAATATCCAAGACGGCGGCAGTCTTCGGCGGAGCGCTTCACATCTGCCCGCTGCTCAACATGGACAACAACGGCAAGCTTATTCCGAGAGAGAAAGTGCGCACGAAGAGCCGCGTCATAAAAGAAATAGTCGACAAGATGGAAGAGAATGCGGACGACGGGCTCAACTACTCCGGCAGATGCTTTGTCTCCGCCGCCGACGCCGCGGAGGATGCCAAGCAGGTCGCGGCGCTGGTCGAGGAACGTTTCCCGAACATCAAGGGCGGGAAAGTGGAAGTTTTCGACATCGGAACGGTTATAGGCTCGCACACAGGTTCCGGCACAGTCGCGCTGTTCTTCTTCGGCAAAGAGCGCGTTAACTGAAAAAGCCTATAATTTCAGGTATTTTCACGGTAAGTCTACTTCGGGTAGAATACAAATTCAGGGCGGTAGAGTTCCCTTGCGGAATTCTACCGCCCCGTTTTATTCCGTAGAGTCCGTCTCAGGGGCAGTAGATTGTCACGGAGAATGCCTTCGGTTAAAATAGTGAAGGAAACTAAAAAATAATTTAACGAAAGGATTTCACACATGGCCGATTATCAATTGACTTGCTGCTCAACCGCCGATCTTTCAAGAGAGCGTTTTGAAAGCTGCGGTATCAAGGTCGTTCCGTTCCACTTCGCAATAGACGGCAAAGAGTATATCGACGACCTCGGCGAGACCATTTCCTATGACGAATTCTACGCAAAAATCAGAAAAGGCGCGGACACCCGCACCTCGCAGGTAAACATCTCCGAGTACGTTGATTTCTTCAGCGACTTTATGGAGCAGGGCATGGACGTTGTGCACGTCTGCCTCTCCTCCGGCATTTCCGGAACTATCAACTCCGCGAAAAACGCCGCCCTTGTCCTCAAAGAACGTTATCCTGACAGAAACCTTTATATAATCGATTCTCTCGGCGCTTCCTCCGGCTACGGTCTGCTCATGGTCACGGCGGCGGAAAAGCGCGACGAGGGCATGAGCGCGGCGGAGCTTGCGCAGTGGCTCGAGGACAACAAGCTCAATCTGCACCACTGGTTCTTCTCGACCGACCTCTCCACCTATGTCAGAGGCGGAAGAATTTCCAAGGCCGCGGCGATTTTCGGCGGCGCGCTTCAGATTTGCCCGCTGCTCAACATGGACAATCTCGGCAGACTCATTCCGAGAGAGAAGATTCGCACGAAGAAAAAAGTCATAAGGGAAATAGTGGCGCGCATGGAGCAGAACGCGATAGACGGGCTCGACTACTCCGGCAGATGCTTCATCTCGATGTCCGACTGCATGGCGGACGCGCGTCAGGTGGCAGACCTTATCGAGGAGCGTTTCCAGAATCTCAACGGCAAGGTCGAGATTTACAACGTCGGCACAACCATCGGCTCTCACACCGGCCCCGGCACCGTAGCGCTGTTCTTCTTCGGCAAGAAGCGCGAGAACTGAATTTTGCCTCTTGAAACAGGCTCACTATTAAAAAACTACGCCTCAACGGCGTAGTTTTTTAATACCATTTACGACAGATTGATTTCACGCAGAATCTCATCGGGATTTTTGCGTCCATATAAGACCCGCAAAACAATAATCGTTTTTTCCGCAGCTTTTGGAAAATAATACATAATATAATTTCCTACCGATTTCTTACGAACTGCTTTATAAGTAAGAAACTCATTATAGACCGGAGCTCCGCTTTCGGGAAAGGCGCAAGCTTCGTCTATAGACGCCTGTAACGTGTCTAAAAAAGCGGCGGCTGCCTGAGGATTGCAAAGAGAAACCGCAATATATGAAACAATTCCGTCCAAGTCATCTTCCGCTTTGCCGGTAAACTTGAAATTAAACTCAGATGCCATATTTATTTTTAATTCCCTTAAGCGTTGTTTCCCCGTCTGTCAGTCTGCCGTTCTCAACATCCTTCATGCCGGCAATGACAGCCTGCGCTTCGTACATTTTTTTCATAACTTTCTCATAATACTCAATGTCCATAACGACCAAACGACCGTATCCGTTTTTTGTAACATATACAGGTCCGTTTTCTTCAGCGCAGCGGCGCTCAACCTCAACAGTGTTTTTCAAATCACGCATCGGAATAATCTGCATACCGTCCTCCCCTTTCTGTGGCTATATTTTATCTTAAATATGGCCACGTGTCAACAAAATTTTGCCTTTGAACTTATGTCGCGCTTCAATTTCACAATCTTCGCAGCTGCCACATTATCGGACGTTGTGAATTTTGGCAGTTGACCTTGTACGGCTAAAATGCTATTATCTGTATAGACAGTATGACAACGGACGGCGGATAATTGCCGGCGGCGCATTTGTAATCTGTCTGCAGATTTTTTACTTGGAGGTAAAGATGAAAGGAAACCGGGTTTTCAGAGTGCTGTTCGGCATTGCCGCGCTCATTCTTTTCTCTTTCTACACATATAAGCGCGTTTCAACATCCCCGCATTCAAGCGATTTTGACAGCGAGAACGCTTTTGTTTACAGCACACAGGTGGCGCTGATAAAAGAATATGAGGCCGCCGCCGCGCAGCAGCCGGAAACTCCCGCGGCTACCGCGGAGCCGACACCCATTCCCACGGAAACGCCTGCGCCCACAGAGACACCCGCGCCGGAGGAGACGAAATCCGATCTGCCGGATATCGATATAAACAGCTGGGAATACGTCCTCGTGAACGCGGATAATCCCCTGTCTTCCGATTTTGCGCCGCCCGAGGTCGTGGCGGTCAGCGACAGCCAGTGTCCTCTGGATTCGCGCATCAAAGAGCCTATTCTCGCGATGAAGGCCGCCGCCGAAGCGCAAGGGCTTTCCGTGTATCTCTCCTCCGGCTACCGCAGTTATTCCGACCAGGCGGCAAACTTTATAAGAGTCTGCAACAACAACGGCGTTTCGGACGGTAAAGACGCAAACGGATTTTATATCACCATGCCTGCCGGATGCAGCGAACACCAGACCGGCATATGCTGCGATATAACGGACCATTACTATGAGATTAAAAACAGAGATATTGAAAACACGGAGACGTTCCAATATCTTTTGGCGCACTGCCACGAATACGGCTTTATTCTTCGTTTCCCCGACGGCAAGGAGGATATAACCGGCGTTATGTATGAGCCGTTCCACTTCCGCTATGTCGGCGTCGAGGCGGCGACATACATCATGGAAAAAGGCATCACCCTCGAAGAGTTTGTTGCGCTCTACAAGACGGATGACGCAAGCCCCGCTGCCGATGCAGCCGCGGCTTGAGCGCTTAATATAAAACAAAAGGACAGTCGTTTGGCTGTCCTTTTTTCGATGCGGTTTATTTTGTTTTGCCGCCGTCCGGCGTATCCGGCGCGCTTTCTGCGTCTTTATCGGAGGGCTCGGCGGTATGTTCGGACCATACCGAGAGTGAAATCAGGAACGCCGCCAAAACGCAAAGGATACGCATCAGGGTGTTTTTGCCGGCAAGCAGGACGCCCATCAGCCCCATAATCGCGGAGACTCCGTAAAGCACGGCGACAGCCTGCTTCTGCGACAGGCCGAGAGCCAGCAGACGATGGTGAAAATGCCCTTTGTCCGCATGGAACGGGCTTTGCCCTTTCAGGATGCGGCGGATAAAGGCAAAAGCAGTATCGGCAAGAGGAATGGCCATGGCGAGCACAGGCACGATAAACGTAATCACCGTGTGCAGCTTGAAAAGGCCCATTATCGACGTCGTCGCCAGCACATAACCGAGAAACTGCGAGCCGACATCGCCCATGAAGATTTTCGCCGGGTTCATATTGTACGGCATGAAGCCCACGCACGCGCCGCACAGAGCCGCGAGTATAAACGTGGTGTTCGGATCCGCCACGAAAAGCGCGACAATCATCATGGAAAAGGAGCTTATTGCAGAAACGCCGACCGCCAGACCGTCGAGCCCGTCTATAAGGTTGATTGCGTTGGTGCAGCCGACTATCCAAAGGACTGTAAGCGGCATAGCAAGCCAGCCTATCTGAATGGTTGTGTTGTAAGAGAGAAAGTTGGGGTTTGAAATAGCGGTAAAGACAATGCCGCAGCGTATCGCGACAAGCGCCGCCAGAACTTGAACGGCAAGCTTGACCCATGCGTTGAGATTCATTATGTCGTCAACCGCGCCCATCATCGCGATTATCAGCGCGCCGATGATTATGCCCATTACCTGAGACGAAAAGCTGACAAAAACAATGATTGAAAGCAGGAAGCCGACAAATATGGCGAGACCGCCCATACGCGGGATGGGGTGATTATGCACGCGCCTCGCGTCTCCCGGTACATCTATCGCGCCGACTCTCTCCGCAAAGACCTTAACAGGCGGGGTCATAAGAAACGATATTCCGAAAGAAAGCGCAAACGAAAGCACAATTCTCAGCCATATGGGAGTATTCTGAAACATCGTGTGTTATCTCCAAAAAATTTTATCTCTCGCGGCGGTGCCGCCGTAAGCAATCAAATATTAATCAGAACGGTTTCTCCACGAGACCGACTTTTTTATAGACCTTGCGCAGAGTTTTGCGCGCGACACAGCTCGCTCTCTGAGCGCCGTCGGTATAAATCTGCTGCAAATACGCCTTGTCCGAAATCAGGCGCTCGGCTTCTTCGCGGATGGGGCGAAGCGTCTCGACAACGGCGTCGCCGACGGCGGGCTTGAACGCGCCGTAGCCTTTGCCGTCAAACTCACGCTCTATCTCGTCAAAGGTCTTGCCGGTGACGGAGGAATAGATGTTCATAAGGTTTGCGACACCGGGCTTGTTTTCCGGATCATAGCGCACACAATGCTCCGTATCGGAATCCGTGACGGCGCGCTTGAACTTGCGGGCGATTTCCTCGGGCTTATCCATCAGGAATACGCAGCCCTGCGGATCGGACTTGGACATTTTCGATGTCGGGACACTCAGGCTCATTATTCTCGCGCCGACCTTCGGGATATACGGCTCGGGCACTTTAAATGTCTCTCCGTAGATGTTGTTGAAGCGGATGGCGATGTCGCGCGTCAGCTCGCAGTGTTGCTTCTGGTCGCTGCCGACGGGGACATAGTCGGCCTGGTAGAGCAGAATATCCGCCGCCATGAGAGATGGGTATGTGAAAAGGCCGCCGTTTATATTGTCCGCGTTTTTCGCGCTCTTATCCTTAAACTGCGTCATGCGGCTCAGCTCGCCGAACATGGTATAGCAGTTGAGAATCCAGCCGAGCTCGGCATGCTCATGCACATGGCTCTGCAGGAAAAGGGTGTTTTTCTGCGGATCGAGACCGCAGGCGATATATTGCGCAAGCTGCGCGGTGGATCTGCGGCGAAGCTCCTTAGGATCCTGACGGACGGTAAGAGTGTGCAGGTCGGCCATGAAATAGTAGCATTCGAATTCATCCGAAATTTCCGCCCAGTTTCTGACAGCGCCCAGATAATTGCCCAGATGCAGATCGCCGGAGGGCTGTATGCCGGAGAGCAGAACTTTTTTTGCAGACTCATTATTTTCCATATCCGTAACCTTCGTTTATATATAAAAATTTATTTGTCTTCAACTTTTGTATTTTAACAGATTAACTTTATCTTGACAACAGGGAAAATGTAAAATATCATATATCCGATGTCTGCCCGTATGTCCGCGATGTTCTTCATCGCGGCGGCAAAAATGGAGGATTTGAAAATGAAAGACATGAAATGGTTCGAGGAGATGGAAGCGCGTATTCCCAAAAACGAGGTGCGCACAAGGTTTGCCCCGTCTCCCACGGGATATATGCACGTAGGAAACCTGCGCACGGCGCTTTACACCTATCTCATCGCGCGCCACGGCAACGGCAAGTTTATACTGCGCATTGAGGATACCGACCAGAACCGCCTTGTGGATGGCGCGGTTGATGTTATATACAAAACCTGCGCCGAGTGCCATCTTGACCACGACGAAGGGCCCGATGTAGGTGGTCCCGTCGGCCCGTATGTGCAGACCGAGCGCCGCCCGCTTTATAAAGAATACGCGGAGCTTCTCATGCAGCGCGGACACGCATACCGCTGTTTCTGCGAGAAGACGGAGTCCGAAGAGGACAGCGGGGATTTTGACCGCGAGGATGACCCCTGCCGCAGTCTGTCGCAGGAAGAGTCCGACGCGCTCGCCGCCGAAGGCAAGCCCTATGTTATCCGTCAGCGTATTCCGCACGAAGGCGCAACGACCTTCCACGACGAGATATTCGGCGACATCACCGTCGACAATAATACTCTCGACGACCAGGTGCTTATAAAGCGCGACGGTCTGCCGACATATAATTTCGCAAACGTGGTGGACGATCATCTGATGGGCATAAGCCATGTTGTGCGCGGGAGCGAGTATCTGTCCTCCTCGCCGAAATACAACCTGCTGTACGAGGGCTTCGGATGGGACATCCCGAAATACGTCCACTGCTCCCCCGTCATGCGCGATGCTCACAACAAGATGTCAAAGCGCCACGGCGATCCGTCTTATGAAGATCTCATTTCCCAAGGTTATCTGACCGACGCGGTGCTTAACTATGTCGCGCTTCTGGGCTGGAGTCCGAGAGGCGAGCAGGAGATATATTCGCTTGACGAGCTCAAGGAAATTTTTGATATCGCCGGCATTTCCAAGTCCCCCGCGATATTCGACATAGAGAAGCTGAAATACTTCAACGCCGAATATATCCGCGCAATGTCGCCGGAGGCGTTCGCAAAGGTGGCGGAGCCGTTTATCCGCAAGAGCGTGAAGAACGAAAAGTACGATGCCGCCGCGATTGCCGCCCTTCTGCAGCAACGCACGGAGGTGCTCAACGACATTCCGGAAAAGGTGGACTTCTTCGACGAACTGCCGGAGTATGACGCGGAACTTTTTGTGCACAAAAAATCCAAGTCCGACCGCGAGTCCTCAAAAGCCGTGCTGAGCGCGATTATACCGGAGTTTGAAGCCGTCTCCGACTGGAACGACGAGAACATCATGGCGGTGATGGTCAACATGGCGGAGAAAACGGAAGTCAAGAACGCCAAGGTCATGTGGCCGGTGCGTATCGCCGCCGCGGGAAAAGCGGTCACGCCCGGAGGCGCGGTTGAAATCTGCCGCATTCTCGGCAAGGAGGAAACTCTCCGCCGCCTGAACATCGGCCTCGAAAAGCTCAATTAATACTATTATTTCATTAAAATCTTCAATTTTAATGAAATCTTTTGAAGCCTGTAAGAGCCGCGCTTAAAGCGCGGTTAGGCTTCAAAAGGCGTCCGCCGACGGCATAAGTTCGCGTATGCCAAATCGGAGATTTGGACGCTCACTTATCATACGAAAACTACGCCGCTGCGGCGGCTATTAAAACATTTAATTGACATTAAA
>CAVHIP010000009.1:0-34661 GCA_963636125.1 Oscillospiraceae bacterium | reverse complement strand
ATGCGCGAGTGGTGGAATTGGTAGACTCGCTAGATTCAGGTTCTAGTGCTCATTCCGGGCATGCGGGTTCAAGTCCCGCCTCGCGCACTGCATCGAGTATTCATGAGTGATTTGACCTATGAATACTCGATTTTTCTATATGATACGGCTATATTTATGAGCAGGTGCAATGCCTGCTCTTTTCTGTTATGCCTCTGTGCATGAGCTTAGCTCCCACATTATCTGATTATTCGCCGCTGTTTATCAGCCGGGCAGTATATCACGTGCTGAAAATGTGTGGGCAGTATCTCTTCTATTTGTCCTTGTCTGTTTTCCTATTTGAGCTTGTATTCAGAGCGGATTTTTGCAGATTGGCTGTGTTTCTCTCCCAGAATACGCCGTTGGCATAGCCCTGTATGTTCTTGTCCGCGTCTGCAAATTCCAGCCTTTTTTCCGCCCAGACGCAGTATTGCGCGTCTTTTTCGATACCGAGATAATGTCTGTTTAGTTTCTTTGCCGTCACAGAGCTTGTGCCTGATCCCAGAAACGGATCAAACACAACATCACCCGGGTTGGAGCTTGCCATAATCAGTTTCGCGAGCAGCTTTTCCGGCTTTTGCGTGGGATGGGCGGTGTTTTCGGACATTGACCAGTACGGAACGGAGACATCATCCCAGAAGTTTGAGGGGTAGGTGTTCCTGAAATTTCCGCTTTCCGTTTCCTCCCAATCCTTCGGTTTTCCGTCGAGCTTATAAGGCGCGATGACCCGCCGGCGCTGCTTGACGGCATCGGCGTTGAATGTAAATTCCTTCGAGTTTGTGGCAAACCAGATGTCCTCCATGCCGTTTTTCCAGTTGTTCAGCGCGCCGCGGCCCTTTTCCCGCTGCCATGTGATGCGGTTTCGCACGATAAAATGCTTCTTAAGCGCGGCCTCTATGACGGAGGAGGACTGCCAGTCACAGCAGACATATATCGTCGCGGTCGGCTTTAGTAGAGGTATCGCCTTTTCGAGCCAGCTTTCGGTGTATTCGAGATATTCCTCGTCTGTGGTTTTTCTGAACCTGCTGCCGTTGAAATCCTTGTCAAGATTATACGGCGGATCGGCGATGAGCAGATCGACAAAGCCTGTGGGGAGGTACGACATCACCTCAAGACAGTCGCCCAGAATGGTCTTGTCGAGAAAGTCGGGCAGAGTCAATGCGCTCTCCGCCGTGACGCACCTGTCCAGATATTCGCGCCCATCCTCAACGGAAATATCTATCGTTTTGTTACGCCCGGCTTTCTCTCTGGCCATGGATATACTCCTTCTAAATGAGGATTGGGGAATTAAGGCATATTATCTTATTTCGCGTTATAAGCGGCAAGGACGCCCTTATATGTCATGTAGCAGTCGAATTTGGAAACGACTTCAAAAGGCGCGTGCATGCTCAGCACCGGAACACCGGCATCGATAGTGTCAATATTGCGGTTTGCCATGTATTTTGCTATTGTTCCGCCGCCGCCCTGGTCAACCTTGCCGAGCTCCGACATCTGCCATACGACCTTGTTGTCCTCGAATAGTTTTCTGATATACGCGACAACTTCAGCGGAAGCATCGCTTGTGTCGGATTTGCCTCTGGCTCCGGTGAATTTACAGATACCCATGCCGTAATTTATCTTTGCGTCGCTGCGTTTCTCGGAGACATCGGGGAAAAGAGGATCATATGCGTTGCACACATCCGCCGAGAGGCAAAAGCTCTTTGCAAAGCAGTTCCGGAGCTTCACTCCCTGTCTGTCGCAAAGCTCCTCCATGAAGCTGTCGAAAACTCTGCTCTGCATACCCGTAACGCCCTCGGAGCCGATCTCCTCTTTGTCGGCTAGGATACATACGCATGTTCTTTCGGGATCGGCGACATCAAAAATTGCTTTGAGCTCTGCATAGGCGCAAACCCTGTCATCATGTCCGTATCCTCCGATAAGGGACCTGTCAAAGCCTATCTCGGTGACATCAAACGCTGGGACGGCGCAAAGCTCTGCCGAGAGAAAATCCTCCTCGGTGATGCCGTACATATCGTAAAGGATGCTGAGAACCGCCAGCTTTACCCTGTCCTTGCCGTCATCTGCATACGGAGCGCTGCCGATGAGGATATTAAGCCCTTCGCCGGTGATGCCCTCTGCCATGGTCTTTTTCATTTGATCCTGCGCAAGGTGCGGGAGAAGATCCGTGATGACAAACTGCGGTTCGCCCTTCTCTCTGCCGATCGTCACGTTTACGACGCTACCGTCTTTCAGGGCAACCGCGCCGTGCAGTTCGAGAGGAATGGTAACCCACTGATATTTTTTAATTCCGCCGTAATAATGCGTTTTGAAAAAGCACATTTCATCGCTTTCGTACATGGTCACCTGCTTAAGGTCGAGTCTCGGAGCGTCAACGTGCGCGCCGGCTATTACAGCGCCGTCAGCAAGGGATTTTTTGCCTATTACGGCAAGGATGAGGGATTTACCGCGGTTGTTCAAATAAACCTTTGTGCCGGGCTTAAGCTCGACATCCGGGCTGTATTCGCGAAATCCGTTTTTCTTTGCAATTGCAATCGCGTTTACAACCGCTTCCCTTTCAATCCTTGAGTTATCGAGAAATTGCATATATCCGCTGCAATAGTCCTCAAGCAAAAGTCTTTCCTCGGTATCGATAAGGTCATACCCGTTCTTCTGCTCATAAAAAAGTTTTTCTCTTAAATCACTCATTTTTCAATATCTCCTTAAAAAGTTTATTGCAATTTGATTCAAATGAAGACCGATCGCCGTTATTGGTCAATACATAAGTGCATTTTTCTTTGAAATATTCATTGGGATGCTGCGCGTCAATGCGAGAGGCGGCATATTTTTCCGAAATATTATCTCGCTTCACAATCCGTTCAATTCTTTTTTCTCGGTCGGATATCATGCCGATTGTGCATTGACAAATATCGGAGACGCCGGATGAAAACAGCTCTATCGCATCAATCGCCGCGAGGCTGCCTCCCGACATGGCATATTCGCGCAAACGTCTGTCTACTTCCAGTCTGACATATCGGTGTGTAATCTCATTAAGCTTTTTCAGAAGTGCTTCATCCTTAAACACAATATTTCCCAAGCGTTTTCTGTCAACACTTCCGTTCGTCAGGCATTCCTGAAATTCGCGTCCTAACTCATCTTTCATTTCAGCGCTGCTCTCAAGGAGCGAATGATAGACATCATCACAGTCGACAACCTCCGCGCCGAAGCTTTTCAGGACGTTTAAGGCCGTGGTTTTCCCGCATCCGGTGCCGCCGGTTATACCGATTATTTTCAGGTTATCCGCAAGCACATTTTCAATTTCGGACTTTGAAAGCGCCCCCTGCCTCAGAATTTTATACGGCAAGGCGCTCATATCGATAATCGTGGATTCGCGACCGATTCCGCACTCTCCGCCATCAATAATTCCGTCTATTTTCCCGGAAAAATATTCCGCAACCTTTTGCGCATTTTTGGGGCTTTCTTCACCGGACGGATTCGCGGAAGGCGCGGCAAACGGCACACCGGCCGTCTGCAAAGCCTCAATTGTCAGCAGATGATCGGGGCAGCGCAGGCCAACCGTCTTTCCGCCCGCTCTGACAATATCCGGCACGATATCGCGGCTTTTCAAAATAATTGTCAGCGGTCCGGGCCAGAATGCGTCCGCTAACAGCTCCGCCTGTTTCGGAACGTCTTCACAGTATTTCCAAATGGCTTTTTTATCGGGCACCATAAGAGAAAGAGGTTTGACGGCTGGTCTGCCCTTCACCTCGTATATATTTTTTACGGCATTTTCATCAAGCCCGTTTCCCGCAAGGCCGTAGACCGTCTCGGTAGGCACGGCGACAAGACCGCCGTTTTTTATCGTCTCCGCGGCCTCGCTGATATTTTTTTCGGTATAAATTTTTGTTTTCATCACATTGCAGCCTGCTCTTTCAGCTTGTCCGCCTGCTCCTGCGCTGTCAAAGTATCAATAAGCGGGTCAAGATCGCCGTTGATTATTCCGGAAATATTAAAGCTTCTCACATCGCCGGTGAGGCGATGATCCGTAACGCGGCTCTGCGGAAAATTATAGGTGCGTATTCTATCGCTCCTGTCGCCGGAGCCAACCTGGCTTTTTCTCTCCGCCGCAACCGCATCAGCCTGCTTCTGTCTCTCTGCTTCATATAATTTTGAGCGCAAAATCTGCATGGCTCTGTCTTTATTTTTATATTGGCTTCGCTCATCCTGACACTCTACGACAACGCCGGTCGGTATATGAGTAATCCGGATGGCGCTTTCCGTTTTATTTACGTGCTGCCCGCCGGCGCCGGAGGAACGATAGGTATCGATTTTGAGATCATTGGGGTTGAGCTTAAAATCTACCTCGCCTATTTCCGGAAGAACGGCAACGGTAGCGGCGGATGTATGAATCCTGCCGCCGGATTCCGTAACCGGAACGCGCTGAACCCTGTGGCCGCCGGCTTCAAACTTCAGTCTTGAGTATGCGCCGTCACCTTTTACGACAAAACTGATCTCTTTAATACCGCCAAGCTCGGTTTCATTTACATTGGCGACCTCGACAGTCCATCCCTTGCGTTCGGCATACATGGAATACATTCTGAAAAGATCGGCGGCAAAAAGCATTCCTTCCTCTCCTCCGACTCCTCCGCGTATTTCCATAATAACGTTTTTGGCGTCGTTGGGATCTTTAGGAAGGAGAAGAATTTTGATGTCCTGTTCAAGCTGCTCCTTACGATCTTTTGCGGACTGGTATTCCTCTTGCGCAAGCTCCTTCATCTCCGGTTCCTCGGAAAGAGCGATGGCGTCATTCATGTCATTTCTCGCGCGCTCATATGCGATATATGCCTCATAAAGCGGGGCGATCTCCCTTGATTCTCTTTCAAGCTTTGCGTACAGAGCAGGATTTGAATATGTTTCGGGCTGCTGCATTCTTTCAATCAGCTGCTCATATTGTGTTTTGACAAGTTTCAGCTTTTCAAACATCATAAACTCCGCTTATTTTTATGATACTTATTTTAGCACACGTCAAATATAAAGGCAATATTACAATATCGAAGAGCGCAAAAGCCCAACGCAATTTATCGCGTCGGGCTTTGTTCTGCTTATTTGCCGAGATATGCTTTCTTTACATCTTCATTTGCGAGCAGGTCTGCGCCTTTGCCCGAGATCGTGATTCTGCCGGTTTCAAGGACATAGCCGTAGTCGGCATTTTTAAGCGCCATATTTGCATTCTGCTCAATCAGGAGAACCGTTGTACCCTGTTTGTTTATCTCTTTGATTATGTCAAAAATTCCCTTGACTATAATGGGAGCAAGGCCGAGGGACGGTTCGTCCATCATAATTAGCTTGGGGCGGCTCATCAGCGCCCTGGCAACCGCAAGCATCTGTTGTTCTCCGCCGGAGAGCGTACCGGCAAGCTGCCATGACCGTTCTTTGAGACGTGGGAAAAGCTCGTATATCCACTTTATATCTTCCGATAAATCATCTTTTCTGAGATACGCGCCTATCTTAATATTCTCAAGAACGGTGAGATCTGCAAAGACTCTTCTGCCTTCCGGAACAAGCGTAATGCCCTTAGAGACGATATCCGTTGTATCAACTCCGACGATATTCTCTCCCCGAAGCTCAATACTGCCGCTCTTCGGTTTTACAAGACCGGCAACAGCCTTGAGCGTGGTGGATTTGCCGGCTCCGTTTGCGCCGATGAGCGTGACGATTTCGCCTTCATGCACATCGAAAGAAATGCCCTTTACCGCCTCGATGCCGCCGTAGTTTACCTGCAGATCTTTGACGGAGAGTATAATCTCTTTATTCATCATCACTCACCCCCAGATATGCGGCAATAACCTTCGGATCACTCTGTACCTTTTCGGGTAAGCCTTCTGAAATAAGCTTGCCGAAGTCAATAACGTATATGTAGTCGGAAATGTTCATCACGAGATCCATGTGGTGCTCAACGAGAAGGACGGTAAGATTATGCCTGTCCCTAATTTCTCTGACAAATTCGGAAAGCTCGATTGTCTCCTGCGGGTTCATGCCGGCCGCAGGTTCGTCAAGCAGCAAAAGTTTGGGTTCGGCCGCAAGCGCTCTTGCGATTTCAAGACGCCGCTGAATACCGTAGGGCAGACTCGTGGCAAGATCGTCCTTGTATTTTTCAAGCCCCTGCTCCTCGAGAAGAGCCATCGTCTCGTCGCGCATGCGCTGTTCATCGGCCTTGTTCAAGTGCAGAGCCGCGGAAAAGAAACCGCTCCTCGCATGCATATGCTTGGCAATCAGAACATTGTCAAAAACCGTCATGCTCTTCCAAAGGCGAATATTCTGGAATGTCCTTGCAATACCCATTTTGGTGATGCAATCCGGTGTGGGATTGATAACGGATTGGGACGCGTAGAGTTCTGCATTTTCTCCCGCGTATGTTTTTTTCATCTTGCCTTGTGGGGTAGCGCGCACAATGGGCTTGCCCATAAACTCGACAACGCCGTTTGTCGGCTGGTACACGCCGGTAATGCAGTTAAAAGCAGTGGTTTTGCCGGCGCCGTTCGGGCCGATAAGAGACACTATGTTTCCCTCATGCACATCGATGTTGAGGTTATTGACAGCCACAACGCCGCCAAACTGCATTGTAACATTTTCAACTTTCAGCACGGAATTGCTCATGCTCTGCCACTCCCCTTCTTTAATTTTTTCTTCCATCCGGATATAACCTCAGGCAGCTCTTTATCTCCCATAATGCCTTTGCGGAAGAAGAGAACAACAATCATTATAATCACGGAGAAAACGACAAGACGGAAGCCGTTGCGGAACACGGTCGGAGCGTTGATGCCGAGGAAAGAGCCGGAGTCAAGCCCGCGCAGCCACCACTCTGAGGCGGCGACAAAAAGCAGAGAGCCGATAACGCTGCCGGAAATAGAACCTATGCCGCCGAGGACAACCATAAGGAGAATTTCATAGGTCATGGCAGATTTGAAGTTGCTCGCCTGAGCAATTGACATAACCATTGCCATGCTCGCGCCGGCAATTCCGGCAAAGAAAGAGCTTGTAACAAAAGAGATCATCTTATGCTTTGCAAGGTTGATGCCCATCGCTTCCGCCGCCGTTTCATCATCACGAATCGCTTTGAACGCGCGCCCGTACGTCGAATTGACAAGCAGGACAATAATGGCAATTGAAATCGTCGCTATAAGAACTGGGACAAAAGTCGCAAACGAAAGCTCCGCGCCGAAAATAGTTGCCTTGAAAGTGCTTGTGCGCGCGAAACTCTTCAACAGGTTTGAACCGTTTGTGAGAGAGCCAAGCTTACTCCACTGGAAAACAGCGCGTATAATCTCCGCAAAGCCGAGGGTAGCAATTGCAAGATAGTCAGACTTCAGTCTCAAAACGGGAAGACCTATAAGGTATGCGAAGATCGCCGCGGCAATCCCCGCCATGAGTACGGCGATTATAACGCCGAGGACTGTTCCGAAGCCTCCCAGGCTGCCGCTCAATACTTCCGGAATCGAAAATCTGATCGCAGCATCATAGTACTGGTACACAGAGTCTCTAACGCTGTCGGGTATTGTAAACATTGCGTACGTGTATGCTCCGATAAGCATAAATCCGGCATGTCCCAAAGAGAAAAGTCCGGTGAAACCGTTCAGCAAATTCATGGAAACCGCGGCAAGAGCATAAACAGAGCCTTTCTGGAGAACTATAAGAAGCATGGAAATCCGGCTTGTGGGCTTTATTATCTGGTCAAGCACAAGGATGAGGAGAAGAAACGCCGCAATGCAGATAAAGGAGATGATATTCTTACGTTTCTGTTCAGATTTTTCCAACATACTGCTCCCTCCTCATACTTTATCCGTACTTTTCTCGCCGAAAAGTCCGGTGGGTTTGAAAACAAGAATCACTATAAGCAAGACAAAAGTAAACGCATCCGAGAACGTGGCAAGACCTAACTGCTCGTTTATCACTCCGCCGGTAATAAGGATGGTATCGAGTCCTTTGATGATGCTTTCGCAAATACCGATAATAAACGCGCCGATAACCGCGCCGGGAATTGAACCTATGCCGCCGAATACCGCAGCGACAAACGCCTTCAGACCGGGCATTCCGCCGGATGTGGGAACAACGCCGGGATAGTTGGTAAAGTAGAGCATAGAGCCGATTGCCGCGAGAAAGGATCCGATTATAAACGTAACGGAAATAACCTTATCGATTTTTATGCCCATAAGTTGGCTCGTCTCAAAATCTCTCGAAACAGCTCTCATGGCCATGCCTATCTTTGTATGATTGATAAGATAGACAAGGGCAAATACAAGGAAAACAGTCAGGAAAGGCGTAATAACGGTAACCCTTGTTGTTGATAATCCGAAAACGGTCACCTGATCGGAAATCCACGGAATGGACGGGTAGTTTTTATTAAGCCCGCCTGTTATATACAGGGCGAGATTCTGCAAAAGATAGCTGACACCGATAGCTGAAATCATAACAGACATGCGCGGTGCGGTACGAAGAGGCTTGTAGGCGACTCTTTCGATAACAAAGGCGAGCAGAACAGTGAGAATAATAACAAGCGGAATGGCAATATATATGGGAAGCGCGGCCGCAAGATAAACCATAAGCAGGCCCGCGACCATAAAAACATCGCCGTGAGCGAAGTTAATAAGACGAAGAATGCCGTAAACCATAGTATATCCGATGGCAATGAGCGCGTATTGACCTCCGACGGAAATACCGGATATCACATAAGGCAGAACAGTCTGCAATGTGTTCATTGTGTATCCTCCAAAGTTAAGTTTAGTAAATACAGGCCGTCACGAAAAAAGGCATATCAAATCTGTCCCCTTTCGGGGCAGCCCGTAAAAACACGCTTACTGGCGGGGAAATTTCCCCGCCAGTGTGCTTTAATCGGGTAAATTGATATTTCCGATTACTCGGCTTTTACAACGTTGACGAACTCCCAAAGTCCGGTCTCGGTGTTGCAGTGCTTAACAATTGCGCTGTCACGCATAGCATCGCCGACTTCGTCAAATGCGATTGCGCCGGTAATTCCTTCAAATGTGACGTTCGGAAGAGCCTCAAGAACAGCCTTGGGATCGGTGGATCCGGCAGCCTTGAGAGCCTCAAGCGCTACGCAATATGCATCGTAGCCCATGACGGTAACCGCAGCGAGCTCATCATTGCCGCCGTTGTTTGCGAGGTTGGTTGCATCGTCATTGATCCATTTTTTGATAGAGGCATCAAATTCCGCATTTGCGCCTTCCTGATAGAAGGTTGTAACAGAAATGTCAAGATCGGTACCCTTTGCGGATTCGAGAACAACATTGGAATCCCATGTGTCGGCTGCAAGAATAGGCATTCCCAAATTCTGAGTCTGAGCTTTTGCGATAATCTGAGCCGCAGCCTCTATAGATACGGGAGCAAAGAAGACATCACAGCCCTGATTCTGCGCGTTGGTGATGTATGTGGAGTAATCGCTTGTGCCTTCGGGGAACTGTTCATAGACACAATTGTCTTTGCCGAACGCTTCGGTAAAGTAGTTGCAGAGGCCGCCGGAATAGTCATCGCCCTGTTTTGCAAGGCAGTATGCTTTAGTTGCGCCAAGCTCCTTAGCATAATTTGCAAGGACGGTGCCCTGGAAAGGATCGAGGAAGCAAATGCGGAAGTAAGCATCGCATCCGGAAGTAACCTGAGGATTGGTGCAGGTAACACCAAGCGCGGGAACGCCCGCATTGCTGAATGTATCGCCGGCTGCGATGGAAACGCCGGAGCCGTAAGAGCCGAGGACGATGGAAACGCCGCCGGAGATAAGCGTCTGCGCCGCGGTAGGCGCTTTGTCGTTGGAAGAAGCGTTATCGGCATAAACAAGCTCTACCTTGTAGGTCTCGCCGCCGATTTCAACAGTGGGAAATACGGAATTTGCATACTGCATACCGAGAATTTCCTGCTTGCCGCCGGCGCCGTTGTCGCCCGACTGCGGCTCAAAAACGCCGATTTTTACAACTTTTTCTTCACCGGCGCCGCTGCTTGCTGTTTCTGCGCTGTTGCTTTCCGCTTCGCTGCTGTTATTAGCTCCGCCGCAGGCGCAAAGAGCAAATATCATTGTAAGAGCAAGAACAATTGCAATGACCTTTTTCATTTTCTTTTCCTCCAAATAATTTTTCGTTGTCTGTCCTTGTATTGCGGACACATGTTTTTATAACAACGATGTTATGATTATGAACTATCATTTACATAATTTCAATTCACAAATTTTACTAAATTTTTTTATATAAATTTCAAGTTTTATTCATTTTTTACAATTTTCGGTGAAATCTGCCATTCTCTGCCTCCTATTCTCTCGCTTTTGTTCTCATAACAGAGCGAATATACATCATGAGCATATACGCCTGTGGCAAACAATTGTTGTAATTTTTTGTCATATTTGTTTATTTCCGCCGGTTTTGTTATGAGGGGAATCTCCTTTGTATCTGAAATTTTTCTGAGCGCCCTGCATCCGTTTGCGCTTGCGGCAAGCACTCTTGCATAAGGCGGCTTTTCAGCGTTCATACCGGACTTTATACCGAGCAATGCGCGCATTGTAATACGTCTGATACGCGACATGGCATATTTTTTTGTTTTTGCCGCATTACACAGTTCATCGAGCGATGCGCATCTGCGGCTTTCCCTGTAAAGCCTGTTGCCTATGCCGTCATTTGAATCGGGCAGCGAAAGAAAATAATTTTCGTCAAGAGCTCTTAATCTTACGAGAGCCGCAATTTCAAAAAGCTCTTTATCTATCACTCTGCCGGCATTTATTTCATTTGCAAATACTTTCATCGCATTCTCGGGAACACAGCGTGATATATCACTTCCGTCATAAAAAAGTTTTCTGATTTCGGATGCGGAAAAGAAGCCCGGTTCTCCGTATCCATCATGAGCGTTGCCCTCTCTTTTGATAGCAACCGGGCGAATATCGACATCAATTTTTTTTATTGCTTTTAAATATTCAACGGCGAGGCTGTCATTAGCGCCGCTTATGATTTTTGCACAGTCTTCTCCCGCAAGATTTTTTATTGCTTTCTCTCTCGCCGCCGCAAAGCTCATTTCCGGCTCTTTTTTCAGAATGTTCTTAATCATTTCAACGCCGGCTTCTCTGCTGAGTATATCGGCCGTCTTCTCAATCGAGTCAATATCTCCCGTTTCGCTGCCGAAACTGATATATTTCGCCCCTATATCGGCAAGCAAACCCACTGCGCCTCTTGCAAAGCCCTCGGCAGAAGAAAGCGCCCACGGAAGCGGAAGCTCTATCACGATATCGGCGCCGCACATGCACGCAGCTTCGGCTCTGCAATGCTTTGAAAACAAAGCCGGCTCTCCCCTCTGGACAAAATCGCCTGACATAACACACGCTATCACACATTCGCCGAGCATATCCCTTGTTTTTTTGATATGATATTCATGCCCCATGTGAAAGGGGTTATATTCGGCAACGATTCCCACAATTTTCATATTTGGCTGCTCCGTTAAAAAAGTCTTGCGTTTTGCGATATTTGTATTAAAATACATATGTATTTATTTTACTTAATCAGCAATTTTTTTACAATAGGAAGGAACAAAAAAATGAAAATTCTTGTTATTAACGCGGGCAGCTCCTCTCTCAAGTATCAGCTTATTGATATGGAGACCGAGAAAGTAATGGCTAAAGGTCTGTGTGAGCGCATAGGCATCGACGGTCACCTTAAGCACAGCCCTCTCGTCGGCGGAAAGCCCGTATTCAATGAGGACATTCCGCTTCCCACACATTCCGAAGCTATCGCCGCCGTTATTGATAAGCTCACAAGCGCCGAGTATGGTGTTGTGGCTTCAATGAAAGAAATCGATGCCGTCGGTCACCGCGTTGTCCATGGCGGAGAAAAATTCGCAAGTTCCGTTCTTATCAACGATGAGGTCATGAAAACGCTTGATGAGTGCACTCCGTTTGCGCCTCTGCACAATCCCGCGAACATAACCGGTATTAACGCATGCAAGGCCGTTATGGGCGATGTCCCGATGGTCGCCGTATTTGATACCGCTTTCCATCAGACAATGCCCGGCAAAGCATATATGTACGCAGTTCCTTATGAATATTATGAAAAGGACGGCGTGCGCCGCTACGGCTTCCACGGCACTTCGCATCGCTATGTTTCCAAGCGCTGCGCCGAACTCATGGGGCGTCCTATCGAGGAGCTTAAAATCATTTCCTGCCATATGGGCAACGGTTCTTCCATATGCGCAATCGATCACGGCAAGTGCGTCGACACATCCATGGGCTTCACCCCGCTGGTCGGACTTCCTATGGGCACGCGCTGCGGTGATCTCGACCCTGGCGTAATGCAGTATATCATGCACAAATACAACATCGATATCGACGAAATGCTCACAATTCTTAATAAGAAATCCGGCGTACAGGGTATATCCGGCGTTTCCTCCGACTTCCGCGATCTGGACAAGGCGGCGGCAGAAGGCAACAAACGTGCCGCGCTCGCGCTCGAAATGTTCCACTATTGGGTTGCAAAAGTTGTCGGTTCCTATGTTGCCGCAATGAACGGAGTTGATGCAATCGTTTACACTGCCGGAGTCGGTGAAAACAGCGCAGATACACGCAAAGCGATCTCCGGATACTTCGGATATCTCGGTGTAAAGATTGACGATGCTGCCAATTCCAAGCGTGGCGAGGATGTCATGATCTCCACTGACGATTCCAAGGTTAAGGTTTTTGTTATTCCCACAAACGAAGAGCTGGTTATCGCGCGCGATACCTGCGAAATAGTAAGCAAATAATTATGATTGCTCCTCTCCGATGCGGGAGGAGCAATTTAAAATACCTATACATTAAGATGTACGGAGGATTATTATGGTCACTTTTTCCGACTTTACATTTAAATCGAGCACCGGTAGAAACAATATCCATGTAAAAAAATGCCTGCCTGATGTTCCGGCAAGAGCGGTTGTCCAAATAGCTCACGGTATCGCGGAGCATGTTGAGCGCTATACAGATTTTATGCAGTTTCTCGCCGAAAACGGATTCGCGGTATATGCAAACGATCATCTCGGCCACGGCAAGTCTGTGCTAATAGGCAGCGAAAAAGGCTTTTTCGCCGAGAAAGACGGATGGAACCGGGTTGTGGATGACATGGTTCTTCTTCACGACATTGCGGTCGCGGAAAACCCGGGGATACCGTATGTTATGTTCGGTCACTCGATGGGCAGTTTTCTCACGAGGAATTATATTATCGATCATCCGGATAAATACGATTGCGCAATTCTCAGCGGAACCGGTCATCAGGATCCGCTTATGGTAACCGGCGGAAATATTATCGCAGAAGCTTTTGTACTCAAAAACGGGCCTTACGCCAATGGTCAGACGCTTGATAATATCGCTTTCGGGTCTTATCTCAACAAGATTGAAAATCCAAGGACAAAGTACGACTGGCTGAACCGCGACGAAAAGGAAGTCGACAAATATATTGCCGATCCGATGTGCGGCTTTGTATGCACGGTAAGTCTTTACCGCGATATGATGAACGGTATTAAGTATATTACCTCTAAGGCGAATATCTCAAAGATGGATAAAGAAAAGCCCGTGTACTTCATGTCGGGAGATGCCGATCCGGTCGGCGACTACGGCAAGGGCGTGGAAAAAGCATATAAAGCTTTCTGCAACGCCGGACTGCGCGATGTAATGATAAGACTCTATCCCGGCGGAAGACATGAAATGCTCAACGAAATCAACAAGGATGACGTTTATAAAGACATTCTCGAATGGATAAATGACAAGATTTCCTAAAATGCCAAAAATTGGGGCAGTCACGCCGAAAGGCGGACTGTCCCGATTTTTTGATCATATCAGCTTCAGCATCTCAGAGAGCAGCTGTTCCCTGCCCTGTCCTTTTTCCGCTGAAAAAGGAATAATCAAGGTGTCTTTGCCGAGCGCGAGCGTTTCCCCGATAAGCGCAAGATTCGGCTCGATTTCCGACTTTTTCAGCTTATCAAGCTTGTTTGCAACAACGAGAAACGGCTTGCCGGAAGCCTTGAACCATTCCGCCATGGTAATATCATCCGCCGTAGGCTTATGGCGCGAATCGACTATCATTACGCCGAGTGTCATAAGACCGGATGAGAAAAAGTCATCCATCAGCTTTCCCCATCTGTCTCTCTCGCTCTGGGAAACCTTGGCATAACCGTAGCCCGGCAAATCGACAAAATACATTTTATCATCTATGATAAAATAATTTATATGTATGGTTTTTCCGGGCTCGGATCCTACTCTTGCAAAATTTTTCCTGTTAAGGAGCCTGTTTATTACAGATGATTTGCCTACGTTAGACTTACCCGCAAAAACCACGGTTGGAAACGGCGTGTTTATAAACTGTTGGGCGCTTGCGGCGGACTTTACGAATTCTGCCCGATTAAGATTGAGCTTTGCCATAATCCCCTCACTGTCTCACGACGGAAGTTTCCTGTTTTTTTGCATGAACCGGCATAATTGCGTGAGCATCGGATTCTTTTTTCAGCAGGACAGCGTCTACCACTTCATCCATGCTATTTACGGGTATGAAATTGAGCTTTGAGCGTACCGTTTGGTCAATGTCGTCAAGATCGCTGAGATTGTCGTTCGGAATAATGACAGTTTTAATGCCGGCTCTGAGCGCGCCCATAGTCTTTTCACGCAAACCGCCTATTGGAAGCACTCTCCCACGCAGCGTGATTTCTCCCGTCATCGCAACATCGCCGCGTACCTTCCTGCCGGTGAGGGCGGAAATAACGGCAGTACAGGTTGTAATGCCGGCTGACGGTCCATCTTTAGGAACTGCCCCCTCCGGATAATGGATATGCACATCTTTGTTTCTGTAGAAGTCAGCGTCAATACCTAGCTGAGGAGCGCGGCTTCTGATATACGTAACGGCAGCTTTCGCAGACTCCTTCATGACATCGCCGAGATTTCCCGTAAGCTCCGTTTTGCCCGTACCGTCCACAACGCTCGCTTCCACATCGAGCATCTCGCCGCCTACGCTTGTATACGCCAGCCCGTGAACAAGACCGACCTCATCGATATGCTTTGCGGTTTCTTTTTTGTATTTTGCCGGGCCGAGGATTTCCTCTAACTTTTCAGCCTTCACATTGAGGCTCTTGAATTTTTCTTCGGCAATTCCCGAGGCCGCTTTTCTGCATAAGGCAGCTATTTCTCTCTCAAGAACGCGAACGCCGGATTCCCTTGTATAAAGCGCAATAAGCGCTTTCATTGCCGAATCGTCAATTTTCAGTTGAGATGCCTTCAAGCCGTGCTTTTTACGCTGTTTTGGAAGAAGATGACGTTTTACGATCTGAAGCTTTTCTTCATCCGTATAGCTGTGAAGTTCTATTACCTCCATACGGTCAAGCAGAGGTCTCGGTATTGTATCAAGGCTGTTTGCGGTCATTATAAAGAAAACGGAGGACAGATCAAAAGGTATCTCGAGGAAGTTATCACGGAAGGTCTTGTTCTGTTCGCCGTCAAGCACTTCAAGAAGCGCGGAAGCGGGGTCGCCGCGATAATCGGAAGAGAGCTTGTCTATCTCATCGAGTACCATAAGCGGATTGCAGCTTTTCGCCTGAATTATACCGTTTATGATTCTTCCGGGCATCGAGCCTATATAGGTTTTCCTGTGTCCGCGTATTTCGGCCTCGTCATGCACGCCGCCGAGAGATATACGGCAGAGCTTACGGTTTACGGCTTTCGCAATACTCATAGCAATACTTGTCTTGCCGGTTCCCGGAGGACCGACAAGGCATAAAAGCCCACCTTTGATTTCCGGCGAAAGCTGCCTGACGGCAAGGTACTCAAGTATTCTCTCTTTGACCTTTTCAAGGCCGAAATGCTCATCGTTAAGGATTTTTTCAGCTTTAGCAATGTCAATTGTCTCGGTTGTAGCAATTCCCCAGGGAATTTCAAGGCAAGTATCAAGATAGCCCCGCAGAACCGCCGCTTCGGATGAGCCGAACGGCTGTTTGGCAAGCCTTGAAAGTTCTTTCAAAAGCTTTTCTCGGGATTCCTCATCTATAGGAAGGGCATTAATTTTTATGCGGTACTCGTCTATATCGTCTACTTGCCCGTCATCTCCGAGCTCGGCCTGAATCGCTTTCATCTCTTCTCGAAGATAATACTCGCGCTGATTGCGGTTCATTGATTCCTGCGCGGCGTCATTCAGCTCTTTTTCAATGGCAAGAACGTTCAGCTCATTATTTAGGAGTCTGCTCAAAAGCTGCAGTCTCCTGTACGCGGACAGTTCCTCGAGAATTCGCTGCTTGTTTGCGGGGTCAAATCTCACATGGTGAGCTATATAAAAAGAAACGAAAGAAGGCTCGGGCTTTGCGAAGATATTCAGGAGCTGCTCGTTTATCATATCAGGGTTAACGTGAATATACTCCTCAAAAAGCGAGAGAGAGTTTCTCAGCATCGCCTCAAGTCTTACCTGCGCGACTTTATCCTTTACGTCCGGCAGCATGCTGACCTCTGCCATCATACACTTGCCGTCAACATCAATCTTGCTCGCTTTAGCCCTGTACAATCCTTCGACAAGCGCCCTGCACATATTGCCGTGCGCCTGGTGCAGCTGCTGTCTTATGCGGCACACAACGCCGATATGATATATATCGTCACTCTCAGGCGCATCAACGGATACGTCCTTCTGCGCTGAGATAAAAATCAGCTGATCCGATTTAACCGCTTTATTAAGCGCTTCAATTGACTGGCTGCGCTCAACGTCAAAGCTCAGCATGAGCCCCGGAAAAATATTGAGCCCTCTGAGCGCCAGAAGAGGCAGAGTGACTTTAATTTCTGATTTTGTATCCATAAATTCTCCTTTCAGGAGTAAGAAGCATTCAATCGGCTTGGTTTCTCATTATTACGGGCTTATCCTTTCCCCATACGCAGTCTGCCGTAACAACAACCTTTTCAATGCTCGAATCCGAGGGGACATTGAACATTGTGTCCATCATGGTTTGTTCCATAACGGCTCTCAAGCCCCTTGCGCCTATTTTCATTTTAATCGCTTTATCCGCAACGGCCTCAAGCGCGGCATAGTCAAACTCGAGCTCAACATTATCGTATGAAAAGAGCTCTTTATATTGCTTTGTCATTGCGTTCTTAGGTTCAATCAGAATGCGCACGAGATCATCCCTGGTAAGAGAGGCAAGGGATGCTATCACCGGCAGTCTTCCCACAAGCTCAGGAATAATTCCGAACTTCAAAAGATCATGCTGCTGCACCTGGGCAAACAGCTCGCCGACATCACGCTCGGAATTGCTGACAATATCCGCGCCGAAGCCCATCGATTTTTTGTCGGTACGCCGCTCTATAATCTTGTCGAGCCCGTCAAAGGCGCCGCCGCAGATGAACAGGATATTTGTGGTGTCAACATGAATAAACTCCTGCTGAGGGTGCTTGCGGCCTCCGTTGGGCGGAACATTGGCCACGGTTCCCTCAAGCATCTTCAAAAGCGCCTGCTGAACGCCTTCGCCGGAAACATCGCGAGTAATCGATGTATTTTCGCTTTTGCGCGCGATCTTGTCTATTTCGTCAATATATATAATTCCGTTCTGAGCTCTTTCGACATCAAAATCCGCCGCCTGCAAAAGCTTTAAAATAACATTTTCAACATCTTCGCCCACGTAACCGGCTTCGGTAAGCGTCGTAGCGTCGGCAATCGCGAAAGGAACGTCAAGCATTTTTGCGAGCGTCTGCGCGAACAGGGTTTTGCCGCTTCCGGTAGGCCCTATGAGCAGAATATTGCTCTTCTGAAGCTCAACGTCACTCTCCGGATGGAACATGATACGCTTATAGTGATTATACACCGCAACGGACAACGCAATTTTGGCCTTATCCTGACCGATAATATACTGATCAAGACGTTCTTTAATCTGAATGGGTTTGGGAAGCTTATCAAAAGTCAGAGGAAGTCCGTCATATCCGTCAAAGCTTCGTTTAGGCTCTCCTTCCCTGATAAGATGAGCGCACATTTCTATACAGTCCCCGCAGATATAGCATCCGTTGCCGGAAATCATCTTATCAACCATAGACTGCGGCTTTCCGCAAAATGAGCATCTGATGCCCCTTTTGTTATCCATTTTCGGCATAAAAACCTCCATAACAGAATGAACTGATACTATTATTTCATTAAAATCTTTGATTTTAATGAAATCTTTTAAAATATGGGGGAACGGCGCGTTCCCCCATAAATCAGTCAGCGTTTGTAAATTACTTTATCAATAAGACCGTAATTCTGCGCTTCCTCGGCAGTCATGAAATGGTCTCTCTCGCAATCCGCCTCAATCCGCTCAATGGATTTCCCGGTGTTGGAAGCAAGTATCGTATTCAGTCTCTGTTTGATTTTAAGTATCTGTTCGGCCTGAATTTGAATATCCGTGCATTGGCCTTTGCTTCCGCCGGACGGCTGGTGAATCATGATTTCGGAATTGGGGAGCGCAATGCGCTTTCCTTTTGCGCCGGATGAGAGCAGAAACGCGCCCATAGATGCCGCCATGCCTATGCAGATGGTGGATACGTCGGGTTTAATGTACTGCATAGTGTCATATATTGCAAGACCGGATGTCACGCTCCCGCCGGGGCTGTTTATATAAAACTGAATATCCTTATCGGGATCCTGCGCTTCCAGATAAAGAAGCTGGGCGACTATAAGACTTGCCGTGGTATCGTTTACTTCTTCGGAAAGCATAACAATACGATCGTTTAACAGACGCGAAAAAATATCGTATGAGCGCTCGCCACGGCTTGTCTGTTCTATTACATACGGAACCAAACTCATAATATAATTCTCCTTTAAGCTAATCGGCATCCAAGAGAGTACATCTTTATTTTGGGGAATCAATCCTCAATACATGGAAATCGACAGGTTTTATTATTCCGCCTTTTCCGGTTCTTCGGATGTCTCTTCCTCGGCTTTCGGCGCTACCGCGACCGCGCTTCCGTAAACGACATCCGTTGCCTTTTCTTTCTTGTACTCTTCCTTGATGAAATCCTTACCGAAGTAACCGACAATCTCCTCCTCGCTTGCCTTCATCGAATCGGAAACCTTCTTTATATACTCGTTAAGCTCATCCTCGGTGATATCGAGAGCTTCAGCCTCGACAACAGCCTCAAAAAGAAGATCGGACTTTACCTGAAGTTCTGCGCTGGGGCGAATGGATGCGTTTATAACATCATCGGTAAGACCCATCATCTGCTTGAGCTGTTCAAAAGATGTGCTACGATCTGCAAAGCCGTAATTTGCGGCATAGCTGCGGATTATCTCCTCTACCTTTGCATCGATCATAACAGAGGGAATATCAACAGTCATATTATCGCACGCTTTCTTGACAACCTCGACGCGGAAAGCGGAATCGGCGTTGTTCTGCGCAGTCTGCTCGAGCTTTGCGCGGACATCGGCCTTATACTCATCAAGAGTGTCAAACTCGGAAACATCCTTTGCGAACTCATCGTCAAGCTCGGGAAGTTCGGGGAACGTGACAGAGTTAAGCTTAATCTTAAATACAACCGCTTTTCCGGCAAGATTCTCGACGTAATTTTCGGGGAAGGTGATGTCAATATCCTTTTCCTCGCCCGTCTTCATGCCGACAATCTGTTCCTCAAAGCCGGGGACAAAGGAGTTGGAGCCGAGTTCAAGGGAATAACCCTCAGCCTTGCCGCCGTCAAAACGTTCACCATTGAGATAACCGTCAAAATCAATGTTTACGGTGTCGCCCATCTGCGCCGCGCGATCTTCAACAGTGACCATGCGGGCATTGCGGCGGCGAACGGAAGCGATCTCCTCATCAACCTGCTCATCTTTAATCTCGACAGGCGCTTTCTCCGCTTCAATGCCTTTGTACTGTCCGAGTGTGACAACAGGATACAGGGTAACTTCAAAAGTGAACTCCGCGGTGCGGTCATCGGTGATGTTTATATCTTTGACGGCAGGGGTGCCGACCATTTTAAGACCGGATTCGTTAAGGCCGAACTCGAACGCCTGAGGCGCCAGCTCGTCAGTTGCTTCCTGATAAAAAACTTCTGCGCCGTACATACCTTCGATAACGGTGCGGGGCGCCTTGCCTTTACGGAAGCCGGGAATATATATCTGACCCTTGTTCTTCAGATATGCCTTATTAACAGCAGATTCAAACTCTGCCTTGTCGGCCTCTACCTGAAATGTCGCGGTTTTATTTTCGTTTTTTTCTACATTCTTTACTAACATTAATTTGTTTCCTCCTCAGTTTGTGCATAACCTTAGGTATGATAACAGATTCTTTCCGTAAAATCAACGATTATTTCTGCTTTTTACGTGATTTTTGCGATTATCGTTTTAATATGGCAGTCTGACAGGGGTAAAGTTGACATTATCGGCAGAGACGAGCTTGTATTCCGTGCCGCCGCTCCAGCCGTTGAGGGCATAATGACAGCCCTTCCCGTGAATATGCCCGTAGCAGCAGAGCCTTACTTCGTATTTTTTCAGAAGGTCTATAATCTCGGGGCAGGAATAAAACTGATATTTCGGCGGGTAGTGCATAAAAACAAGCTTTTTTCTCTCTTTTGCGGCTTTCAGAGACGCTTCAAGACGCATTACTTCGCGCAGCATTATTTTCCTGTCGTGCGCTCCGTTTTTTTCTTCCTCGTAAAACCAGCCTCTCGTCCCGCAGATTGCATATTCGCCGTATTCATAGCAATTATTGTAAAGAATATCTATTGTATTTATATCGTTAACCGCGAAAAATTTTTTAATTTTTGTCGCGGTGTTCCACCAATAGTCATGATTTCCTTTAAGAATTATCTTCCTGCCGGGCAGATCGTCAATAAACTTGAAATCCGGCAAAGTTTCATCCATGCTCATCCCCCAGCTTATATCACCGCAGATGACGCAAATATCGTCATCGTTCAGTTTTGAAAAACCGGTTATGAGCTTTTCCGTATGGTTTTCCCAGATATCGCCGAATATATTCATCGGTTTATCCTTTGCAAGCGACAGGTGAAGATCGCCTATTGCGTATAATGCCATAATCCCTCCAATCAGGGTCACACGCTGAAATTGTTCTTCAAATCAAGAATCAATCATCCGCCGGTGATACGAGTTTGTTCACGATCACATAAAAGCGTCTTCGATATGGTTTATCCTCACGGACGACAAGACACCATTGGGCGCGTAGATTTCTATAACATCAAATCTCGGCTGTTTCTCCGTCTCATATTTTGTGAGAAACAGTGATGCGGTTTTGATAATTTTCTGCTGCTTTGAATAATTGACAAACTCTTTCGCTTCGCCGTATCTGTCATTTTTTCTCAGCTTAACCTCGGCAAACACCAGATATCCGGCATTTTCCGCGATAATATCTATCTCGCCGAAGCGGCAGGAAAAATTACGTTTGATTATGCTGTATCCGTTATTCTCGAGATATTCGGCGGCTTTGTCCTCTCCGAATTTTCCGCGTTCTCCTATATTCATCAGTGCATCTTTCTCAAAAAGCTCATACGGTGTATAGGCGAGGGGCCGTATTCGCGTAATGCCTCATAATGCGCCTTCGTACCATAGCCCTTATGCCTTTCAAAATGATATTCCGGATATTTCTCCGCCATTTTGAGCATATACCTGTCCCTTGTAACCTTCGCAAGGATTGACGCCGCGGCGATATCCGCGCACTTAGCATCGCCCTTTACGATAGCTTTGGCCGGAAGCGATATTCCTTTCGCGCGGTTGCCGTCGATAAGAGCAAGCTCGGGAACGACCGAGAGCTTCGCTATCGCCCTGTTCATCGCGACAAAAGTAGCTTCAAGTATATTGAGCGTCTCAATTTCCTCAACTTCTGCAAAAGCGATCCCGTAGCTTATCGCTTCATTGCATATCACATCATACAGTTCTTCGCGACGTTTTTCGCTGAGTTTTTTTGAATCGTTCAATCCGGCTATTTCCATGCCTCGCGGCAGTATAACGGCGGAAGCGCATACAGGGCCGGCGAGAGGGCCTCTTCCCGCCTCGTCCACTCCGCACAGCAATTTTACGCCGGAATCGTATATTTCGTTTTCAAGGCTCCATAACTCAGTCATCCGGCAGCTCCAACGTTATTCTTCCCAATTTGCCTTCATGGTATTCGCCCAAAAGGGTCGATGCCATACGCTCTATATCGTACTCGCCCTTGGATACAACAAAACCGCGCTTTTTGGCGCACTGCTCAAGCAGCTCGAATCCGCTTGCATCGGGGTCCGGCGTAAATTTGTACCTCGCCTCTATTGCCTGAGGGTAATTTTCTCTCAGCCGGAGCATAAAATTCGCCGCTAAGGTTTCTTTATCGATTATCTCGCTCTTGATAGCGTTTGTTATGGCGAGCAGCTCGCCGACCTGCGGGTTTTCAAACTTCGGCCAAAGGATGCCGGGCGTATCGAGCAGATCGAGAGAGCGGTCAATGTTAATCCACTGTTTTCCGCGCGTAACTCCCGGTTTATCCCCGGCGACAGCAGCCTTGCGCCCGGCGACTTTGTTTATAAAAGTCGACTTGCCGACATTCGGGATGCCGAGCACCATTACTCTGAGCGCTCTTCCCGTCTGCCCCTTGGCTTCATATTGCGCGATTTTTTCCGCAAGAAGCTTTCTGATTGCGGGAACAAAGGCGTTTACGCCTTTGCCGGATTTAGCGTCGCATTCGATAACGGGAGTTCCGTTATCTTCAAAGTACTTTCTCCAGCGCTTTGTGGCGTTTTCATCCGCAAGATCGCAGCGGTTCAAAATGACAAGCCGCGGTTTGCCCGCGGCGAGAGTGTCAATATCCGGATTTCGGCCGGCGCGCGGAATTCTGGCGTCAAGTATCTCGCAGACTGCGTCAACGAGCTTGATGTTCTCCTCGATCATCCGCCGGGCCTTGGTCATATGGCCGGGAAACCACTGTATATTCATTTTTTCATAGGCGTTGCTTTCCATCACTTCACCAATCCGAAGGATTTCAGCGGGAAAAGGATGCAGTAGACCCTTCCGATTATCAATCTGCTGTCAACCATGCCGATCTCGGTCTTGCGGCTGTCGGTCGACATGTTTCTGTTATCGCCCATAACAAACACGCAGCCTTCCGGGACGGTTTGAGGACCTATGAAGTCAAGCTTTGTGGTCGTAATATCGTTGATATAGTCCTCCTCAATGGGGACTTCGTCGACATACACGATGCCCTTATCAAAGTCTATATTTATTTTCTGACCCTCGGTGGCTATAATTCTCTTCACAAGCGCTTTTTCGGGGTCGTATTCATCCTTTTTGAAAACAACTATATCGCCGGCTTTGGGTTTATAAAATAACCCGGAAACCAGCATTTTGTCCTGATTATTGAGCGTCGGAACCATTGACGAGCCTTTTACATCAATTACTCTGAAGAGAAAAACAAAAATCAGCACACAGACGATCAGCGCGCTTATGAGGCACTGTATCCAATCATAAATGTCTTTGCGCTGTGCAAGCGCTTTCGCGGCCGCTTCCTCAGGCGAAAGCTTTTCTTTAATTCTGCTCATGAATATCTCCAGTCATTTCTTCGAATAAATTCTTTGATGATTATATACCAAAACTCATTTGACAATCAAGTATTTTTATGCCTTGCGCGGCGAAAAGGCGTGTGTTAGAATATTATAAAAATGTAAACAATGCATGGAGATACAGTTCATGAAAAAGCTTTCTGTGGTTATTCCGGTATACAATGTTGAAAATTATCTGGCAAAATGCCTTGATTCCGTCATTTATACCGAGCTTTCGGAAAATTATGAAATAATAATCGTCAACGACGGCTCGACCGATTCATCTCCCGATATCTGCCTTGATTATTCCCGCAGATTTCCGGAGCTTATCAGGGTTATAACCACCGAGAACGGAGGACTCGGCGCGGCAAGGGATGTAGGCATCAAAGCGGCAGGCGGGGAATATATTCTGTTTCTCGACAGCGACGATTATCTCTCCCCCAACGCTTTGCCGGAAATGTTCGAGTATTTCTACAGAGATTTTGATATTTTATTTTTCGATATTCGCTCAGTCAACGAATCGGGAAGGCTTCTCAAATATATCAACGGATGCAAAATCGAAGGCGAATTTACGCTTGAAACATATCCGGAGCTTCTTTTTGAAATGCCGTCGGCCTGGAACAAGATATACAGACACAGTTTATTTATCGACAATGAAATATACTACCCGGGCAGAGTCTGGTATGAGGACATGTATGTTACACCGAGGCTGTATACAATCGGCGGCAAAATGATTTCCGTACACAAGCCGTGGCATAACTATCTTCAGCGGGCGGGTTCAATAACAAACAACAAAAATACCGCCAGAAATCTTGAAATCATCCCGGCGGTGAACGCCATGCTGGACGCGTTTCGCTCCTGCGGACTTTTTGAAAAATATCACGAACAGCTGGAATATTCCGCTTTTCACCATGAGGTTATCACGTCAATAGCAAGAGTGAATCTTGCCGACCGGAAAAGTGACGTTCAGGATAAGCTATTTGAAGATTACAAATCCAAGTTTCCGAATTACAGAAGCAATAAATACATAAAAAACATGAGCTTAAAATACCGGATCATTTATTTTTGCATCATCACAAGAAATTATCTGCTGCTCAATATTATAATGAGAACGAACAATAAAATTCGCGGAAAGTAACGTTCTTCTACGCCGATAATAAAAAAACAGCTTCCCGAAATTCGGGAAGCCGTTTTTTTAATTTTACAAAACCTATAATCAGGCTTTCTTTTCGTTCTTCTTGCCGAGAACCTGAACACCCTGAACAACAAGGATAACAGCAAGGACAACAAGACCGATGGACCAAATCATCTGGAACCAGTCACCCCATACAGCGCCTGCGGAGGCAATGAGGGTGATCTTCTTGATGATGGTGGTAACAAGGGAAGTAATGGTTGCGACAAGCATGAAGATCATGGGGAAGAAGAACATGCCGTTCTTCTTGCCGATGTTGCCGAGCCATGCGGCAACAGCCAGCATAGCAAGGCCGGCGAGCAGCTGGTTAGCGGCGCCGAACACGCCCCAAATCTGGCTCAGGCCCATGAAGCCCATGCCGCAGCCGATAACGACCATGACAAGAGTGGAAACGAAGGGATGAGAGAGAACCTTGGAGATTCCGGTCAGGTCATCGCGAGTCTTTCCTTCGGGAATGAAGAGCTCTGCGAACATGTAACGAGCAAGACGCGTGCCGGAGTCAAGAGAGGTCAGAGCGAAGACGGAGACAGACAGGGTGAAGAGAGTGTATACGGTGTTGTATACGGGGTTGGAGAAGTCTGCCGCGCCGCCGAACATATTTGCAACCATGGTTGCAACGCCTGCCGCGAAAACAGTGGGAGGAGCAGAGAGAGCCTGGAAGGCAGCGCCCGCTTTATCGCCACCGCTTGCGAGAGCGTAGATATCGGTCTCTTTATAGAGAACGCCGACAGCGATGAGGGAGATGATCGCAAGAGCAGACTCAATGATCATAGCGCCGTAGCCGATGATCTTAGCGTCTTTCTCGGAATTGAGCTGTTTAGAGGTGGTGCCGGAACCGATAAGAGAATGGAAGCCGGAAACAGCGCCGCACGCGACAGTGATAAACAGAGTCGGGAAGAGAGAAGTGCCGTTTACACCCTTCCAGCCGACGAACGCAGGAAGTTCAACCTTTGCGCCGGAGAAGATGATGCCGATGAATGCGATGATCATCATGCCGTAAAGCAGGAAGGAGGACAGATAGTCACGCGGCTGGAGAAGCATCCAGACAGGAAGCAGAGACGCAGCCATGACATAAACGGCGATGAAGATAACCCATGCGGTACGGGAAGCGTTGATACCCATATTCAGGCCGGCGATGACTATTGCAACAATGCCGATAATGCCGACGATAGTAGCAGGACCGACGGGAACATTCTTGCGGTACACGGCAAAGCCGAAGATGAACGCTATAACAATGAAGAGAAGGGATGTGGTTGCGGTGGATGCGTTTCCGCTGACATTTGCCGCGCCGAAGGTAAAGAAGGTCGGCGCTTCAGACACGAAGGTGCCCGCGACAACCGCGGTGAAGGATGCGATAACAAGAATAAGAACGAGCAGCGCGAAGATGGTGAACAGGCGCTGAGCCTTAACACCCATCTCGGATTTGATGACTTCGCCTATGGAGCCGCCGTTATGACGGATAGAGGCAAACAGGGCGCCAAAGTCATGCATTGCGCCGAAGAAGATGCCGCCGAATACAACCCACAGGAAAACGGGAACCCAGCCGAAAACCGCGGCCTGGATAGGTCCGTTAATGGGGCCTGCGCCGGCGATAGAGGAGAAATGGTGACCCATCAGAACGGCGGGGTTAGAAGGAACAAAGTCCGTTCCGTCGTAACTGGTGTGTGCAGGCGTTTCTCTGTTGGGATCAATACCCCAGGTCTTTTCCAACCAGCCGCCGTAAAACACGTAGCCGATTGCGAGCAGGACGATTGCGATGAGAAGAATAACTATTGCGCTCACACTTTTCACTCCTTGAAATGAAATTTATATAACCACTTGCAGACATTATTTTTTATTAACGGCCGCAAACAGTTTTCTGAAATAATCGGTCAGCTCGTGAGCCGCTCTGTTCGTATAGGCTTTCTGCGCGGGAAGATCGACAGCGGCGGTTTTGAGCTCTGTAAAACCGTGAAGAGAAAATTTATAATTTTTGCTGAATTTTTTTGCCTGAATATATTTCACGGTGTCCTCTTCAAAGGAATCAGCCACAAAAATCACTTTTATATTTGTATATTGGTGCTCTTTATGCGGCTTGACCCTCGGCAGGCCTTCTTTAAGGGCATAGTCAACGCACATATCGACCATATCTTTATCAAAACGATCATTCGAAAAAATGTAGGCAAATTCGTTTGTCTCGTTCGCCCAAACGGTAATTTTTTTAGAGAGCCAGTATTTCTCCGCCCTTGAAAAATAATCCGCCCGGAACGCGAGAGGAAGATCGCCGATACTATCTTCGTGGATGACGTTATAATAAGCGGTGAAAGAGTTCTCAAGCACTTTCAAAAATTCGTCTCTATCCATCGTGCTTTCGCGCCCTTTCAAAAAAATGAACATTCTGTGACCATATATAATATAACCTATCCGTGTCAAAAATTCAATAGTTAATTTTACATTTTCTTAAAATCATTTCGTCATTTTGCACATTGTTAAAATCAAAACACGTCTACCCTTAGGAAAAGTTGCCATATAATGCGTAATTCGAGGATGCTTCAGTTTGGCAAACACGTCTTTATGCGGTGCCGGATTATACAATGACTTTTGTAAATCCACACTTCCGGCATTTCCGCAGCGCAGGCAACAGATATATGTAATCAATTGTTGAATTTCCCGATGGGTGTGGTATAATACATTATTATGATTATGAAAATCTATGGAGGCACAGCAAAAATGGCAAAAAAACAGTTTAAGGCCGAATCCAAGCGTCTGCTTGACTTAATGATCAACTCGATATACACCAACAAAGAGATATTTCTCCGTGAGATTATATCCAACGCGTCCGATGCGATAGATAAGCTTTGCTATATGTCGCTCACGGATGACAAGATCGGTCTCAGCAGAGAAGATTTCCATATCGACGTCATCGCCGACAAAGAGGCGCGCACAATCACCGTGCGCGACAACGGCATCGGTATGACAGCGTCGGAAGCGGAAAGCAATCTCGGCGTTATCGCAAAGAGCGGCTCGCTCAGCTTCAAGGGCGAAATGGACAAGGATAAGAGCGAGAGCGAAGATCTGTCCATTATCGGTCAGTTCGGCGTGGGCTTCTATTCCGCATTCATGGTTTCCGACGAAGTGACCGTTATCACGCGCAAATACGGCGAGGAAAAGGGCGTAAAATGGGTCAGCCGCGGGGCGGACGGATATACCGTCACCGAGTGTGAGAAAGACAGCGTCGGCACAGATGTCATCATGCACATCAAGCCCGATTCGGATGAGGAAATCTACGGCTCATATCTTGAGGTCTGGAAGCTCAAGGCGCTTATCAAAAAATATTCCGACTATGTCCGCTGGCCAATCAAGATGGATATAGAGCATCAGGAGCGCTTTGAAACGGGCGAAAAAAACGACGACGGCAGCCCCAAGTATGAGTATAAAATGGTCACGGAAAACGAGACCGTCAACAGCATGATACCCATCTGGCAGCGCAGCAAGAACGATGTTACGGACGACGACTGCATTGCCTATTATAAAGAGAAGAACAGAGACAGGAAGGATCCCTGCTGCCTTATCCGCATCAACGCGGAGGGCACGGTTTCCTATAAAGCCATGCTCTTTGTTCCCGGAGAAGAAAACGACAACGCTTTTATCGGCGACAACAAGGGCGGCATAACTCTCTACTCCAACGGCGTGATGATAATGGAAAAATGCGACAAGCTCGTGCATGAGTATTTCGAGTTTGTCAAGGGCGTTGTGGACTCCCCCGATCTCTCGCTCAACATCTCCCGCGAAATCCTGCAGCATGACAGGCAGCTCAAGATAATCGGGCAGAATCTTGAAAAGAAGATAAAAGCGGAGCTTGAAAAGCTCATGAAGGACGACAAGCCGAAATATGAGGAATTCTTCCGCAACTTCGGCGTCCACATAAAGTGCGGCGTTTGCGACGAATACGGCAGGTACAAAGATTTTCTGCGTGATTTGCTCATATTCTACACATCCGACGACAAGCAGATAACGCTCAAGGAATACGTTGAAAACATGCCCGAAAGCCAGAAGGTCATCTATTACGCCACCGCAGACTCCGTCAAGCACGCAATGAGTCTGCCTCAGTGCGCGGAGGTCAAAAAACGCGGATACGAGCTTATCTATCTTACGAGCGCACTTGACGAAATGGTTCTGGAGTGCCTGCAGGAACAGGACGGCAAGGCTTTCTGCAATGTTGTGACAGATGATCTCGGCTTTGACACGGAGGAAGAAAAGAAGGCCGCAGAAGAGCGCGATATAGAAAACAAGGACTTCCTCGATTTTGTAAAGGAATCCATCGGCGAGGATGTCAGCAAGGTGAAATTCTCATCCAAGCTCGCAGATATGCCGTGCGCGCTGACCACCGAAGGCGGCATAACGCTGGAGATGGAAAAATATTTCCGCCGCGGGCCAAGCGAGGAGATGCGCAAACTCCGCGCCAACCGTGTGCTGGAGCTTAACATCGATCACAACGCAGTCAAAACCCTGCTCGATACTTACGCGGATGACAAAGACAAAGCCGCAAAGCAGTCAAAGGTTATGTTCACGCTTGCCGCCATGATGGCCGGACTTGAAATAGAAGATCCCGCATCGTTTGTCACGCTCGTCGGCGAAATGTTCTAAGGCGGCGCTGCTCTTCCCGGAGAGAATATTCTCCCCGGGAGACTTCCATAACATTCTTTCGGAGTATCTCTGCGTATGAAAAAACGGCTCGGAATTTACATACACATACCTTTCTGCGCCAGCAAATGCGCTTATTGCGACTTTTACTCTCTCTCCGGCTGCGACCATATTATACCGGATTACCAAGACGCGCTTCTTGACCACATCGACGAATCGTCGGCATCGATTAAAAATTACGATGTTGACACGATATATTTCGGCGGCGGTACGCCAAGCTACTACGGCGCCGACAATATAATCGAAATTTTCAACGCGCTCAAGCTGAACGGAAACGTCCGCATCGATGCGGAGGTCACCGTGGAGTGCAATCCGGACAGCATGCATTATGACGATCTGTGCCGCATGCGCGAGGAAGGCATCAACAGGATATCGATGGGTATTCAGGCGACGGACAATAACCTTCTCAAGCTTATCGGACGCAGGCACAATTATCAGCAGGCGGTAAAGGCATTCAAGGACGCGAGAAAAGCCGGTTTTGACAACATAAATGTTGATCTCATGTACGGTCTGCCGAGTCAGACGAAGGGCGAATGGGCAAATTCCCTTTCGGAAATCGTCGCGCTGCACCCGGAGCATATCTCATGCTACGGGCTGAAGCTCGAACGCGGGACGAGGATGTACAGAGAATATAACGGCTCGCCGATTATGCCGGATGACGATGAGCAGGCGGATATGTATTCCTTTGCCGCTTCCATGCTCATGAGATACGGATATGAACACTATGAGGTTTCCAACTTCTGCGCGCCGGGCTTTGAGTCAAAGCACAATCTCAAATACTGGAATCTTGAGGACTACATGGGCTTCGGTCCGGGGGCGCACTCATGCATAGGCAATCTGAGATACAGCTACATAAAAGATCTTAAGCGCTACATCTCCGCTGTTTACAGGGATTCCAGCCTCGTAGACGAATACGAAAACATCGACCAGTTCGGGAAAAGCGTCGAATATGTCATGCTCGCCATGCGCACATCGCGCGGAATCTCCGAATATGACTACAGGGTGCGCACTCAGAGCGATTTCAGACCTATCGAAAAAGCTCTCCGCGCTTTTAAGAAAAAAGGCTGGGCGGAGCTTACCGACGGAAGATGGCATTTTACGGTTCCGGGTTTTCTCATCTCCAACCAGCTTATAGGCATTCTCCTTGAAGTTCAGGCAACGGGAAGGCTCGAAGGTACGCCTTGGCTCATTGACGATGACAAGGCAGAGCTGAAAATCGACCTGCCCAAGGGCGAAGAAGAAGTTTTTTCGGACATGTACAATCAGCGCGCAACAAGCTGAAACCGGCAATTATCCCTCGCAGGCGGATGAAAAGGCAGCATTGCGAAATACGGCTTTCTTAACGCATTGCGCGGCGACGCTCCTTAAATGAGCTCGGAAATAAAATGAATGGCGGAGTGCAATATGAGTAAAAGTGATTCGGGCGGAAAAAAAATTAAAGCAAACGGCAATTCCAATATTTACGAGGATAACCGCAAACACTCCGCGCGCAGCGGAGGGCAGAAAAAAAGCGGCGGAGCGCGAGGTTCCATTGAGGAGAAGCAGCGTAAAAGAGAAGCGCGCGCAGATGCCGCGGCAAAATTTCTCAAGGGGCTCGGAATATTTCTTATAATTGTGCTTATGGCGGTTTCGGCCGTAACAGGCGCCGCCGCTTACGTCACATACAGCGACACTGTCTTTCCGAATGTGAGCGTAGACGGGGTGCTGGTAAGCGGACTTACCCGCGAGGAAATTCCGGAAATGCTCGAAAAATCCGGCTGGGATATAAGGGCATCGCTTCCGCTCACCGTGAAGCTGATGGGCGTGTCCGAATTTCAGATAGACATGAGCAAGACAGGGGTTCTGCCGGATAAGGAAACCGCGGCGGATCTCGCATTCGCATACGGGCATGAGGGAAATTGGTATCTCAATCTCATAAAATATCTCAAGGGCTTTTTCGCGCCCGTTGACGTCGCGGAAGGGCTTGACGAACTTGACAGAGAATACATCGAGGAAAGAGTACAATCCGGAATCGACAAGCTCAACAACAGCCTCGGCAGCGGCGGTTATGAGATTGACAAAGAAAAATCGGTTCTTCGGATGATAAAAGGCGCAGGGGATTTCAGCTTTGACAACGGCGCTATTGCAGATCTTATAATCGAGGCGCTCAACAACGGAACAATGAGCATTTCATATGACACGCTCGCGCGCGATCCCGAAATGCCGGATTTTGAAAAGATCCACGAAGAGCTTGCAAGAGAGCCGGTTGACGCGCATTTTTCCGATGACAACACATTTACGATCATCGATGATATCGACGGATGCGAGTTTGATGTCGATGAAGCGGAGCGCATCTGGAACGAAGGAACAATTGCAAAAGAAATAGAAATTCCTCTTACTCTGTCGTTCCCCGAGGTTACGGCGGCGGATCTTGAAAGTCTGCTGTTCCGCGATGTTTTAGGCGAAAGAACAACATATTTCCCCAACAGCAACGACAATCGAATCAACAACCTTATGCTCGCCTCGAGCAAGATAAACGACTATATTCTCTATCCCGGAGACGTATTTTCATACAACGATGTTGTGGGCGAACGCACCGAAGCGGCGGGCTTTCTGCCGGCGGGCGCATACAGCAGCGGCGAGGTTGTAGAGGAGCTCGGAGGCGGCGTATGTCAGGTATCGTCGACGCTGTACTGCGCAATGCTCTACGGATACAAGCTGACAACAGTAGAAAGAAGCCCGCACTACTTCCCTTCCGACTACATCGAAAAGGGTTATGACGCCACTGTAAGCTGGCCGAGTCCGCATTTTAAATTCAGAAACGATACCGATTACCCCGTAAAAATCGTCGCCAACTGCGATGTCGAGAACAGAGCTCTCACAGTGCAGATACTCGGCACAAATATTGACGGAACGCATATTGAAACACGTTCAACCGTCGCGGGTTACAACAACACCAAATATCCCTGGCTCTTCGAAGGTTACGGCGCGCAGGTATTCAGAGACGTATATGACAAAGACGGCAATCTGATAGAAACGATCGCCGAAATTTACGATGTGTATCATACGCACGAATTCGCAGAGCAGTACAAAGCTCTTGAAGAACAGGCGGCGGCTCAGGCAGCGCTTACAGGCGCCGAGGGCTGACGCGATGCAGTATGCTCGGTATACTTTGTTCACTATTTAATATTGAATATATATGTCGGCAGAGTTTGCCGCAGGAAAATTTGAAAGGGAAAAGACCATGGAGAAAAAGACATTTTATATTACCACGCCTATTTATTATCCCTCAGACAAGCTACATATAGGTCATACCTACTGCACGGTTGCGACCGACGCTATCGCGCGCTATAAAAGGCTTCGCGGTTATGACGTAATGTTTCTCACCGGCACAGACGAGCACGGTCAGAAAATAGAGGAAAAGGCAAAGGCCGCAGGGGTTACCCCGCAGCAGTTTGTCGACAGAATCGTTGAAGGCGAAAACGGCATCAAAGATCTTTGGAAGCTGATGAACATATCCAACGACCGTTTTATACGCACCACCGATGATTATCACGTGGCCGCCATACAGCGCATCTTCAAAAAGATGTACGACAAAGGGGACATTTACAAGGGCAAGTATAAAGGGAAATACTGCACTCCGTGCGAAAGCTTCTGGACGGAGAGTCAGCTTGTCGACGGCAAATGCCCCGATTGCGGACGCGATGTCGTAGACGCAGAGGAAGAGGCTTATTTCTTCCGTCTTTCCAAGTACGCAAAGCCCGTGCAGGAGCTTCTTGAGACCGGTACCTTCCTCACTCCTCCGTCCCGCGTGAACGAAATGATAAACAACTTCATAAAGCCCGGTCTCGAAGATCTGTGCGTTTCACGAACAAGCTTTGACTGGGGCGTTCCGGTTGATTTTGATCCGGGTCATGTCGTATATGTTTGGGTCGACGCTTTGTCAAACTACATCACGGCGCTCGGCTATGACAATGACAAATACAACGATTTTGACAAATACTGGCCGGTAGACGTGCATATAGTCGGAAAAGAAATCGTGCGTTTTCACTCGATCATCTGGCCGGCGATGCTGATGAGCCTCGGTCTGCCTGTTCCCAAGCGGGTTTACGGACACGGCTGGCTCGTAATCGACGGAGGAAAAGTTTCCAAATCGAAAGCCAACAAGTCCGACAACGTTATTGATCCGTATGTCCTCGCCGACTATTTCGGTGTCGACGCGCTGCGCTTCTTCCTTCTGCGCACTTTCCCCTTCGGCTCGGACGGCACCTTCTCCAACGAGCTTCTCATCAGCACAATTAACACAGACCTTGCAAACGACTTCGGCAATCTCGTTTCCCGTACAACCGCAATGGTAGAAAAATATTTTGGAGGCAAAATCCCGACAGAGCGCGCATATGATGCGGCAGATGACGAGCTTTTGAGCATGATTAAATCGGCTCCGGAAAAATACGCCGCGCAGATGGATGCTTTCCAGCTTCATCTGGCGCTTGAAGAGGTTTTCAAGCTCATCCAGCGTGCGAACAAGTATATTGACGAAACCGCGCCTTGGGTCCTTGCAAAGAGCGAAGACGGCAAGGGCAGACTCGCGGCCGTTATGTACAACCTTGTTGAGGCGCTTCGCGTCTCCCTGATTATGCTCACTCCCTTCATGCCGGACACCTGTAAGAAAGCATTCGAGCAGATCGGCGCATCCGAAGAGGCGCGCACATGGGAAAGTCTCTCCGCTTCCATGCCCGAGGGTGTCACCGTTCACAAGGGCGAAACTCTCTTCCCGCGTCTTGACACCGAGAAGGCAATTGAAGAGCTCACGGCGCTGGCTCACAAGGCAAGCGCGCCGCAGGTTAAAGCCAAACCGGTCCTGCCGGATGTCAGCATTGACGAATTTGCAAAATGCGACATGCGCGTTTGCAAAGTTCTTGAATGCGAAGCTGTAAAAAAATCCGATAAGCTGCTCAAATTCCGGCTTGACGACGGAAGCGGTACTCCCCGTCAGATTCTGTCCGGAATACACAAGTTCTATGAGCCCGAACAGCTCGTCGGCAAAACGGTTGTAGCAATCCTCAATCTGCCTCCGAGAAAGATGATGGGGCAAATGTCCAACGGCATGCTGCTCTCCGCGGTGCGCGAGGTCGACGGCAAAGAGGAGCTGAATCTTATTATTCTTGATGACTCCGTTCCCGCCGGTTCCCAGCTTTGCTGACAACGAAACAATAACAAACTCGGCTTTCGGCAAAATTCAGATTTTGCCGAAAGCCGAGTTGCTCATAAATCGACGTCAATATACGATTATGA
>CAVHIP010000008.1:0-35121 GCA_963636125.1 Oscillospiraceae bacterium | reverse complement strand
AAATATCGCGGGGTAGAGCAGCTGGTAGCTCGTCGGGCTCATAACCCGGAGGTCGTTGGTTCAAATCCTTCCCCCGCAACTATAAAAATCCTGAAATCATAAGATTTCAGGATTTTTCCTTTTTTTTTAAAGCTTTCTGCCGCTTGTCTTTTCATACTGAAAACTGATTAAAACATTTAATGACAATTAAATGTTTTAATAGCCGCCGCAGCGGCGTAGTTTTCGTATGATAAGTGAGCGTCCAAATCTCCGATTTGGCATACGCGAACTTATGCCGTCGGCGGACGCCTTTTGAAGCCTAACCGCGCTTTAAGCGCGGCTCTTACAGGCTTCAAAAGATTTCATTAAAATTGAAGATTTTAATGAAAAAATAGTATCAGTATCAAACAGATCTTTATCAACACAGTTTCTGCAATGATAGTGGTCATCTTCCTCTACAGCGTATTTTGTGAGAGAAAAATTCCGCGCAATTTCGCCGGCTCTTTCTTTGATGCACGGATCGATATAAATGATGCCGATTTCCCGGGTCGTATCCCAAACAACTCTGCCTCTCGGAAAATCGATGTAATCTCCGCTGCGGTGGTTTTGATCGTACAATTGCTCGTGACTGCAAGGATTATCCAGCTTATCCGCCTGTTTTCTGCCATCGCGAAAATCTATCATATCTGCTTCCAAGCGGTCGTTTATCCAAAAAAACGGTCCGATTTTCGGCGCACTTTTCGTTTCTTGATTCTCAATCATGTTTCTAATCACGCAAATCATATAAAAGAAAATACTCTGAGGTAAAGTAATGCGGTATTTTAACTGTTCCCGTTTTGCCCTCCGGATGCTTTGCAAGAATAAATTCTGGTATGCTGCAGCGCTGCTCATCGGGATTTGTGTAATAATCTTCCCTATACAGAAACAGAATCTGATCAGCGGCATCAAGATCATCTATCCAGCGCAAATCCGTAACGATTGGCCGCTTGTCGGTTCTGCAATCCACGGCGCGATTGAGCTGCGAGAGAACGATGATCGGCAAGGATAACTCTTTCGCGATAGACTTGAGCTGCTTCAAACATGAGTTTAGCCCGTCCGGCGATGTCATAAGCTGAAGATAGTCGACGATGATGAATTTCAAATTATGCTCTGCTTGCAGAGAACGCCATTTCTCGCTCAGTTCCTCCAAAGTGCGCGTCGGGCTGTCATCGATCCAAATCGGCCCGTTATCAATATACCGATCGCGGAAGGCATTAATCTCGTTTTCCTGCTTGTCCAATTCCCAAAAGAGTCTCGTGCGCAGCGCGTAAAGATGGCGCGCAAGCAAAGATGATGGCATTTCAAATGACTGCATAAGGCAGTTTTCTTTTTGCTCAATGCCTGACATCTCCAACAACCTAAGCGCAAAGGACGTTTTTCCCATTCCGGGCCTTCCGCCGAGAATGATCAGTTCTCCGTCGTTGAATCCGCCGGTTAATCATCAAGTGATAATAGTCCTGACAACACTTTGCTCATCCCATATTTTCACTCCAAGATTTATTTTTATATTGTACAATTATGCTTTTTTCAAAAGCCAGCTCTCTCCGTAAATATACGGCGATCCGCCGGAGCCTTCTTCAACTTTTTTCAGCATCGCCTCGCTGTCTGTGACAACCATTCCGGCGAGCCTGTCGATGCCGCAGTCAAGAAGCGCCGGGCACATGGGTACGGATGGGCCTGTGAGAATGGTATACGCGTTCTTGCAGAGCGAGAGCAGGTGGGGGAGCGTTTTGTTCGTTATCGCGTTTCCCGTTATAAGCACGATGTCGCACTGCGGCAGAATATAATCGCAGGCGGAGTCCGGATAGTCCCCGTTTTGCGGCATTCGCTCGATTATATATATTTTCCCGGCCTCGCGGTGAATCTCTTCCGTCATTTTCAGATGCCCTATCGCGGCGATTGTCTTTCCTTTGATATCAAGCCCTGCGGTGCAGTAATTTTCAAAGGGCTCTTCGCATCCGAGCTTTTCCATGCGTTCCGGCGTGTTATACCAGAGGTTGACGGCGGCAAGGGAAAGCCCCGCTTCGCGCAGATTCCAGCTTTTTATGCCCTCTGCAGCATCTTTGATGTCCATACCCTCAACCCCGTCCGGGAACATTGACGTAATGCTCTCGCCCTCGGTGGTCATCGCGATGCCGAGATTGCCACCGCCGAGAGATGCCGACCAGCGTTCTCCCTTTACAGAGCGTTCAATAACCGTTCCGCGCGTAATGTTTTCGATTACAGCGTCGTAAAGCGAAAAAAAGGAGCTCATTTTTCCCATCTCAATTCCAAAAATTAATGTTTTGTTCATTCTAACATAAAACAAAATGTTTGCCAACATCTGCCCTTCGTGTTACTATTATCAAATAGAAATAATTAATTCGGGAGCGGGAAATGAAACGTATAATCTGCGTGATATGCGCCGTGATATTGACCGTCGGTATGCTTACCGGCTGCGGAAAAAAGAAGAATTCCGAAGCGCCCGTCGAAGGTAACGGCGTGTCGGAGACCGTTTCGCAGGCGACCGCCGCCCCTACGGGCACTCCCAAAATCTCAACGCGCTATAACAGTCTTGACGAGGGCGATGAGGACGAGATAAGTCAGGTTCGCGCGGAGCTTAGCGCCGTCGCGCAGAGCTGTATGGAGATTTATGAAACGGCAGACCGCGGAAATGCGATAAATGCGACGCTCTCCGCCGATACCGTGCGCGCCATGGTGGACAGAATAGGGGAGCTTGGATATGCGGCGGTGGATTATTCCGGCAACCTCGATATGCGCTGTCCGGAGTCGATCGAATATTTCGGAAGCCGTATTGACAGCGGAGACGATATTTCCGTTTCTTACTATATGGTCTACAATGACGGGCAGATCAGCGTATACCATCTCGGGCGCCAAAGCGGCATGTGGTATCTTATCGCCATGTCCTCCGGCTGGGACAAAAATTGCAAACCCGAAATTCTGACCGAGGGGCGCTATGTAATCGGCGATGTGCAATATACCGACAAGGGCTGGCTCATATACAGCCGCGATACCGACAGCTTCGATGCAAATCAGCGCTCCAATACTAATTCCTATGTGTTTATCCGCGTAAGACCCTACGATGCCGATAAAAAAGCTCTGTGTGACAAATATATAAAGCCGATAGGTTATTTTGAAAATAACCTTTTTACGACAACATGGACCCAGGCTGATTTCACTCAGATTGATTTCAACAGTCTTTTTTCAATGCTTTTCGGAATGTATAACGGCGCTCGGTCATTGACCGCTTCGAATGTGGAAAATTACTACTCGTCCATTGACGGAACGCGCCTTTCTCTTATCCCGACCGAAAGCTTTGAACGTATTGTTCAGCGGTATTTTAATATCGATTCCTCCGTTCTGAAGGCTATTTCGGATTACAGCTCCGAGCGGGGCGGGTATTATTTCATCGGCTATGCCGACGGCATGTATAACGTCACTCCGCGCTTTCCGGAGCCCGAGGTAACGGATTATTGGTACAATTCCGACGGGAGCATTACTATGCGCGTGGACGCGGTGTTCAAATGGTACGGTACGGATCAGGCTTTTTCGCATGATGTTACCGTTATGGACACTTCCGACGGCTTCAAATACGTATCCAACACGCTTTACGCGGATGAAAACAGCATTCTCCCCGAACGCAAGCTTTCCACGCTGATGGATATTGAACTTGAAAGCCTGAATTCGTAAATGCTCTCTTGTCAAAGCGGGAAGAAAGTTGTACTATATGCGCGTAAATAAAAATTGCAGAGGTATTGACGCATGGATTTGGCAAAACTGAAAAACTGCGAGCTCTTTTTGTTCGATATGGACGGAACGCTTTATCTCGGAGATAATGTTTATTCCGGAGCGATCGAGCTTATGAACGATCTTCCCGCCCTCGGGAAAAAATATATCTATCTCACCAACAATTCCTCCCGCGCGGGAACTGACTATATTACCCGCCTTCAACGTCTCGGTTTTCCGTGCGAGCGGGAAAATGTCTTCACATCCGGTATGGCTACGGGCATGTATCTCAATCAGCGTCATCCCGGGGCGAGCGTTTATCTTGCCGGAACAAAAGCGTTTTACAGAGAGCTGCAGAGCTACGGCATAAAGCTTGTCAACGATGAAAACGGCCATACAGATGCCGATACCGTTGACGTTGTGGTGCAGGGTTTCGACACGGAGCTTGTCTATGAAAAGCTTAATCTGGCGTGCCATTTTCTGCGCCGCGGGGCTGCGTTTATTGCGGCTAACCCCGATTGGGTCTGCCCTATGCCCAATGACGAGGTTCTGCCCGACTGCGGCTCTATTTGCGCCCTCCTCACATCATCCAGTGGCAAAAAGCCGACCTATATCGGCAAACCCAACCGCAACATGGTCGATGTTATTTCCGCGATGACAGGCATCCCGAACGAAAAAATCTGCTGTGTAGGGGACAGACTCTACACAGATATTGCCGTCGCACAGAACGCCGGCGCCGTCTCTGTACTCGTACTTTCCGGCGAAACAACTCGCGAAATGGCCGACGCGGCAGAGCGTCAGCCGGATTATATTCTCGCCGATGTCCACGAGATGCACACGCTTTTGAAATCCTGACGGGGCGATAATGTCCCCCGTGTTTGTTAAATATAGAATTTAGGGCGCGTCTTGCCGGCGTGCCCTGTAATTTTAAGGTGCCTATGAAAATAACTTACGTTTTTCCCATTGCGCTGTTCCTTTTGCTCGCTTTGTTTTATATTTCGCTTCCCAATCTGAAATCCTGCCGTCTTCCGTCCGGCAATAAGTGCGGTACAAGGGTAAACCGATTCGATCTGCTCATCATGGCAACTGTTATGTTCGTTTACGGTGGCGTCGCGTTTCTCGGACTCGGAAATAAAAGCTCTCCGGAGTGCTTCGCGGCTATGGAAAACGTAAGCGCAACCGTATATTTAGCCGAGGACAAATACCCATCCCGCATAATGCTGTTTTCCGGCGTCGGCGAGGGCCGGTATACGGTCGAATTTTCCGAGGACGGGGTTAATTGGCAACGGCTTGAAGATTTCGAGCAGGATTATGTGAGCATTTTCAAATGGAATGAATATATTCCGTCCACGGCGCTGAAACCGAAATATGTCCGCTTTACCGGCATTGGCAGCGTGTACCTCGGCGAGGTCGCTATGTATGACGGAGACGGGGAGCAAATAGCCATATCACCGGCGGATAATTGCGATGCCTCGTCCCGTATCAGCGATGAGCAGGAGACGGCGCATTCAAATCAGCATTTTCTGAATTCCACGTATTTCGACGAAATATACCACGCCCGCACCGCATGGGAGCAGCTCAACGGCGTTAAACCCTACGAAATTTCGCATCCGCCTCTGGGCAAGCTGCTCATTGCGCTCGGTATGTCGATTTTCGGCGCAACTCCGTTCGGCTGGCGCTTTATGGGAACATTTTTCGGCGTTTTGATGCTTCCCGTAATTTATGTTTTCGCGAAGAAAATGTTCGGCGGCCGCAGCGTGCCGACCGCCGCGGCAATTGTGCTCGCATCCGACTTCATGCATTTCACGCAGACGAGAATTGCTACAATCGATACCTATGGCGTGTTCTTTACGCTGTTGATGTACCTTTTCATGTATCTTTTTATTTCGTGCGAGAACAACGGAGAGCATCGCCGCGCGCTTTCGTTCCTCGCCCTGTCGGGCGTGAACTTCGGGCTTGGCGCGGCTTCTAAATGGACGGGGATTTATGCCGGCGGCGGTCTTGCCGTTATTTGGGCTCTGTATTGGATATTTAACCGTGAGCGAGGTTTCGCGGCCTTTGCGAAAAACGCTCTTTTCTGCGTTGTTTTCTTTGTCGTCGTCCCTACGCTTATCTATTATGTCAGCTACGCCGCTTATGGGATTGCCGCCGGAATGAGCGGCATCGGGATGTTCTTCAAAAAAGAATATTTTGATATGGTAATCGAAAACCAAGAATTTATGTTCTCCTACCATTCCGGCCTTGTCTCGGAGCATCCGTACTCCTCCAAATGGTATCAGTGGATACTCGACATCCGCCCCATTCTCTACTACCTCGATTACTATGACGACGGGACCCGTTCCTCCTTCGGCGCATTTGTCAATCCCGCGCTGTGCTGGGGCGGACTGATGGCGCTGTTTGTGCTGCTTTATACGGCTGTTTTCAGAAAGGACAGGCAGGCGCTTTTCATCCTGCTCTCGTATCTTGCTCAGCTCCTGCCGTGGATTCTTGTAACACGCCTGACCTTTGAGTATCACTATTTTCCCTGTACGATATTCCTCGTCCTCGCTCTCGCGTACGTGTTTAAAATCATGCGCCTCAACCTGCCCAAATGGAAGATATACATCGGCGGATTTACCGCGGTTTCGGTGTTGCTCTTTATTTTGTTCTATCCGGCGCTCTCCGGCATGAAGGTTGATAATACCGCCGCATCTGCGCTCTTGGGCTGGTTGCCCACATGGCCGTTCTGACATGAATTATAAAACAGGGGAGGGGAGCACTGCGCTATGAAGAAAAAAACAATCAAACTTATACTCATGATTGCGCTCGCGGTCGCTTTTGCCGTCTGCATATGCCTGCTCATAGGGCAGATTCGCTCCGTAAGGCTGAACACGGAGGCAAGCAGCTTCCTTTCTCAGGGCGAATATGAAAAAGCGCGCGATATCTTTTCAAGCCTCGGCGATGAGGCAATGATTAAGCGATGCGATGAGCTTATTGTTCACCGCACATATCTGAATGCGAAGGGACTTATCACATCCGGAGACTATGAGGCGGCAAAGGAACTGCTTTTGACTGTATCTGATCATCTTGACGCCTCCGAGCTTATTATAAAGTGTGACTATCTCCGCGCCTGCGCGTTTGAGAACGACGGAGACAACCTTCAGGCTCTGCGCCTTTTTGAAACCCTCGGGGATTATTCCGACACGCCCGTGAAAATCGCCGATCTTAAGGATAAACTCTATACGCAAGGCTATGAGCTCGCCGTTAACTGCAATTTTCACGGCGCACATGAGATATTCGAGGCGCTTGGCGATTATCTCGACAGTGAAACCATGCTCAAACGCTGTGATGCGCGGATTTCCATGTCAGAGGACGGCGCTAAGACCATTATAGATCCGGACAATCTTTTCGCAAGCTTCCCGACCGGCAATCTTTATACCGCCGACACGGGATATGTGTTTATTCCCGAAACTTGCGGAGATACGACGGAGTTTCTCATATTCTTCCCCGGCGGCAGAGACATCGAGGAGCCGCGTGATTATATCTATAACTGCATTGACTCCTCATCCGAGAACACAATTATTCTTTTCCTGTATAAAAATGGTCTCGGCGATATGGAAGACAAGGCGAAAGCCGCGCTTGATACTCTCAAAAAGACCGCGGATGAGTGTTCTCTTGAGCTTAAAGCCCCGCTCCTGTGCGGTACAAGCATGGGCGCGTATCCCGCAATGCATGCCGCCGCATATTATTATCTGAACTGCTCTCTCACAATTCCCAAGGTGCTGTGCTTTGACGCGGGAGTTGATTGGGAGGAGACAGATCTTGTCCTTTCCGCGTATGAGTGCGCTCAGCTTGCGAAAGCCGGAACCGAATTCTGGCTGTTTGAGCAGTACGGCGTCGGCATGAACAGAGAGGGCATAAACCTTATGGCCTCCTCCGGATGCAGCGTCACCATGATCGTATGCGCAAATCAGGATCACAACTCCATCCTCTATGATGCCCTCGACTGCGGCATGATAAATTGGGCGTTCGGCCGAAGCGGCCCGATACAGTCTGGCAATTATACCTATGTTCCGCTCAATGCCGATTCCGTTTATCCCTATTGATAATTATAAACACACGGGTCAGCGCGGTCTCTCAACTGCGCTGACCCGCATTTTACAGCCACAAAACGGAAATCCTCTGCAAAATGCATAAAAGCGAAGGCTGAAATTTGTTATTTTAACAACAATGTTTCCTTGCGTTAAAGGCGTTTTTGCGATATAATATCTGTGGTTGTACCACGAACGAATTCAAACTGATATATCGGAGGATGCAATATGCAAAAATACGACGTAATTGTTGTAGGAGCCGGAAACGGCGGGCTGTCCGCCGCTACATACCTTGCTAAATCCGGCAAAAAGGTACTCGTGCTTGAAAAGCACAATCTGCCCGGCGGCTGCGCCACAAGCTTTGTCAGAGGCAATTATGAATTTGAAGCCACCCTGCACGAACTGTGCCAGATGGGCACCGGCGAGGGCGAGGGCAAGAGAGGCGCCGTGCGCAAACTGCTCGAGGATGACTACGGTCTCAATGTCGAGTGGTGCAGCGCCAATGAGAGCTTTGCTTCCGTCGCGACCGATCCCGACGGATTCAATGTCGCGATGCCCGCCGGCGTGCAGAACTTTATTGACGAGATGGAGCGTCAGGTCCCAGGCAGCAGAGAGTCAATGACGACGGTTATGGAGCTCGGCCGCATGCTGGTTGACGGCGTTGAGTGGCTTGCCGATCGCTATAACGAGCCGGAAGGTCTGCAAAAGGTCGAGATGATGCTCAAGTATTACGACCTTATGTGCCTCGTTCCGCAGCCGTGCGATGACGTTCTGCGCAAAATCGGCGTACCCGACAAGGCCCGCCAGATATTCGAATCCTACTGGACCTACGTTTCCGCGGATTCCACCGAGATGAGCTTCGCACCGTATACCTTCATGACCTATGTCTATCTGACTCAGCTCCCGTGGTTTGCCAAGAACCGTTCTCATGAGATTTCGCTTGCCTTTGACGCAAAAATCCGCGAGTTTGGTGGCGACATATGGTATAACACAAAGGTTGAAAAGATCGACATTAAGGACAACTGCGTCCGCGGCGTAAAGCTGCAGAGCGGCGAGTATATCGAATGCTCTCACGTCATTTCCAACCTTATGCCCCATGTCGTCTTTGACCGTATGGTAGATCCTGCCGAGGTTCCGGAATATGACAAGAAAAAGATGAACGCCCAGCGCCTCGCGCAGGCCGCATTCACAGTATATCTCGGCCTTGATGCATCTGCCGAGGAGATAGGCCTCAAGAACTATGATACCTTTATGCGCTACACTCCCGATAACCATAAACAGTTCCTGTCGTCCGATTCTATCGATACCCATAAGGACATCACCTGCACCGTGCTCACAAACGCGCTGCCCGATGCCGCCGGCAAGAACCGCGCCTTTATCCAGTTCAGCAAGTTCTACACCGGCGATCCGTTTGCCGATGTGACCGAGGAGAATTATTTCAAGATAAAGGATCGTATTGCCCGCGAATGTGTCGAGCGCTATGAGGAAGTTACCGGCTGCGATCTGCAGGGGCATATTGAAGAGCTTGTTGTCGCATCCCCCGTCACATGGGCTCGCTACCTCGGCACACCCAGAGGCGACGTGTACGGCTACATCCCCGCCACATGGGACGGCATGTTCCCCAGAGTTCAGTGCGGCCACAAAGAGGATTATACGATACGCGGTCTGCGCTTCGTCGGCGGCCACGGCACTCAGATGGACGGGTACTCGCAGGCATATCTTTCCGGCGCAGAGCAGGCGAGATATATGCTTCTTGATATGAAGGAGGGCAAGTAAGATGGGTAAATACAATTATTCCAGAAAAGGCCTTAAAGGTCTCACTCCGTTTCCGTTCCTCGGCGAGGTCAAAACCCGTCTGAAGGAGATAGAAGCGGCCCCTGCGACAATTCCGCAGTCGGTATATAACGCTAATATCCTTTCCGCAAAGCTTCATCCGAGCGTTCAGCATGTCATTATCGCGGAAGTTACCGATCACGGCGATGCGAAGAGCTTTAAACTCGTGCCGGATGTTGAGCTCGGCACGAAAGAGATGGCATACTTCCGCGCCAGCCAGTATGTTTCGGTCGCTCTGAATATAAACGGATCTCTTGTCAACAAGCCGTACACCATCCGTTCCTCCCCGAAGGACGCTCTCGGCAGCGATAACACAAGCTATACCCTCACAATTAAGCGCACCAATCCTTCCTACGCTTCCTCGCACATTCTCTCCACGTGGAAGGAAGGGGACAAGGTCGATATCAGCGGTCCCCTTGGCGACTTTTATTATCAGTCCCTGCGCGATGCCGAGAATATTATCGCGATCGCCGGCGGCTCCGGCATAACTCCTTTCTACTCCATGGCCTCCGCGATTGCCGACGGTATAGAAGATTTCAATATGACCATCCTCTACGGCTCGCGCACATCGGACGGTATACTGCTCAAGGATGAAATCGAAGCTGTCGCGGCTCGCTCAAACGGCAAAGTCAAGGTTGTGCACGTTCTTTCACATGAGGAAAAGGAAGGATTTGAGCACGGCTTCATAGGCGCGGAGATGATTAAAAAGTACGCTCCCGTAGAGGACTACTCCGTGTTTATGTGCGGCCCGAAAGCGATGTATGACTTTGAAGAAGGCGAGATGCTCAAGCTCGCTCTGCCTAAACGCCGCTGGCGCATGGAAATGTCCGGCGACTATCTCGGCGCCGCCAAGAATGAGGACTTTCCCAAGGAAAAGTGCGGCGGCGAATATAAGCTTACGGTTGTCATTCGCGGCGAGAAGCAGACTATACCCTGCAAAGCCGAGGAATCCTTGCTCTGGGCGATGGAACGCGCCGCAATCAAGGCCCCCTCGCATTGCCGCAGCGGCGAATGCGGCTGGTGCCATTCGAGACTGATATCCGGCGATGTATATATTCCCGAGGATGCCGACGGGCGCAGACTTGCGGATAAAAAATTCGGCTGGGTGCATCCCTGCTGCACATTCCCCCTCGGCGATGTCGAGCTTGAAATATTCCCCATAACCTGATTACCCTATAACGAACTTAAGGCAGCGCCGCTGTATTGCAGGCGCTGCCTTGAACAAAACAAGAGGCCAACGGTTTCACACTTCGCGGTATTATACCGCTTTGTGCTGCGCCGTTGGCTCTGTTATTCCGTCATATTATCCGACAGTCGTATTATCCCAGACGAGAGCAGACTTTTACGGTGATGTCGCTCATCGGATATGCCGAGCATGGGTGGAAGTATCCGTCGTCCTTGTCTGCGGAGCGTACGCCGTCGGACTGAGGGCGCTGCCATACATCTCCCTCAAGCAGAAGACTTCTGCAGAAACCGCACGCGCCGCTGCGGCAGTGCGTGTCGACTCCGAGCCCGGCCTTCTCAAGCGATACCGCCACGGTATCGGTCGCCTTCGCGTCAACAACCTGCACGTCATTGCCGTAGATGACCTTGAGCTTGAACGTCTCGTTTTCGTGTCCCTTCGGATATACCGATGAAGCAGTAATGTCGTCGGTCTCGCCGTATTCCTCTTTGCGGATGTATTTACGGCGTATACCCATTGCGGCAAATTCCTTGTCGATAAAGTCGTACATCGCCTGTGGGCCGCTTACGTAATAGCTGACTTTGTCCCAATCCGGTACGAGCTTTTTTATAATATCCGCGCCTATAAAGCCAGTCTCGCCGTCCCCTCCCTCTTTTGGCTCGGAGAGGATGAAATATACCTCGATCGCGCCGTGGGACTCGGCGGCGATTTTTTTCAGCTCATCATAGAAAATTATATCATCCTGACTGCGTGAGCCGTAGAGAATTGTGAATTTTTCCGGACGGTGCGTGTCTGCCATGTCCAGCGCTATTGATCTGAACGCCGTGATTCCGGAGCCGCCCGCAATGCCGACAACGTGTTTAGCGTCGCGGATTGAGCTGTAATAACCCTCGCCGAATCCGCCGTCAAACAGCACCTCGTCTCCGACTTTCCAGTTGTCCCATATCCATGAACTGACGTAGCCGCCGTTTTTGCGGCGGAGCGTAATTTGAATACGGTTGTCTCTGTCGGCCTCCATCGGCGCGGAAGAGATGGAAAACGGACGTGTCGTCCATTTGCCGTCGATGCAGAACTTCACGCTCATGTGCTGCCCGGCATAGAAGAACGGCAGCTTGTAACCTTCGCAGGCGCTCATCGTGAAGCTGCGGCTGCTCGGCGTTTCGTCCTTTATCTCGACTATTTTTGCCTTTACGAGTCCGGGGTGCATCTCACGGGAAAGATCCGCCGCATGGTCGGACATGTCAATGTCGGTGCTTGCCGCATCTATCCATGCCTGACGCGCCTTCATCAGCCCAAACCAGCCCATGAGATCCTTGAAGTACCCGCGTACCGAAAATTTTGCCTTCTTAGCCATTGTTTGCACCTCCCAGTTTTGAAAGAACCACACCGGCCACCTGATAGCCATCGGTTATAACGCTGGAGTAGCCGTGCGCGCGGAAACCCGCGCTGCCGACAAAATCGATGCCGGGGATAAACCGATCCTTCTCCTGAGAGAGCGTACGCGTGACGGCGCTGTCGAGCGCGGTACATGCGTAGCCGTATATATCGCCGCGGAAGGCTTCAGCGTAACGCGTAAAGGTTGCGGGCGTGGCAATAGATATCTCCTCGATGTGCTCGCGAATCCGCGCCCCGGTGATTTCCTCAAATGTGTCTATCATGCAGTTTGCAAAGCGCTCGTTCTCCGGCAGATAATCATATTTGGAGAGCTTGGATTTGTTCATGGCATCGGGGCTGTACATGCTGGTGAGGTTTATTTGGCAGCGATCCGGACCGGAGAAGCCGGGAACGGCGACGTCAGGGCAGGTCGCGGAAACCCTGTGGTGCGACACCCAATTGTTCGTCGTGTTGTATATGCGCTCCGTGTCCATGTTTTCGCCGACAAAGTACTCGTAACTCTCAATGCCCATATCCTGCGGCAGCGCGTCAAGCCCGAGATATACGACGAACGGTGATGCCAGCAGCTTTCTCGCGCCGGCGAGCTTCAGGGCTTCTTCCGGAACCTGGCTTCTGTCCATCATGCTGACGAGCGCTTTTGTCGGGTTGCCGTTCGAAATGACGAAATCCGCGCGAATCTCTGTCCCGTCCTCGGTTTTTACGCCGACACACCGCCCGTTTTCAAGCATATATTCCGTAACCTTGACGTTTGTCTCAACCTGACCGCCGAAGTCGCGGAATGCTTTCTCCAGCTCGTTCGCAATCTGATGCGATGTCTTTACGGGTATGTGCGCCCCGTCGCGCAGATAGAGGTAGATCATCTGCGCCCATACCGTGAAGCTCGCCTCGCTCAGGTGGCGGCTGATGTAACCATAATAGGCGCTGAGAACTTCGTTGGTTTTCGGACCGAACTTGAACGATTTGTTGACCTCGTCTGTCTCATATGCAGCCGAGCGGAGAAAAGCGGAGTATTTTGTTGCCATCACTTTCGGCTCGGGCCCTGCTTTGCCGCATGAGCCTATATACTCAAGCGCCTCGTTTATCTCCTCAAAGAGCTTGAAGTAATTGCGTACCTTTTTCCCGTTGCCCGGCTCAAGCTTCTCAATTGCCTGGATGCAGTTTTCGATGCCGAAAGGCATTGTGAAGTCAATGTTTTGGTCGGTGAGCATAACCCTGTACGCATCCGGCACCTTCACCCAGTCCATCTTGATGCCCAAATCATCGAACATTGCGCGGCAGGGACCATAGCCTGTGCCGTTCTTGCCGTCGCCGAACTCGCATGCTTCGTGCAGACTGACTTCAAACTCGTATCTGCCTCTCACAAAGCTCGTGGCATAACCGCCGGTCATGTTGTGCTTCTCTAAAAGCAGAACTTTTTTCCCTGCCTTGGCAAGTCTTGCCGCGGCAGTCAGACCGGCCATTCCCGAGCCTACGACGATAACATCGTAGCGTGGGCAGAATCTTTTTGTTTCTGTCATTGTTTTCCTCCTATTTGTTTATTTTTTAACCAGCTACGCATATTGTACCACTTTGGGTTGTCATTTACAATAGTCAAAGCAAAATAGCCTCAGCGTTTTTCAACGCCGAGGCTATTTTGCACTGTATTATTTTGAAAATTACTTTGCCGCTTCCATGCCGGCGAGGAGTGCTTTTTTGTTGCCGTCAAGGAACTTGAGCTTGCGCTCGCCGAGCTCTATCTTAATTGCTTCCATCATCTTGTCGACGGAAACGATAGGCTCTTTCTCGAGCAGAGCGCCGAGAATGGCGACGTTTGCGCCCTTCGGGTTGCCGACCTCGTCTGCAATCTTCATCGCGTCGCAGTAGACAACGGTGATGTCAGTGCGGTTGGATTTGCGCTCTATAATGGAGCTGTTGATAACCAGCGTTCCGCCGGGCTTTACGCGGTCTTCAAACTTGTCGAGAGAAGGCAGGTTCATCGCGACAACGCAGTCCGCCATGTCAACCATAGGCGAGGCGACATCATCGTCGCTTACGATAACGGAGCAGTTTGCAGTGCCGCCGCGCATCTCGGGACCGTAAGAGGGAAGCCAGGAAACGTGCTTGCCGTCAAGCATGCATGCCATGGCAAGGAACTTGCCTATAAGGAGCATGCCCTGACCGCCGAAGCCTGCGAAAACGAACTCTTTAGTCATAATTACTTGGCCTCCTTGTCTTTATATACGCCCAGAGGATAATACGGAATCATGTTCTCTTCCAGCCACTTGAGAGCTTCGACCGGGCTGAGACCCCAGTTGGTGGGGCAGGTGGACAGAACCTCTACCATGCAGAAGCCCTTGCCCTCCATCTGATACTGCATTGCCTTCTTGATGGCCTTCTTTGTCTTGATGATGTTGGCGTTGTTGTTGACGGCGCAGCGTTCTATATAATATGAACCCGGAACCTGCGCGAGCATCTCGCTCATCTTGATGGGTGCGCCGCACCACGCCTCATCGCGCCCGTAAGGGCTCGTTGTGGTCTTCTGACCGACAAGAGAGGTAGGAGCCATCTGACCGCCTGTCATGCCGTAGATTGCGTTGTTGACAAATATCGTGCAGATCTTCTCTCCGCGGTGCGCTGCGTGAACGATCTCCGCGGTGCCTATGGAAGCGAGGTCGCCGTCGCCCTGATAGGTGAATACCAGAGAATCGGGCTTTGCGCGCTTGACGCCGGTAGCGACGGCGGGGGCGCGACCGTGAGCCGCTTCTATCATATCGACATTGAAGTAGTCATATGCGAAAACGGAGCATCCGACAGGAGCGACGCCGACGATGTTGCCGCCCATACCGGATTCTTCCAGACATTCTGCTACCAGACGGTGGATTATACCGTGGTTGCAGCCGGGGCAGTAGTGAAACGGTTTATCGGTAAGATAAGGGGTCTTCTCAAATACGACTGACATTTACATACCCTCCTTAATTTTGAGGATTTCTGCCTTGATTTCATCGGTAGTGGGCATCTGGCTGCCGCAGTGGCCGAAGTAGTGTACCGGAACCTTGTCGCCGACGGCAAGCTTGACATCTTCAAGCATCTGGCCTTCGTTGACCTCAACGTCGAGTATGGCTTTCTTGCCGACAACCGTGTTAAGAAGCTCTGCGTACGGGAACGGCCATACGGTGACGGGGCGGAACAGACCGACCTTCACGCCCTCCGCGCGGAGCTGATTGATAGCTGACTTTGCGATTCTTGCCACGGTACCGAATGCGGTGATGACAAAATCAGCATCTTCGCACATATAGGTTTCAAACATGACCTCGTTCTTCTCTATCTCGCGATAGACAGCCTGAAGATCGTCATTGTGGATCGCAAGATCCTCCGTGTTGATGTACAGGGAGTTGATAACGCCTCTCTTTTTGGGGTCATCGCCGGGCTTGAAGCCGGTGCACGCCCAAGGCTTCTTCTCGGGGTCAACCTTGTAATCGACCATTTCGGGCATCTCGACAGGCTCCATCATCTGGGCCATAATGCCGTCTGCGAGGAACAGCACGGGGATTCTGTACTTCTCCGCCTTGTCAAACGCAAATGAGAAGATGTTGATTGCTTCCTGAATGGATGCGGGCGCGTAGGTCAGCAGGTGATAGTCGCCGTTGCCGCCGCCCTTGGTCGCCTGAAAATAGTCACCCTGAGAGGCTTGAATGGAGCCGAGACCGGGGCCGCCGCGCATTACGTTGAGAATGACGCACGGAACCTGAGCCGCCGCGCAGTAGGAAATGCCTTCCTGCTTAAGGGAAACTCCGGGGCTGGAGGATGAGGTGATGACACGCGCGCCGGTGGACGCCGCGCCGTACACCATGTTGATGGCCGCAACTTCGCTTTCAGCCTGAAGGAAGCATCCGCCTACTTCCGGCATACGTGCGGACATGTATTCGGGGATCTCTGTCTGCGGGGTGATAGGATAGCCGAAGAAGAAACGGGCGCCGGCGCGAATGGCGGCCTCCGCGATTGCTTCGCTGCCCTTCATAAGAGTCAATGCCATTTTTTATTTCCTCCTTAATCCTTCTCTATCCTGATTGCTACATCGGGGCAGGTACGTGCGCAGGATGCGCAGCCTATGCAGGATGCTTGATCGACTACCTCTGACGGATGGTAGCCTTTTGCGTTGAGCTTTGCTTTGGAAAGGGCGAGAACCTGCTTGGGACAAGCCTTTATACAAAGACCGCATCCTTTGCAAAGTACCTCATCGATAATTACCTTTACCATGATACTACCTCTTTTCTTTTGTTATTGAAAAGCTTTGCACTATATTTTAACCGCATGCGCGGATAGGGGACATAATAATTACGTGAGACTTTCAATCCAGCTGTTCCAGTCGCGCTGCATGTATGTGTCTATCGCTATGGGTGTGCCGATATATTTTTCATCGTGCCCTTCAGCGAGGAACTTATCCAGAAATTCCTTTTTGCCGGATGTGTAAAGCACCGGGACTCCGCTTTTTTCGGAAACTTCCTTTATAATTTCATATCCGTCTCTCAAATCTGCGTCGGTTGTGGCCGTGGCGAGATTTGTGTTGTTGATCATTCCGGAAATTTTAAGACGAGAATGCACCTGCATATCCTCCTGCAGACGCATAATCTTCTCCACCGTACCTGCAAGAGGACGGCGAGTGTTTACGACATTGAGCACTTCAAGTCGGCCACCTTCGGCGAGCATATCCATAAAATCCTGATGATATCTGCCGAGCGCCGTGGAGCCTACAGAGTCTCCGCCGACATCGAAAACAACGGTGTCCCAATCCATGGCGAAAGCCGAAGCGACCTCAGCGGGCAATGAGAGCGTCTCAACACCGGAGCAGGCGTAGTTCGGAGAGACAAGACGGATTTCCTTCATGCGCGTCATCTTGCCGCGCTCAGTGAGGCGGAAATAGGTGTTGACCATATCGAGATCGAGCAATTCCGTGCGTTCGCCCATCCCGGCAGCCTTGAAAGCAAAATTCAAAGCCAATTCGCTCTTCCCACTGCCGTAATTCCCTATCAAGACATACATTTTCTTCATAAAACTGCCTCGTTAATACATGAAATCGCTCATTTATTATGTTATTTAGTTTATCATCAGATGGGGCAAGAGTCAATTTACAGAATGCACAATTTTAAGCCGCGTAAAATGACATTATGACGAAAAAGTTTTTATAAATAATTCGGATAAAAACAAAATTATATAAAATCTCTAAAAATGCGCTTAAAGCAGAACAACAGCCGTACACTGTCAGATAAACGACAAACTATGTGAAAAAACAGATAATAAATATTCACTATTCATCGCTTTTTCAACCTAAAAACGCCCGAAAATTATCGCCGAAACTTAAGGTGTAGTTTCACTACTTTTTTATAAAATAATTCTTGTAATTTCATTACAACGGTGCTACACTGTATTTGTCAAAGAAATAAAACTGATTGCAAAACAAATTTTTCAATATCAAAAAGGAGATTAATATGGCGACTGTAGTTACTATGCCTCAGCAGGGGCTGACGGAAGAATCCGCCGTTATTGCGGAGTGGCTTGTTAAGGAAGGCGACACCGTCAATGTCGGCACACCTCTTTTCTCAATTGAAACCGGTAAAACAACCTTTGAAATCGAATCCGAAGCCGCAGGAACCGTTCTCGGCATCTTTGCCGGGGAAGGCGACGATGTTCCCATCAAGGCCGCGGTTTGCGTAATCGGCGAGCCGGGCGAGAGCTTTGAACGCCCGGAGGGCGCGTCCGCCGTTCCCGCTGAGGAGTCTGCTCCCACTGCGTCATCCGCTTCCACACAAGCAGCTGAAGTTGCCGTAACCACTGCCGCTCCCACAGAAGCTAATCAGGGCTTCGCTTCCCCGCGCGCAAAGGCCGCGGCGGAACGCGCCGGGCTTGATTGGCATGATGCCGCCCCGACCGGACCCGAAGGCAGAGTTATAGAGAGAGACATTGCCGCACTTGCCGCAAACGGCAAGAAAGTAATAGCGGCGAAAGCTGTCGAAGCGGCCGACGAGGAAGAATTTGAGATAGTCAAGAATACGGGCATTCGCAAGGCCATCGCAAAGAACATGCATGAGTCTCTCAGCTCCATGGCTCAGCTTACTCTTACCGCGTACTTTGATGCGACCGCCATCTTCAAATATCGCGAGATGCTCAAGGAAAACCGTGAGAAGCTCGGCTATCCCAATGTGTCCATCAACGATATGATCCTCTTCGCTCTGTCTCGCACTGTTTTGGACTATCCTATTTTCAACGCGCATTATTCCGACAAGGAAACCAAGATATTCCACCGCGTACATCTCGGCGTCGCTACCGATACCGAACGCGGCCTCATGGTGCCGACACTCACCAACGCAGACCTCAAGAGCCTCAATATGATCTCCCGCGAAGCTAAGGCGCTCTCCGCCGCCTGCCGCGATAATACAATCACCCCTGCGCAGCTTACCGGCGGCACCATTACCGTCACCAATCTCGGCAACAACAATATTTCCGGCTTCACTCCCGTTATCAATCCTCCTCAGACCTGCATTGTCGGCGTAGGCTCTCCGGAGTGGCGCGTTCGTCCCGGCAAGGACGGCGAGATTGAAATGTACCGCGCAATGGCAATTTGCCTTACCATCGACCACCGCGCGGTTGACGGCGCTCCCGCGGCCAAGTTCCTTAATGACTTCTGCCGCCGTCTTGAAAACTTCACTCTTCTTCTGGCAGAATGATTGCTATTTGAGTCTCGCAAAAATCCCGGGCTTGCCGCAAGTTTAATGCGGTAAAGATGATTAAATTATTTGAGAGGTATAATATGGCTGATTTTGATGTAACAGTATTCGGCGCGGGCCCCGGCGGTTATCTCGCCGCAGAGCGCGCAGGTCAGGCAGGCTTAAAGACATTGCTTATCGAAAAACAGCATATCGGCGGCACATGCCTTAACGAAGGCTGCATCCCCACCAAGACGCTTCTGCGCAGCGCAAAGCTGTTCCACGCCTGCAAAACCGCCGAGACCTACTGTGTAAAATGCGACGGTGTTTCGATCGATCAGAAGGCGGTTGTTGCGCGCAAGAGAGCCGTTACGGCAAATCTGGTAGCCGGCGTGAAAGCCGGACTCAAGGCTTCCAAGGTCAAGACCGTTGAAGCGGAGGGGCATATCCTCGGCCGCGACGGAGACGGAATAATCGTTGAGGCCGCCGGCGTTCAGTATCATACGAAGAATCTTATTCTCGCGACCGGCTCTCACCCCATCATACCCGGAATTGACGGACTGAAAGAATCTCTCGCAAACGGTTTCGTCCTGACAAGTACGGAGCTTTTGGAGCTTGAAGAGATTCCGGAGAGCCTGTGCGTTGTCGGCGGCGGTGTTATCGGCCTTGAAATGGCGACCTATTACGCTATGATCGGCGCAAAGGTCGAAATAGTTGAGGCTGCCGCAAAGGTCGCGGGCGATCTTGACGCGGAAGCGACGGAGATCATCAAAAAGTCCTGCGAAGAGCTCGGAATGAACTTCCGCCTCAACACAAGAGCCGTTTCCTTCGCCAACGGCGCGGTTACGGTTGAAGCCAACGGACAGAAAGATGAGATAAAGTGCGACAAGGTGCTTCTTTGCATCGGCAGAGCGGCAAATATCGATGGCTATGGTCTCGAAGCGCTGCATGTTTCGACGGAAAAAGGCAAGATAAGCGTTGATGAGTACTGCATGACCGGCATCCCCAACGTTTACGCGATAGGGGACTGCAACGGAACCGGTATGCTGGCGCATGTCGCGTACAGACAGGGTGAAGTTGCCGTAAAGCATATCACCGGCAAGAAAGATCCCATGTGCTGGAATGTTGTTCCTTCTCTCGTTCATACCGAGCCTGAGGCCGCATTTGTCGGCGAGACGGTTGAGAGCGCCAAGGCAAAGGGCATAGACGCGGTCGGCGTAAAGCTCACCATGAATTACTCGGGGCTTTACCTTGCGGAGAACGACAACGGCAAGGGCATAATGAAGGCTGTTTTCGATAAGAAGAAAAAGACGCTTATCGGCGCTACCATAGTCGGCGGCCCCGCATCCGAGCTTATTACGATCTGCTCCATGATGATCGGCAATGAGATGCCGATAGAGAGAATGAAATCCTATGTTTATCCCCATCCCACGTACGCAGAGATTATAAAAGAAGCAATTTTTGCCGCAAAGCTTTAAGATAAGGAGAAAGAAAATGTCTAAAGAACAGTTTTACGATCCTGCCGTAATGCTCCATGAGAGCGACATACATTTTGAAGACATCCCCGTATTTGCTTACAAAAAGACCGTAAAGGATGAGCTTTCCGCCGGGAATTTCACCAAAGAGGAACTGCTCACGATCTGGCGCGATATGTGGTATATCCGTTCCTTTGAGAATATGCTTCTCGAGGTTCGCACAAAGAAGGTTTTCAACGGAATCGAATATATGTACACCGGCCCCGCGCACCTTTATATAGGCGAGGAAGCCGCGCCTGTCGGCGAAGCATTCATGCTTCAGCCCGATGACTTTGTCTTCGGCTCTCACAGAAGCCACGGCGAGGTTATCGCAAAGAGCCTTTCCGCTATAGAAAAGCTCCCCGATGATGAGCTTATGAAGCGCATGGAATCCATGCTGGACGGCAAGATTCTCGAAGTAGTCAAGGCGCATTTTGACGAAAAGGACGTCAAGAAGCTGGCTGTCAAGTTCCTGTTCTACGGCCTTACCGCAGAGCTGTTCGGCCGCGAGACCGGCTTTGCAAAAGGCCTCGGCAACTCCATGCACCTGTTTGTCCTGCCCTTCGGCGTATACCCCAACAATGCGATAGTCGGCGGCTCCGCTCCTATCTCCGCAGGCGGCGCGCTCTATAAAAAGATAAACAAGCAGAGCGGCGTTGTCGTATGCAACATCGGCGACGGCTCTATCGGCTGCGGCCCCGTGTACGAAGCGATGAACTTCGCTTCCATGGATCAGTACAAGACGCTTTGGGAAGACGGGTTCAAGGGCGGTCTGCCTCTTATCTTCAATATTATGGACAACGGCTACGGCATGGGCGGCCGCACCAACGGCGAGACCATGGCGTATCACAATGTCGCGCGTCTCGGAGCGGGCGTCAATGTTGACAATATGCATGCAGAGCGCGTAAACGGCCTCAACCCGCTGGCGGTTATAGACGCATACCGCCGCAAGCTGCCCCTCGTGAAGAACGGCGAAGGCCCCGTACTGCTTGACGTACTCACTTACCGCTACACCGGTCACTCCCCGTCCGACCAGAACGCGTACCGTTCCAGGGAGGAAATCGACGCATGGCGTGAATTTGACTCTACAGTCGTTTTCAGACGTGAGCTACTTGAAGCCGGCGTTGCGACCGAAGATGATTTTGCGGCGCTCGAGAAGGAAGTTGCCGAAAACATCCTTGAAACCTTCAAACTTGCCATTGACGAAAGGGTTTCTCCGAGAATGAACTTCGAGAAAGAACCCGACGCAATTGCAAAATACATTTTCTCCAACCAAAAGATAGCCAAGATGGACGACCGTGAGCCCGATGTGATTGGCGCCAAGGAGGATAACCCCCGCTGGCAGAAAATCCAGAAGAAAGCTCACTTCGGTCTGAAGCCGGACGGTACTCCCGTTAGCGCCGCAACCGTATACGCATACAGAGACGCGCTTTTTGAGGCAATTCTTGATAAGTTCTACGAAGATCCCACCCTCGCAACATGGGGCGAGGATATGCGCGAATGGGGCAGCGCATTCGGCGTCTACACCGATATGTACAAGTCTGTTCCCTTCCACAGACTTTTCAATTCTCCCATTTCCGAGGCGACCATCGTTTCAGCCGCCGTCGGCTACGCGATGCTTGGCGGACGCGCCTGTGTTGAGCTGATGTATGCCGACTTTATGGGTCGCGCCGGTGATGAGATATTCAACCAGCTCGCAAAATGGCAGGCAATGACCGCCGGTCAGATAAAAATGCCGGTTGTCCTGCGCATCTCCGTCGGCGCTCTGTACGGCGCGCAGCATTCTCAGGACTGGACAAGCCTTGCCGCGCACATCCCCGGCCTCAAGGTTGTTTTCCCCGCAACCCCGTATGATGCGAAGGGCCTTATGACCGCCGCTCTCAACGGTACGGATCCCGTGCTCTTCTTTGAAAGCCAGAGACTTTACGGTAAGGGCGAAATGTTCCGTGAAGTGCCTTCCGATCCTTATGAAATCGAGATCGGCGAGCCGGATGTAAAGCGCGTCGGCTCCGATGTCACCATTCTCACGGTCGGCGCGACTCTCTATGCCGCCATGGACGCGGCCAAGCAGCTGCAGGAGAAATACGGTGTTTCCGCGGAAATCATTGACGCTCGTTCTCTTGTTCCGTTCAATTATGATAAGGTTGTCGAGTCCGTCAAGAAGACCGGCAAGATAGTCCTTGCATCCGACGCATGCGCGCGCGGCAGCCATCTGAACGATGTCGCCCGCAATATAACCGAGCTTTGCTTCAACTACCTTGACGCGCCTCCCGTGCTCATCGGCTCCGAGAACTGGATCACTCCCTGCGCCGAGCTTGAGAAGGAGTTCTTCCCCCAGGCTCAGTGGATAATCGACGCAATCGACCAGAAGATTATGCCTCTCGGCGTTGACAAGCCTGCTCATAACTTCACTGCGGTCGAGCAGATCAAACGCGAGAAAGCCGGCGTATAATGGCGAAAGAGGATTCCGCACTTATATTCAAAATCCGCAGACTGATACCGGAACTGAGCAAATCCGAGGCAATGGTTGCCGAGTATATTTCGGCAAATCCCGGTGAAGTTATAAACCTTTCGGTCAGCGCGCTTGCGGATTGCTGCGGTGTCTCCGAACCGACGGTTATCAGGGCTTGCAGAAATATCGGATTTTCCGGATACCAAGCCCTGAAAATCGCCCTGATACAAAGTCTCAACGCTCCTATCCAATGCGATGGCGAGGAGGTCACGGCGAAGGACGGAATGGTCAATGCCATTCAGAAGGTTTTTGCCGCTGCCGTTGACGCGGTGAACCTCACCCGTGACAACCTCAATGCCGCAGATATGGAAAACGCCGCCGAGGCTTTGCTCAGAGCAAGACGCATTTTGATTTTCGGTGTAGGCGGCTCTGCCGCGGTTGCCTCCGATGTTGAGCATAAGTTTTCAAGACTCGGGCTTGACGCGGCAGCCTATTCCGATTTAAACTTACAGGCGATAGTATCCGCCTATGCGAAGAAAGCGGATGTCGTTTTCGCCATAAGCCATTCCGGCTCGTCAAAGGCTGTCGTGGATAACGCGCAGATAGCAAAAAGCAACGGCGCTACGGTGATTAGTCTCAGCAGTATGGGAAAATCCCCACTGACAGAGCTTGCGGATATTTCTCTTTTCACATCCGCAAACGAAACCCGGTACCGCATTGTCGCCATTTCCTCCAGAATTGCGGAGCTTACGATAATTGACGCGCTGTACTCCTATATGTCGTTCCGCACCGGGAACGAGGAAAACCTCAAAATAGAAAAAGCCATAGAAGACCAGATGTATTAAGGCTTCAGACGCGCAGCGCCGAGAATTCACATTTTATATCTTATAATAAAATAGAAAGGGAAAATTATGACTTTTGAAGAAGCAAAAGTATATGCCGCAGAGCACGTAGGCATGCGTCCGAATTATCCGGGAAGACTCTCCGGTAAAATTGCGATTGTCACAGGCGGCGCGCAGGGCTTCGGTTTCGGCATTGCACAGGAGCTTATCAAAGAGGGTGCGCAGGTCGTTATTGCCAACAGAGGCGAAAAGGCCGGCCTTGCCGCGGTTGAAAAGCTCGGCGATCACAGCGCGTTTGCAAAATGCGATGTGTCCGACCCCGAATCCTGCAAAAACCTTATGACAAAAGCCGTTGAGATTTTCGGCGGCATCGATATATTTATCTCCAATGCCGGCGTTCTCAAGGCCGGCGCGCTCCCCAACATGACTCCCGAGGATTTCCAGGCAGTCACAAATATTGACTATAACGGCTATTTCTTCTGCACCAAGTATGTCAGCGAAATAATGAAGGCCGAATATGAAACCGATAAGAGCAAATTCTACGACATTATTCAGATAAATTCCAAATCCGGTCTCGTCGGCTCAAAGGCAAACTTCGCATATGCCGGCGCCAAGTTCGGCGGAATCGGCCTTACGCAGAGCTTCGCTCTCGAGCTTGTTGACTGGAACATCAAGGTCAACTCCGTATGCCCCGGCAATTACTATGACGGACCTTTGTGGAGCGATCCCGAAAAAGGCCTCTTCGTGCAGTATCTCGCGGCCGGCAAGGTTCCCGGCGCAAAGACCGTGGAGGATGTCCGGGCATATTACCTTGCAAAATCTCCGATTCATCGCGGCTGCACGCCGAAAGATGTCTCAAAGGCGATATTCTATTGCGTCGAGCAGGAATTTGAAACAGGTCAGGCCATCCCCGTAACCGGCGGACAGACTATGCTGAACTGATGTGCTTAAAGTAATACTGAAAACTGATTAAAACATTTAATGGTAATTAAATGTTTTAATAGCCGCCGTAGCGGCGTAGTTTTCGTATGAGACGCCTTTTGAAGCCTAACCGCGCTTTAGCGCGGCTCTTACAGGCTTCAAAAGATTTCATTAAAATCAAAGATTTTAATGAAATAATAGTATCAGAACGAGTACTTATAACAGATTTTAAAAAGAGGAAAAACGCATGGACAGAGAAATAGAATTTCTGAACGCCTCTGATGCGGAGCAGCGTCTTGCGAACCTGAAAACCCTACTTGCAGAGGAAAAGGAAGGCCCCGCCGTTCTGCCTCAGTACGCAAACAACCATATACACACCACGTTCTCTTTCTCCCCGTATTCTCCGACCGCCGCAGTTTGGGCGGCGCGCAGAGCGGGTCTGCAGACTGCCGGAATAATGGATCATGACAGCATCAGCGGCGCGAGGGAATTTCGCCGCGCGGCTGCTCTCGCGGGCGTCGGCGCGACCTGCGGCGTTGAGATGAGAATCGATTGGCGCGGCACACCGTTTGGTGATAAAAAAACCAACAACCCCGACCAGATCGGTGTCAGCTACATGACCTTCCATTCAATCCGCGAGCGTTATTTTGATCAGATGCGTGATTTTATCGCTCCTTACAGGGAATTCAGGAATCAGCGCAACATTAAAATGCTTGCGAAAATCAAAGAAGTCACCGGCATTACCGTGGACTTTGAAAACGATGTGCTTCCGCTTTCCGAGTACGCGAACGGCGGCAGCGTCACCGAGCGGCACCTTTTCTTCGCGCTTGCGAAAAAGGTAATTCCCGAAGGCAGTGAGGACGAGCAGTATAAGCTTCTCGGCAAGTATAAATCCGGTCTTATACGCGATGTGTATGTCGCTCCCACCGACGAGCTTGTCCCGCTTGATACCGCGATAGATCTTGCAAGCAGTATTGACGCCATTCTCTGCTATCCATATCTCGGCGATGTGACAAAATCCGTCACCGGAGATAAGGCGGCGGCAAAATTTGAAGATGATTATCTCGATGAACTCGTGGAGTATATCGCAAAGAAAAAGATTCCCGCGATCACATATATGCCGTCCCGCAATACGCCCGAACAGCTTGACAGGCTGATGGCGCTGTGCGATAAGTATAATCTCAAGCAGATTTCCGGCGAAGATATAAATTCCCCGTCCCAGAGTTTTATATGCAAGCAGCTTGCGGAGCCTAAGTTTGCTCATCTTGTGGATGCCGCATGGGAGCTTGTAAACAGAGAGAAGGAGGGCTAATCCATGAAAACAAGAGCAGTACGTTTATACGGCGAAAACGATCTCCGGCTTGAGGAGTTCGAACTCCCCGAAATCAAGGATGATGAAATACTCGCAAGAGTCATTTCCGACAGCCTTTGCCAGTCCACCTATAAGGCGGCGCATCAGGGCGCAAACCACAAGCGCGTCCCGAACGATGTCGCGGAGAACCCCGTTATTGTCGGCCACGAATTCTGTGGTGAGCTCGTGAAAATAGGCAGCAAGTGGGCAGACGAGTTCCACGAGGGCGACAGATTTATTATCCAGCCCGCGCTCGGCTACAAAGGCAGCCTCGACGCTCCCGGCTACTCTTATCGTTATGTCGGCGGAGACGCAACATACGTTGTCATGCCTCACGAGGTTATGGAGATGAAATGCCTCATCCCGTTCCATGGAGAGAGCTTCTTTGCAGGCTCGATGACGGAGCCCTATTCCTGCGTTATCGGCACTTTCCACGCCATGTACCATACCACAATCGGCTCTTATGTCCATGACATGGGCATTAAAGAGGGCGGCAACATGGTTATGCTCGCCGGAAACGGTCCTATGGGTCAGGCCGCGATCGACTATATTATTCACTGTGACCGCCGCCCCGGCCTGCTTGTTGTCACCGGCCGCAGGCAGGAGCAGCTTGACAGACTTGCGAAGCTCCTTACCGTCGAGGATGCCGCGAAAAACGGCGTAAAGCTTGTATATTTCAACACGTCCTGCGATGACGCAAAGGGCGGTCTTATGGAGCTTGCCGGCGGCAAGGGCTATGACGATGTTCTCGTCTTTACTCCCGTTGCCGAAATGGTCGAGCTGGGAGATTCCCTTCTTGCCAACGACGGCTGCCTTAACTTTTTCTCCGGTCCGAGCGATAAGGACTTCAAGGCGCTGTTTAATTTCTATAACGTCCATTACGGCTCTACCCACATTGTCGGCACATCCGGCGGCAATACGTCCGATATGAAAGAGGCGGCGCTTATGATGAAGGACGGAAAGCTCAACCCGTCGATTCTGGTGTCCCATGTCGGAGGCCTTGATGCCGTGCCCGAGGCCACAATGCATCTTCCCGAGATTCGCGGCGGCAAGAAGCTGATATATACAGGCGTTGATATGCCTCTTACCGCGATTGCGGATTTTGAGAAGCTCGGCAAGGAAGATCCGTTCTATGCAAAGCTTGACGAACTGTGCAAAGCGAACAACGGCCTGTGGAGCGTCGAAGCGGAAAAATATCTTCTGGAGCAAAAGAGCATCTGACGGCTGTTTTAATCCGAAGGTTACCTTCAGAATCTTATATTGTGACAAAACAGCGCTTGGCTCCGCACAAGGGCCGGGCGCTGATGTATTATGAAACGGAGGAAAATATGGATATCGGAGCGTTGTTTGCATTAAAGCAGGCATGGAGTAGGTTCTGTTCGAATCACCCCAAATTTCCGGAATTTCTTTTGGCGGTGAGAAACAAGGGCATAAAGGCGGGCGCAGAGTACACTTTTACCGTGACATGCCCCGATGGTCAGACATTGAGAGCGGGTATCCGCCTCAAAGAATCGGATGTGGAAATAATAGAAAAAGTATTCGGTATAGCCCGGGGGAATTAATTGATCAGCGGGATAAGCCGAGAAGATGCTTGTGTTGTTTCCCACATGATTTTGTGATTTTTTTTGGGGGAGGTGTTTTTGCGCATTCAACTATCCGATTTTGGCTATTGAATTTTTTAAGCCGCTATGATATAATCATTTTGTTCGCAGGGTTGGTATATCGGTATTACTCTAGCTTCCCAAGCTAGCTAGGCGGGTTCGACTCCCGTACCCTGCTCCATTTTTATCAAATCCCACAGTCTCAAGGGCTGTGGGATTTCTGCAGTTCTTGGTCACATATTGAAGTAGAGCATAAAAGCACCGTGCAATTAACACGATGCTTTTTCACTATATAATTTATATAATTTGTAATCAGCCATTTTATAGCTCTGTGGTGTTTTCGGCTGAAGAATTGCCGGCTCCGATTTCATTGCGAAGATGCTCATAATACAATGCGTAAGTCATGCCGGTATAAGGCACTGTCCATAGCTGCACGGCCCAGCCGATAACTGTAAACATAGAAAGTAGATTCCATCCCAGAAAGCTTAAATCAAGCATAAAGAGCTCCGCTTTTTTGCCGCTCATGATGCGCTTGCTTTCTTTGATGCACTCTAAAACCGACATTTCCGGGTGATCTATTAAGAGATAAATCGCTTGGCGATATCTGTACGACGCAATTATTCCGGGGACAATAAGTAATAAACTCCAAAGAAAAACCAAAACGCTTTCCAGCAAATACAGCAAAATGATCTTTCCGGCTATTCCAAAGCCGTCTAAAAGATTGCCGTAGCACGGTGACGTCGCTCTTATTGTGTTCAGCAAAAAAATAATAAATCCGACCGACACAATTGACATTACGACTTCTATCGCAACATCGATCAGGTATGATGAGTAAGGCGGCATATACCGCTGCATATATTCAAACGCGAATTCATAATTCTCATTCATCAGATGCTCATATATTTGCATAATATCGCTCTCCGACAAGTTAACGGACATCAGCTTGGTCGAAAGAACGCTCATAATCAATGCAAGTAATATATAGATCGTTCCGGTATTCAGTACCTTGGGATTGGATGCGCGTATAATCTGCTTTGCGTTCTGTTTAAGAACTTGTCTGTTTATGCTCATTACAATGCCTCTTTTCATATCCTTAAAAATAATAGTATCATTGCATGAGAAATAAGTAAAGAAAATAATGTGTGAATTAATGGATAAGTGAGAAATGTACAGCTCGCTAAGCCGTATTTTATCGGTTGCAATAACCTCCGTTTTATTTTATAATTGAAAACGCCGTACAATACAGTTGCGACGCATGGCAAAATATCTGCGTCCTGTTTTTTGCCGGAATCTGATTAATCTATTTTCGGAGAATTAAAATGCTTTTTTCCAGTCTGGAGTTTCTTCTACTTTTTTTGCCGGTGACAGCGGTAGTATATTTTGTTATACCGAAATGCGCGAAAAACTATTGGCTGCTGATAATGAGCCTTATATTTTACGCATGGGGAGAGCCGAAGTTTGTCTTTATAATGGCAATCTCTATCGCGTTTAATTACTGCGCCGCCATACTTGTAGAAAAATACAGGAGTGAGAATGGGAAAAAGAAAACAGTACTCATTGTATCCGTCGTATTCAATCTCGGCCTGCTTTTCATTTTCAAATATCTCAACTTTACCACCGAAATATTAAACGCCTTTTCCTCAAAAGTTCCGGTAACTGAGATCGTTTTGCCGATCGGTATTTCGTTTTTCACTTTTCAGGCAATGAGCTATGTAATAGATGTTTACAGGGGCATTCCGGCGCAACATAATATCTGCTTCCTCGGCTTGTACATTTCTTTTTTCCCCCAGCTCATTGCCGGACCCATAGTCCGCTATACGACCGTAATGGAAGAAATCCAAAATCGCGCGGTGACATTAGATGGATTTTCCGGCGGGATAAAGCGATTTATAGTCGGCTTTAATAAAAAAATTCTGCTTGCGAATATTATGGCCGAGATTGCGGATGCGGCGTTTGCATCCGAACAGCTTTCCGTATGCATGGCATGGCTTGGATTGATCGGCTATACACTGCAGATTTACTTTGATTTCAGCGCGTATTCCGATATGGCAATTGGCCTCGGCAAGATGTTCGGCTTCAGGTTTCTTGAGAATTTCAATTATCCTCTCATATCGAAAAGCGTGACGGAATTTTGGCGCAGATGGCATATTTCACTCGGAACATGGTTTCGGGACTATGTATATATACCTCTCGGCGGATCACGCGTAAAATCGACCGCGCGGAAGTATTTTAACATTGCCGTTGTCTGGATGCTTACCGGCATCTGGCACGGGGCAAATTTCACATTCATTTTTTGGGGAATGCTTCATGGGCTGGTGATTATTATAGAAAAGCTGACCGGAGAGGTCGAGCGAGGAGAAAAGACAAAAGCCGGCGCGGTATTCGGACATGTATATACTTTGCTTGTGGTTATGCTCGGATGGACGATGTTCAGAGCGGACAACCTCGGCGAAACGTGGATGTACCTGAAAGCATCCTTCGGAATCGGAGGAGTTGTCTTTGCCGACTCTCGGTTTGCGTTTTTTATCGGAGAATATGCTGTTGCGCTGGCGGTCGCTATCCTTTGCAGTACCCCTGTCTTCAAAAAAAATGAAGAGAGAGCCGCAACCACCGGAGGCAGACAGGAAGCAATCGTTAGTTGCGCAGGCTGGATTACGCAGATCATCCTGTTTGCCGTAAGCGTATCTTTTCTTGTTATGAATTCATATAATCCGTTTATTTATTTTAATTTCTGAGGTGAGGGCAATGCAAAGAGAGAAAAAAATATCTGCTGTGTTTTCGCTCGCATTTGCCGGCGTGATATTAATTTTTGCAGCAATCAATATGCCGCAGCTCAGAGATTCCGCTTATCGACTTCTTACGGGGCAGACGGATTTTGCCGGTTTTACCCGGCTTGTGCACGAAAGCTATGTCAACAACATACTCGGGAAATATGACTTTGTCGATTTGAACGGCCTATACATGAGGGCGACGGGCAGAAGAACGGACAACGGCGTAATGAAACTGAAAAACGGAATGCTTACGGAGGAAAATACTCCTCAATGTGACGTCGAGAGTATTTCAGACGGGATAAACGCCTTGGCGCAATATACGCAGGAGAGCGGAGCAAACTTTATGTACATCCAGCTGCCGTATAAGCTGGATTCGGAATCAACGCTCGTAATCGAAGGGAAAAAGGATTACAGCAACGAAAACGCCGACAAACTTATTGCATCTCTCAATGAGAGCGTAGATGTCGTGGATTTAAGACCGCTATTGAGCGGCAGCGCGGAAAGCGTTGAGGAAAACTTTTTCCGCACGGATCATCATTGGAACTATTATGGGGCTTTTCGGGGCTTTTCCGAAATCCTCCGGCAGCTTGACGAGCGTTTTCCGGACAGCGGCATAGACCTATCATGCGGGAATATAGAAAATTGGGAAAGCCATACCGTAAAGAGCTGGCTCCTTGGCAGCCGAGGGAGGAGAACAGGCAGATTTTTTGCCGGTCTTGACGATATGACATACTATACCCCAAAATTTGAAACGCATATGTCATGCGAGATTTTCGATACCGGGGAATATTATGAGGGCGATTTTACGCAGGCCAATATAAGAACGGAAAAAATTAGCGGCAACAGAGATCTGTATGGAAAAAACGCATATTGCATGTATATGGGGGAGGATTACGGATACGTTATGCAGCGAAATCCGAACGCCGCCGGAAATTTGAAAATTCTGCTCATAAAAGAATCATTTTCGCTCCCATTGCAGGCGTACTTGTCAACCGCGTTTCAATATATTGACTCGGTTGACCCGCGATACCTTGAAAATATCACGGTGAAGAATTATATCGACAGTGTAAAGCCGGATCTTGTCATCCTTGCTCTTAATCCGAATGTTATTCACCTCTGCCCTGAGGATTTCTCGGATTATGGCTTAAACTGAAAGCGTTTCGTTACTTTACAATGCAATTTATGGCCTGTAAAGGCCGTTTCGGCGCCTCTCTCATCCTCGGCGGCATATTGCTGCAAAACATTAAAATCGGCGATAATTCGTAAAACGGTCAGACAGTTGCCGTTATAAATGCGGATTGTTCAAACCGAATAAATAATGTCAACTGAATAAATAACAAATGTCTAAAAAGCACCGAAATCAGGCAATTTTTCAAGCAAAATGAAACTGTATGCGGTATAATAAATACCGGGAATTTACTCAATACCGTAGAGGAGTATTATTAATACCATAGAGGATACTAATGAAAGACTGAAAAAGCGAAATCAACTTTCGTTTCGCTTTTTCAGTCTTTCGGCTCTTGCTGTATTATATTTTGCCGAGTAGTTGCGCAGACACTCCTTCATCATCATTTCCGCGATTTTTACCGCTTGTTCGTTTTCCGCGCGCGCGTCATCGTCAAATTCAAGCGCTTCTTCGATATTCTTCGCATTGAGAAGCGCCGCCGCCATAATAGCCTTATCGGTCATAAGCATGGTGACTGCCGCCATCGCCGCGGCGGTATCGATGGGAATCTCCTCCGAGGCATAATAGCCGACCTGCGTAATAATATCTTTGTGTACCGAGATTGAAAGTCTCAGAAAAACATAGCCTTTTTCATCCTGCATAAGGCTTTCGCCGCTTACCGTATCGGGCATTTTCGTACCAACGCCGTTTTTGACAAGCTCTATCATTTTTTCAATTGCGGCAGACATTATCATCCTCCTGTTCGTCCGCAGACCATGCATCCCGGGAGCTGGCGTATTTCATGCTGCTCATATATATTCCGGAACATATCCGCATACACAAGCGTTTTTCGAACGTCCGGATGCTCCGGACCGTAAATCAGAATTTTGATTGCTTCGGCGCATTGAATCGAAGAAATAAAGGGCGCGATCATGCCGATGATGCCCCTCGACGCCGCATCCGCGCAGTCTTCTTTTCTCGGCGCTTCTCCGGGCATGAGGCATTTGAAGCAGGCATGTCCGGGAAGTATGTTCATCGTCATTCCCTCGCTTCCGGCTACGCCTCCGTAGATCCACGGAATCGAGTTTTCGACACAGAAGCGGTTTATACATTCTCTCGCGTCAAGGTTATCGACCGCGTCGATAACAAGCTCCGCCTGCCCGAGGAGTGAGCGGACATTTTCATCTGTCAGCTTTTCACAGACGGCATCAATCTCAATTTCCGGATTTATCAGCTGAAGGTATGATTTCGCGCATTCGGCCTTCGGCTTGCCTATATCTCTCTGCTCAAAAAGGTTCTGCCTTTGCAGGTTGCTCAGCTCGACTCTGTCGAAGTCAATCAGCTTCAGCCTGCCGACACCTGATCTTGCGAGAAACGACGAGGAATATGCGCCCAGAGCGCCCTGCCCGACAATGCAGACTCTCGACGACAGCAGCTTTTTCTGCCCGTCATAGCCTATTCCGGCAAATGCCGTTTGGCGGGAGTATCTGTTCATATTATTTGATTTCCTCACATTTTTCTTTGCAGGCGACCAGACCCGGCAGGTCCTTGATACCTATACGGCCTGTCTGCATATCGATAAGTCCGACATCCTCAAGAGTGTGAAGCTCCCGGAAACATGTTACCCGATTCATAAAAAGCATATCCGCGATTTGTTTTTGCGTCAGGCGTTCAGTCAGATATATTATCCCATCTTCGGTCTGACCGCTTCGAAGAGCCATTGTTATCAAGAAATCGCACACAAGCCAACGCGCGTTATGAGTTGTCGATTTTCGCAAAAGGTCTTCGCACACGAGGAAATTTCTCGTCTGCTGCGCGAAAAGCGATTGCAAAAATTTCTTGTCATTTACGATAAGCTGACGCACCTTAGACATGGATATGGAATATATGACCGTTTTCTCCCGGGCTTGCAGGCAGTATGTGCTTGGGTGATCAAACATGATGTGCTCGCAAAGGAGAAAGGAACCGGCACAAAAATTGTCGAATATCTTGCGCTTACCGTTTACGGTTTCACAGGCAATTACGCTTCCGCTCTTGATATAAAAGCAATCGTCAACCGCGTCCCCGGATTCTATTATGTTTTCGCCTTTTTCATATTCCAGACGGAAGCGCTTCTTTACAAGCTTTCTGTTCAAATATGAGTCGTCCAGAAACGCGTCTGCGCCGTTGAAATATCTCCGGTCGTGATTTTTGCCGTCAATATCCATACGCAAATCACCTCTTCATTTATACTCCGGCTTGTAATCGGCGGGAAACTCGGGGCGTCTGCGCTTTGCGCGAAGCTTCATCAAGGGATCGAATTTATCGTGATGGGCTTTATCGAGCGCGTCTTCGGCCCATTGTCTCATCATCGGGATCGTCTCTTCCTCCGAAAGAGCGTCGGTATCGATTATCAAAACGCTCTCGTCATGCTCCAATTCGGAGAGGATGCGGTCATATTCCGCCGGGCTGCCTGTGTCGTCACGGGGCGCGATGGCACCCATGACAGGCGTCGGGCTGTCAAGAAGCGTCTCGAGCATTTTCGTCAGCGCACTCTCGGAGAGTTCATCGCCTAAAACAGGGTCAAGGTAACCTAAGGCCTTCGAATTGATTTCCTCGATAAACGAGGGATACGCCGCAAGAAAAGCGGACTTGCTGTAAACGGAATCACCGAAAATTTTCAGAGGCAAATGGTCCGCGGCGGCCTCTCTCGGCACAAGCAGTCCGGGCAGATGCGTCTCTCCGTCAACGAGGTCGACAACGGCATATCCGCCGGCAATAGGTCTCATGTCCGATAAGGCGCGAATAAGCAAAGAGGTCTTGCCGCTTCGCTTGCCGCCTTTTATAAAAAGCTTGCTGTATTTCATATCAGCCTCCTGAAATGGGAGCGCTGTGAAAATTCTCCTTCATCCAGTTCAAGTGCTTCACATTGTCATACACTCGCCTGCATTCTTCACTGCAGCACTCCGTATCATGATCTGCGCTGTAGAACACCTTTTTGCAGATCGGGCAGGGCTTGAGCGCCTTATCTGAAAGCGCGCTCTTAAGCGCCGACTCCAGCATTGTCTGAAGAGTGATAGATACGAAAGGCTCCTGAACAAAGCGACCGTTACGGGACACAAGCGTCCTGTTGTAGAGAACGGAAAGCCAATCCAGCCAGACGCTGATGTTGGCGGATTTTTCGCTGTATTCCTTTGAAAATACGCCGGCGTATTTATCTCCGCTTCTGCCGGTGATAAGGAAAACAGCCTGATTCATGTCGGCCTTTTCGTCCGGCAGCGTCAGATAATTGTCCTCCTCGAGGGCAAGACCTAAAAGCCCGAAGGTTTTCGCAAATCTCAGACTGCGCCGAAGCATGTCGCCGTCATCCAGCACAATATTCATCAGCTCGGCAAGGTTGGCTCCGAGTTTTGTATTGACATCATATGCAAGAGGGACCGCATCCGCTTTCGGTTTGATGCACTCCATATTTCTCTCATCGCGAACGACCTCGTAATCGCTGTATCTGATCCAGTATGTCGATTCCATAGAAGCTCCTCCGGTACAGGAAATAATTTTATGGCAGCACCGCATAATGCGGCAAGAGCAGGCGGCGAGAGAATTTGGGTTCTGATGACGGA
>CAVHIP010000007.1:0-36651 GCA_963636125.1 Oscillospiraceae bacterium | reverse complement strand
GTCGGGAAAAGGATAACGTCTCTTATTGAGCTGCATCCGGTCAGAAGCATGACGCATCTGTCAATTCCTATACCGAGACCGCCGGTGGGCGGCATGCCATACTCAAGAGCATTGATGAAATCTTCGTCCATCATTCCCGCTTCATCGTCGCCGTTTGCGCGCATCTCCATTTGCTTTTGGAAACGCTGTCTCTGATCAATCGGGTCGTTAAGCTCCGAAAAAGCGTTGCCCATTTCGCTGCTGCAGATGAAAAGCTCAAATCTCTCCGTAAGGCGCGGATCTTTCGGGCTGCGCTTTGCAAGAGGAGATACGTCGACAGGGTGCATTGTAATAAACGTGGGCTGAATCATCAATTCTTCAACCTTCTGGTCGTAGCACTCATACAGTGCGTGCCCCCATGTCGGCTCAACCTTATCCATGTCTACACCGACGCTGACGGCTGCGGCAACAGCTTCGGCATCGGAATTAATCGACATAAAATCTACGCCGAGATACTCTTTTACGGCCTCGGCCATTGTCATACGGCGGAACGGAGGTTTAAGGCTGATTTCCCTCCCCTGCCATACGACATCATATGTGCCGAGTATTTCCATCGCGGCGCCGGAGAGCAGATCTTCGAAAAGATCCATCATGTCGTTGAAATCCGCATATGACTCATAAAGCTCAACCGTGGTGAACTCCGGGTTATGCTTTGTGTCCATCCCTTCGTTTCTGAAAATCCTGCCGATTTCATATACTCTCTCAATTCCGCCGACAATGAGACGCTTCAAATTAAGCTCGGTCGCTATTCTCAGATACATATCAATGTCAAGAGTATTATGGTGGGTTATAAAAGGTCTCGCTGTAGCGCCGCCGGAAATAGTATTCAATACGGGAGTTTCAACTTCCATATATCCCCTGTTATCAAGAAAACGGCGGACGTAGGAAATGAATTTTGAGCGGATCTCAAAGCTTCTGCGGCTCTCGTCATTGACGATAAGGTCAACATATCTTTGCCGATATTTAAGTTCGGTGTTTGTCATTCCATGGAACTTTTCCGGCAGAGGTCTGAGCGATTTGGAAAGAAGCACAACCTTTTCGGTATGAACGGAAATTTCTTCCGTCTTTGTTTTAAAAACATAACCGGAAACGCCTATAATATCGCCGATGTCATATTTGCGAAAGTCCGAAAATTCCTGCTGAGAAACCGCATCGCTGCGGATATAGAGTTGAATCAGGCCTTTATCGTCCTTGATATGGCAGAAAATTGCTTTCCCCATGCCGCGTTTTGACATGATACGCCCCGCAACAGAAACATTTTTCCCCTCAAAATTCTCATAATTGTCCTTGATTTCGGAGGACCAAGCGCTTCTGACGAATTTCGTCTGTTCAAACGGGTTTCTGCCGGCTTGCTGCAGCTCAGCGAGTTTATCGCGTCTTACCTGCAAAATTTCGGACAGTTCCTGTTCATTTTCCTGAATCTTCTTTTCTTCGCTCATCTTTTTACCACCAATCATTAATATGCATAAAGCCTGCGCCGTACCGTGCGGTGTTCGTCACTTGTTCTCTACGGATATAAGCTTAAATTTCAGTGTTCCGACGGGAGCATCAATGTTGACGGTTTCACCGGCGCGATGACCGTGAAGTCCTTTGCCCAAAGGCGAATCATCGGAAATGCGCCCCTCCGCAGGATTCGCTTCCTGCGAACCGACTATCTCATATTTTTCTTCAAAATTGTCTTCAAGGTCAATAACAGTAACAATACTGCCAAGCGTCACGGCGTCTTTAGGCGTATCTGCGTCTATATTATCAACTATTTCTGCGTTCTCAATCAAAACCTTGATCTCGGCAATTTTCGAATACAACTTTCCCTGCTCGGTTTTTGCTTCGTCATATTCGCTGTTTTCAGAAAGGTCACCGAAGCTTCTGGCTTCTTTGATAAGCTCGGAAACTTCTTTTTCTCTCACTGTTTCAAGGTAGTAAAGCTCGTCTTTAAGCGCATCAAGGCGCTCCTGACTCATCTTAAATCTGTTAGAAGTAGACATTTGGAAATCCCCTTTTCAAAAATAATGCAAAAATTCCCATAAAAAGCTCAATTATTATATTGATATCTAACGCATATGTCAACTCAAATATTTCAAAGCGGCCATGAGCTGATCGTCGTTAGATGTACTTGACGTACCGTCTTCGCCGCCGGTCGTACCGGAAGTGGTACCGGTTGCCGATTCGTCGGAGTTGAAGAGAATAGTATCGGGTACTACGCCGCCGCTCTGACATAAATCGATTCTGTTTGGAGTGAGGAATGCTTTTGTTGAAAGGCGAATTGCGCTCCCATCCTCAAGGACGACTGTACTCTGAATTCTTGTTCTTCCGGTTGTGGGCTCGCCCATAAGAAGTCCCCAATTATATTCCTGAATTACAGCGGCGAATATTTCCGCTTCCGAATAGGACCCACTGTTAACAAGAACAACCATCGGTAACTGTACGCACATGCCATCGGATTCCGTTACATCCTCATGTCCATCTTTGTCAACTTCGTAAAAAAGCACACCTTTAGGCAGAAGATAGTCAAGCAATGTCGCGACTTCTTCTTTAAGGCCGCCGGGATTATTGCGGACATCGATAACAAGCGCTACCGCTTTTTGCGCAAGAAGTTTTTCGATTGCATCGACGGCTTCCTGCCCGCTTCCGGCCTCAAAATTATCAATTTTCACATAACCGGCTTCGGTTTTTTCAAGACGATAGCTTACTGAGCTTGTATGCGTAGTAGAGCAGTCAACATTTATAGGGTCGCCGCCGTTTATTTCAAGAACAAACAATGTATTAAGGCGCGCGCGTATCATGGTTCTGACTTCATCTAAATCTTTTCCGATGATGCTTTGCCCGTCAATTCCGGTAATTACCATGCCGCTTGTAAGTCCCGCCAGCGCGGCCGGAGACTCGGAGTTGATTGAAATAACCTGGTAGCCCTGGGTGTTTTCATCAAGCTTTATGCTCATTCCGATATCCGAGTATTCATCCGAGGAGTAAAGCTGATAAGTTTTGTATTCATCGGATGACATGAAATAGCTCCACTTATCGCCGAGACTTGAAACCATAGCGGCAGCCGCGGAATCGCCCATTGCGCTTCTGTCTACCGTATCAATGAATTTTTCATCCAGTATATCTTTAATTTCGATATATCTCATAGCCTCGTCATATTCGCTCTCTCCGCCGACAGCTTTAATAAGCTTATTCGAGGTTAAAAAATATGTTACGCTTACCAATATAATCAGCAAAGCAACAACAACTTTAAGCGTAATTTTGATATTAAAAATATAAGAGAAAACTCTGCCTAAATTATGTAATAATCTGCGGAAAATTTTGCTCAAAATGAAATCCTCCTTTTCAGTTATGCAAATTCAGATATTATAATGCGCAGAAATGTATATTGCAAAAATATACCTGAATAACCGGACAGTGAAAAATCTGTCCGGTTATTTGTATTATACTCCGGCGTCTTCCGAAAATGTCAATCCTGAAAAGAACTGCTCGGGATCAATTCTTCCGCCCCCCTGAAAAACTTCAAAGTGGCAATGCGGACCCGTAGAAACTCCTGTACTGCCGACGGTTCCGATGGTCTGACCGGCTGAAACAGTGCTTCCGCTTGTAACCGAGATTGAAGCAAGATGTCCGTACAGAGTTTGATAACCGTTCCCGTGATCAATCATTACACAGTTTCCGTAGCCGCTGTTTACACCTGCCATTGTAACAGTGCCTGCAGCTGCGGCAACAACAGTCGCGCCGGCGGCCGCTCCGATATCGAGCCCGGTATGACTTTTGGTAGTGCCATAAATCGGATGAACTCTCAGACCGAAACGACTTGTAATATATGTACATGATGGCACGGGCCATGTAAAAGCGCCGGTAGCTACCGCGGCGCCGCCTCCGCCGGATTGAGTAAGCTCTGCCTGACGCTGTTTTTCAAGCGCCAACGCCATGTTTGCAACATTGGTTTCAGCTTCCTGCTCGTCAGCGGCAAGTTCGGCAAGTATGCTTGCGTTGCTTTCAATATCCTTTGTAAGATCCGCAATCAGGCTGTTAGCCTCTTCAAGCTCCTGATTAAGCTGATCCTGTTGAACCTGAAGCTCTTCCCTTTTGGCTACGATTTCATCTTTATATGCTTCGTATTCGGCTCTTACTGCCTCCGTATGCTCGCGCGCCGCTATATAAGCATCCTCAAGAGTTTTGTCGCTGAGCATTATTTCGCCGATATCATCCATGGCAGTGAGGAATTCGCCGACATCGGATGTGTTGAGCAAAAGGGCTATAAAAGTATAATTTCCGTCTTCTTCCATGGCGCGAACACGGCTTCTGTACAATTCCAGCTGTTTATCTTCAAGTTCTTTTGCCTCGTTGACTTCAATGCTTTTGTCCTCAATCATCTGTTCATACAAAGCAATTTCATCGTTATTAAGCTGAATTTGCATTGTCGTATAGGTATTGCGTTCATCTAAAGCAGTTTTTAATATAATAACATCGGCTTGCTGCTGCTTTAAATAATCGACCACGGCCTGTTGTTCCTGACGCTGTTTTACAAGCGCATCACGCTCTTTTTTTAATTGATCAAGTTCTTCTTCGCTTGCCGCATACGCGCGCCCTGTACTTATCAAAAAGAAAAAAGATAGAAGAGCAACCGCGTAGCGATAAAAAGATTTCCGATTAAAGATCAACATTGAAAACACCCGCCAAAATGCTGAGGAAAAAGCTTAATCAACAATTATAATAGGATATTCCGGAAAAATACGACGCCGGGTCAACTCTGCCTTCGCCTACGTATACTTCAAAGTGGAGGTGCGTACCCGTAGAACGTCCTGTAGATCCAAGATAGCCGACGGTCTGTCCCTGAGTAACGGTTTGGCCTGAGCTTACCGCTAAGCCGGACATGTGAGCGTAGAGCGTTTTCGTACTGCCATGATCTATAATAACATAGTTGCCGTATCCGCTGTTGGAGGAAGCCGTAATTACAGTTCCGCTGTCTGCGGCAATAACAGGCTGTCCGTCATTACCGAAACCGTCAATATCAATTCCGCTGTGATATTTAGTTTCGCCCGTAAATGGGTCGGAACGATTACCGTAACGGCTGGTTACTCTCATACTGCATGGAACAGGCCAAATGAAACTGCCCGTTCCGGTGACCGTAGTTGAGGAATCAATAACCGTAGTTACGGTTCCGTCTTCATTGACCACTTGCGTAGCACTCGCCGCGGCCTGCGCTGCTTTTTGTTTATCCCACTCTGCGATCAAAGCCGACACCTGCGCCGCCGCCGCCGATTCCTCAGCCTCTGCCGCTTTATATTCTTCAATGGCTTTTTCAATTTCCTCCGAAAGGTCCTCGAGAACTTTATTGGCTTCCTCCATCTGAGTCTTTAATTCTTCCTGCTCAGAGCGAAGCTCGTCCTGTTTTCCTTCATATTCGGCTTTTACTGCCTCATACTCCGCTTTTATTTCCTCGGTTTCCTCACGCGCGGCAACATACTGCTCCTCAAGGAGCTTGTCGCTTTGCATAATTTCGCCCATATCGTCAACGGCGGACATGAGCTCGCTGAGGCTAGATGTCTGAAGAATAAGAGCGAGTATGTTCATTTCGCCGTTTTCTTCCATTGCCCTGACTCTTGTGCGATATTTCTGAAGCTGCCTATCTTCGCGAGTTTTCGCTTCCTCAACGAGCTCAGACTGCTCCGAAATCATATCTTCGTATATGTCGATCTGTTCCTGAACTAAGTCAATCTGTTCCTGCGTAAGTTTATTTTCTTCCAAAATGGCAGCTCTTTGTTCAAGAACGTTTGCCTGTTGGGATTGCAACGCCGTAAGGCGTTCTTTACAGCTTGAAACTTTTTCCGAAAGCTCTTTTTTCTGACTCTGAAGGGCGTCTATCTCATCTTGAGTAACCGCATAAGCCGATAAAGAATTGAACAAAAACGGCAATATCATCAACAAGACAAGAATAAATGCAATAATACGAATTGCTTTTTTGCTTTTCATGTAATACTTCTCCTTAATGCAGAGCGCGGAAGAGGAATTATCAGACCTTGAGATAATTCCTTATAGCGTTTGTGCCGCCCACTACACCTACAAGTATGCCGGTTCCGACAAATACAATCAAGAGAACCAGCGCGAGCGATCTGAACGGAACAACGGATATAAAACTACCCGTGATGCTTCCGACAATTTTTGTCGTTATCAGCTCATATATTCCCCATTCCGCAAAGAAAGCCAGTCCGCCGCCGATAATTCCGAGAACAAGACCTTCTACAATAAACGGAAGCTTTATAAAGGAATTATTTGCTCCTACCATTTTCATAATGGCTATTTCTTCACGGCGTGAGAATGTAGCAAGCTTAATTGTGTTGGACATAATAAAAATGGAAACGAAAACGAGAATTATAATGAGGACAAGCGACACAACGCTCACGATATTTCTGATTGTAACAAATGTTTTCGCATATTCAAGATGAGCGTTAACTTTTGCTATTCCCTGAACATTTTCAAGCGACTGCTTAGTTTCGGACATCAATGCGATATCGCTGAGATGGACGACGAAGCGATGTCTGAAAACAGATTCGTCAATGCCTTCCATAAGCGACTCATCGTATTTGCTCATAAAGCTGTCCATAGCATCGGTACGCGACACAAATTCAACAGTAGCTATATTGTCAAGCTTTTCTATATTGCTTTGGATAGCCTTCGCTTCATCTTCGTCAGCAATATCATCACTGACAAAGCACACTATTTCGTTTTGATCTTCTAAATCCTTGATCAAAACATCTATGTTCACAGATAGCAAAGACATAGTACCCATGATAATGAGGCATGCCATAATAATGGTAATAGAGGCAAATGACATAAACCCATGCTTTGTAACGCTACGAAAGCCTTCGCTGATCAAATATCCGAAACTACTCAATCTCATAACTGTAATACCCGTCATTTCCGTCACTGATCACATGCCCGCCATCGATTGTTATTACACGCTTTGAAAAAGCATTGACCAGTTCCTTTTCGTGAGTGACAACCATAATTGTGGTGCCCATCTCGTTTATTTTTTCAAAAAGAAGCATAAGCTCAAGGCTGCGAACGGGGTCAAGATTTCCCGTAGGCTCATCGGCGACAATCATGCTCGGATTGTTTGCAAGCGCTCGTGCAATGGCAACACGCTGCTGTTCGCCGCCGGAAAGTTCATTAGGCATACGCTTCTCGCGGCCTTCAAGTCCGACAAGCTCGAGGACATAAGGAACTCTTTTCCTTATTTCTCTGGGAGGCGCTCCGATTACACGCATAACGAACGCCACATTATCATATACCGACATATTTTCGATAAGGCGATAGTCTTGAAAGATAACGCCCAAAGTACGCCGCACTCTCGGAAGTTTGCTTCTTCTTATCGTTGTCATATTAAAATTATTTACAATGACTTTTCCGGACGTGGGTCTGACTTCGCCGGTGATAAGCTTCATAATTGTTGTTTTTCCGGAGCCGGACGGACCGACAAGGAAGACAAACTCTCCTTCATTGATGTTAAGGTCTACCGAGTCAAGCGCAAGAGTGTTGCTGCTCTCGTAAATCTTCGTTACATTTTGCATTTGAACCATGTATTAGTCCTCCAAAAACGTAATACGCCGAAAGCATAATACGCGCCCTACTTTAAATAGAGTTAAAATTTAGAAATGTTTAAGGAATCAAGATACATTTTGACCATCATTGCCACCTTGAAAACAATCGCATGATCAAATTCCCTTAAATCAAGGCCGGTCAATTTTTTTATTTTTTCAAGCCTGTAAACAAGAGTATTTCTATGTACATAGAGCTTCCTCGATGTTTCGGAAACATTCAGATTATTCTCAAAAAATTTATTAATTGTTTCCAGAGTGTCTTCATCAAGCGTTTCAATGGGGTTCTTCTTGAACACTTCATTTAGGAACATTTCGCAGAGAGTTGTGGGAAGCTGATATATTATACGCCCCAGGCCGAGTGTTTCATAATTGATTATTGTTTTTTCGCTCTCAAAAACTCGGCCGACATCAATCGCGACTTGAGCTTCCTTATATTTATCTGCAAGCTCTCTCAGATGATGTGCATTTGTGCTGATGCCGATAACGGTTCTTACGCCGAGTTCTTCATGGAGAACTTTTTCTATTTTTTTTGCAATCCTGATGATTTCATCGTGGCAATCGGCGTTAGGGAGTGATTTTACAACGACAACATCCGCTTCGTTTATATTAAGTACAAAATCTCGCTGGCGATCCGGGAAAAGACGCTGGATTATTTCAACTGCCGTTACATCGGAATTCTCCATTTGTCGAACAACCAAAACTACTCTTGGTTCATCCGTGATAAAATGCAACTCTTTCGCGCGGACATATACATCCCCGGGCAATATATTGTCGGAAATAATATTCTTGACGAAAGCGGCCTTGTTGTGCTTTTCTTCATAGCTGCTCTTTGCTTCATTAAATGCAACGGCTTCGACAGCGCATATTGTTTTTGAAACAGGATCACAGCCCTCAACAAACGCGGCATAGTCCAACCTTGTGCTGTCTGAGCTCAGCAAACAGTACGTCCTGCTCGCAGTAACAACTTCCTTCTCACCGTTTTCAAAATCATAGGCATGGAAATCGTCCATTCTCGAGCCGATCATTGCAAGTTCGCTGCTGGCAACAACAAAACCCTGCTCATCCACAACTCCAATAGTGCGGTCGACAGAAGGCTTTATCTGGATGATCACATTCTGAAAAATCTTGCTGGACATAAACTGCCTCCCTCTGCTGCACAGCAAGCTCACAAATAATTTTCGGCAATTTCACAAATACTGTGCAATTCTCTTTGAACATAATAACTCATTTACTTGTGATTTTCAATAGAAATTGAGATGTTTTTTTGTGAATTTTTTTCTCATTATGCTGGATATGTCGAAAAGGACAGATTTTATTGCCGATTTTAGGTTAAGTTGACAAGAAAATGCTGTCAATTTCGTTTTGGTCAAGTTCACGAAAGTCACCGGGTCTTGAAGAAGGATCAAGACATAATGAACCGATACGCAGACGGCGAAGCTGCTCTACACGCTTTCCTCTGGAAGCAAGCATTCGTCTTACCTGATGATACTTTCCCTCCCGCACTGCAACATAGCATTCATTTTTTCCTGTTACCTCGAGTCTTGCAGGAAGACATCTGGTTCCGTCGGAAAGTATGAGACCTTTCTCAAACTCTTCTGCATCCTCCGCAGTGGGTATTCCGTCTACTTTAGCGAAATACAGCTTTTCAATATTCGACTTCGGCGATATAACGCGATGAGCAAATTCTCCGTCATTTGTTATCAAAAGGAGTCCGCTTGTATCTTTATCAAGCCTTCCTACCGGAAATACGCCCATCCTTCTTGTTTCAGGCGGCAACAAATCCAATACGGTTTTCTGCCTTTTGTCTTCTGTGGCGGTAAGTACGCCGCATGGCTTATCTATCAAGTAATAATGGTATTCGGAGTATTTCAATATTCTTCCGTCTAAGCGGATGATGTCACAGTCCGATTCGACTTTTGTCTCCGGTGTGCAAACAGCTTTTCCGTTGACCGTCACTCGTCCTGCTTTTATAATCGCTCTCAGCTCTTTTCTGCTTGCGATTCCTTCATCGCTCAGCAGTTTATCGAGCCTAATCAAACTCAAGCGCTCACTCCCTCTCTTAAGCTCATATTACATTCTTTGGGGGCTTATGCTTTTACTTTTCCGATAATTCCGAATATTCCGAAAGTGACGAGGTCTGCTGCAACAATACTTGCTCCGGTAGGCGTCTCGAGAAAATAAGACGCAGTTATTCCGACAATAAAACAGAAAACCGAAATTACTGCCGAAGTAATAATAACCGATTTAAAACTTTTGCACACACGCATTGCGGAAAGCGCAGGAAATATTATTAGGCTTGAAATAAGGAGAGCTCCCATCATGCGCATACCGAGAACTACGGTGATAGCTGTCAGCACGGCGAGCATCATATTGTAAAATCCGGTGTTTGTTCCGGTAGCCTTTGCAAAAGTTTCATCAAATGTGACTGCAAATATTCTCGGGTAAAACAGAATAAACAATATCAGCACGGCAGAAGACAAAATTATGCTGAGAACCGTATCGGATCTGCTGAGTGAAAGAATGCTTCCGAACATATAGCTTGAAACTTCCGTGTTCATTCCGGTCGTAAGGGAAACAGTTATAACGCCGATCGCAAGCGAAGCGCTTGAAATTATTGCGACTGCCGCATCCCCTTTTACCTTGCCCGACTGTTGAAGATTAAGCAGAAAAACAGCTGAAACAACCACGACAGGAACTGCCAACCACAACGGCGCGATTCCGAATGCCGATGCAACGGCAAGCGCACCGAATCCGACATGAGAAAGGCCGTCGCCAATCATTGAGTAGCGCTTAAGCACAAGAGAAACGCCCAGCAGCGCTGCACAAAGGGAAACAAGCACACCGACGATAATGGCCCGCTGCATAAAATGGTACGAAAGCATATTAATTATCTCGCTCATACTCTGTTCACCCCCAAAAATCGGCGAGCGAATTCGCTCTCCCTATATTCTGCAGATGTTCCGAAGAAGAGCTGTTTATGACCCAAGTGCAAAATTTTTGTGGCGTACCTCACCGCCTCATGAATATCGTGCGAAACCATAATAACTGAAATGTTATCACAGAGATTTATAAGCTTTATAAGATTGTACATCTCTCCCGTTGCGATCGGGTCAAGGCCTGTAACGGGTTCATCGAGAAGAAGAACCTTCTTTGTGGCGCATAGAGCTCTTGCGAGCAAAACGCGCTGTTGCTGTCCTCCGGAAAGGGAATGATAACTCTCCTCACCGAGATTTTCGATGCCCATTCGTTCCATATTAAACTGAGCAAGCTCTCGTTCCTTTTTACCGTATCCGAAGCGAAAGCCAAGGCAATTAAGGCAGCCCGACAGTACAACTTCATTTACACTCGCCGGGAAATCTTTTTGCATTTGTGTTTGTTGAGGAAGATACCCGATTTCCGTTGCCTTCAGATTGTCACCGTGAATTATTTTACCGTCATACGGCGCTTTGAGCCCTAAAAGCCCTTTTATAAGGGTCGATTTGCCTGAGCCGTTTTCTCCGACAATACACAGATAATCCCCTGCATCTACTTCAAAATTAACTCCCTCAAGCACAGTTTTACCGTCATAGGCAAAAGAGAGATTTTCGCATTTCATCAAAGCCATCAGCCTAAAGCCTCCCTAAGGTTTTCAGCATTCTCATTCATAAGCTCAAGATAAGTTACGCCTGATTCGAATTCATCAGCACCGACATTTTGGCAAGAGTGAAAAATAAGCTTTTTGCAGCCTGTATCTTCACATATAATATCTGCCATTTTTTCATTTGAAAACTCAATATAAAAAACAGCCGGTATGTTATATTCGCGAACCCTGTCAATGAGAAACGCAACAGTCTTCGCAGAAGGTTCCGTATCCTCGGCGCATCCCGGAAATGCAGCATAATAATCAAGTCCGTATTCTTCTATGAAATATCTTACCGGAAATCTGTCGGCAAAAATCATGGTTTTGCACGATGCGTTATCAACAACTTCACGTATTCTTCCGTCAAGCTCATTAAGCTTTGAAACATATTCAGTGCAATTAGTTGTATAAAATGCCGCATTGTCTTTATCGGCCACACATATAGCACTGCATATTTCATTGCAAATCAAAACGGCGTTTACCGGAGATGACCAAACATGCTCATCAAACTCTTGCTCGTTTATATTGTCGGTATCGTGAGAGTATTCTCCATATTGTTTGGAATGGGCATGTCCGGCGGACTGCATTCCTTCTTTTGCTTCTTCTTCAACCGTTTCAACACAGTCCATCATTCGCACGACAGGAATATCGCTGTCGATGCCGCTGAGAATTTCTTCAAGCCAGGCCTCGCTTTCTCCGCCGTTGCATATAAGCAAATCACATTCCTGAATTCTTATTACATCCTGTGGTGTAGGTTCAAACCCATGGATTTCTGTTCCCGGTGGTATTAGCAATGTAATATCGGCATACTCCCCTGCAATCTCACGCGCAAAATCATAAGCAGGAAAGACAGTTGTGACTATATTGAATCCGTTATTCTCGTGAGAAACATTTTCTTTGGCACAGCCGTTAAGAGAAAAAGCAAGAGCAAAAGTAATAAAAAAAGCAAAAATTCTTTTAGCCATCATTTCTCCGTTTTGAATTTTTCCATTATAGGCTTACCCCCAAATACTGCGTAGGCGTTGCGTTAATATCATTATACGTTATAAAAAGGGCAACACCGCATAATGCGGCGATAGCGAGTTGTGCGCCAGATGCCGCATGCGTTTTTTGCGATGTTGCCAAAGGTTCTCGTCAGCCTTTTCCGAGGGCCGATACTATTTGAAATTATTGAGAATTGTCTGCATTTTTCCAAAAATTTTCTGCAACGACTCAACCAAATTTTTCAAAGTCAGGAAAAATCCGGCAACCTGATCTTTGGCCTCAGCCATTTTGCTGAGAGTCCCCTGCACGTCGGACACTTTATCTTTAAGCGCATCGGTGTCAAGCTTTTCCAGAGTACGGCACAGTGAAACAAGCTGTCCGATCTGAGTTTCCGTCAGTGAAACGCCATAACGTGATGCAATAGAGACAATTGTGTTTCTCAATTCCTCATCGGACATTTTTTGCGTTTCATTGAGTATCAGCTTCAGTTCCTGCACAATTGAAGCAGAATCATAACTGCCGATATCCTGCGCAAGCTCTCCCGTAACGGTAAGCTCCTGTGTGCCCGCATCCTTTGCCAAACTGTCGATTGACTGACCGGTAATATCTTCATATGCTTTATAAACGCCAGCAAGCGCAGCTGTTCCGCTTACCGAAAAAGGAGCGGCAACTATTATTTTAGCGTCTGTAATACCGGCAGTTGCAAGCGCGCCGATATACATATCGGTGCTGCACCAAGTGACATTACTTGTTGTAATATTCATGCCCGAACCTTGATCAAGCAATTCAACATACACACAGGATATGGATTTTGTCCCTATCACAGAAGAATCAACATATCCTTCGAGATATTGACGTTCTTCCGCATTTGTAAGCGTAAGCTCCGTAACGCTGCCTTGAGGCACGCCAAAAGTCTGATACACAATCTTCTTTTGCTCACTTGTGAGATCAGCCCCGATAACCGCCCTGCTTGATGTATTATCTGCCGCTGCGCAAATATATATGCAGGAAACAATTACTGAGCATAGAATAAAAGAAATCAGTTTTTTCATTTTTTTAAGGTATAAATATTGTCATTTTTCCTTAATGTTGTCTTGTTTCTTCAGTTCTCCCGTTCCGCCTTCCACGACCCCATCGCTTTTCAAAACCTTTCCGATAGTTCCGAAGAAGCATCTGCAGTCAAACAAAAACGACTCCTTCTCTACGTATTCCCCGTCAAGTTTTGCCTTAACGGGAATTTCAAGCTCATCTCTGCCGTTAATCTGCGCCCAACCCGTAAGTCCGGGTTTGACATCATTGGCTCCGTACTTGTCTCTTTCCTCAATCAGATCCTCCTGATTCCAAAGAGCCGGACGCGGGCCGATAACAGACATATCACCGGCAAGAATATTAAATAATTGAGGCAATTCATCAATACTGAGTTTTCTGAGCGTTTTCCCGCATTTCAGAAGATATTGCTCCGGATTTGCCAACAGATGTGTCGGAACATCGTGCGGAGTGGACATTTTCATAGAACGGAACTTATAAAGCTTGAAATATTTTTTATGAAGGCCGACTCTTTTTTGCGTAAACAGCGCCGGGCCGGGATCTTCCGTCTTTATAATAAGTGAAACTATTCCCATCGGTATAATGAGAACAACAATTCCCGCGGTAGATAAAACAATATCAAGCGCTCTCTTTATAAACCGTTTGTACATAATAACTCCAGCTGAAAACTTTTTTATGTATTTTACCACAGGCGTTTTTCATTTACAAGTACGGATAAAGAGTCATGTAGCGTTACATGCAGCGTTGCAATGGATATGAGACGAAGTAACAAAAATTATGTTTCTCTTTATTAATTTTCAAATGTGTGATAAACTAAAATTATCCTATTGCAAAACAAAATTTTCAAGGAGCTTTGTCATGGATGAAAAAAGGATAAAGAAAAACCTTATCATGTTCCCGCTCGGCACAGTAGGGCGCGATATGGTATACCAGCTTTTTACAAGCTATTTGCTTACTTATGTAATGTTTACACGTCAGCTTGACGCGAAAATGCTTACCGCGATCACGGCGATAATGGTCGGAGCAAGAATATTTGACGCTCTTAACGATCCGATTATGGGTAATATAATCGATCACACCAGAACAAAATGGGGTAAGTTTAAGCCATGGCTCGTTATCGGCATTGTAACAACGTCGGTCGTTGTATACGCCACTTTCAACACAAAGCTTACCGGTTGGGGATTTATCTGGTTTTTCGGCCTGATGTACTTCTGCTATTCCATCACATATACCATGCATGACATTTCTTATTGGGGCATGGTTCCTTCGCTCGGCACCGATTCGCATATCCGCGACAAATTCACATCGCGCACAAATCTCTTTGCCGGAATCGGCGGCACTCTTGCGTCTGTCCTTATTCCGATTTTCACCGTCGGCGCTACCGCAATAGGCGGAAATACTGCTTATGCCTATGGAAAAGTTGCGCTTGTCATAGTCATTCTCGCTCCGCTTTTTCTGTGCTTTACCATATTCGGAGTACGTGAAGACAGATCTTACGAAAAAGAGCCCGTACCTTCCGTAGGGCTTAAGAAAATAGTGAATGTAATCAAAAACAATGACCAGCTTGTTTGGATTGCCGTAATTTTCTTGCTTCAGCAAATCGGTCAAAATATCTGTCTTAACGGTATAGGGCAGATGTATGTATATTTTGAATACGGTTATGCCGGCGGCTTTTGGGGACTATTTACGATGCTCGGCATGATTCCGACGGCTTTTCTCATGATTTTCTATCCCACAATCGCAAAAAAGACTTCGCGCAAAGATTTCATGAAAAAAATGCTGTATGTTTCCGGGGCCGGATACCTTCTTATGTTCCTCGTCGGTACATTTGTCCCGTCCGGCAGTATTAAATTTTACCTGTTCACAATAGGATATATGTCCGCAAACTTCGGTTTTTACGCATATTATCTCATCATGATGATTTCAATCCTCAACACGGTTGAATATAACGAATATCTTTACAGTGAGAGAAATGATGCTATCATCGCTTCGGTTCGGCCTTTTGTTACAAAACTTGCGAGCGCAATATGTGTCGCAATAGTCAATTTCAGCTATATCATTCTGGGTGTCATGAATTATACAAATCAGATATCCTCATTCGAAAGCGACGCAAACTTGGGCATCATAACGGAAGAAGCGAAACTTCTCAGCATAAGCGATGTGCTTTTGCAGGTACAGAATTTTCAGAAAATCGGCATGCTACTTTTCATCACCGTTATCCCCTTTATTTTCATGTACGCAAGCTACAGGCTTTATTGCAAACACTATAAACTTGATGAAGATGAATTCAAGAGAATCTGCGATGATATAGAAAGCAAAAAATCATAATTGAACACCCTTCCCGCAAATTGATAAGCTTCTTCTGGAGTAGTCTCAAAATAGCAAAAATTTTGAGACTACAACGGAGGGAGCATTCTTATAATAAAACGAAATACAGAGGAGGTCAGTCAGGCAATAGAGAGATACGTATGGGGGAAATCCACGCAAGCAGACGAAACATTGCACAGAGGTCATTGGCAATATTTGCAAAGCTCTCGGCTACACTCCGGATAAAATAAATGAATTAAGAAAATCGTATTAGCACACCAAATATGGTGCGTATATATGATGTAAAATATGTCGGAATGTCGGTTAACGGCTTCGCAGGAATATAATGAGGTGTAGCGTTTATGGAAAGTTTTGAACCGAAGAAGCTGGCGCTTATAAGAATCTGGCAGATTCTTAAGGATTACAGTGATTACGAGCATCCCCTTACTCAGGAAGATATGTATACCGACTATCCTGAGTACATCGACTTTATTGCAGATATTGGAATAATCGACCAGATTATCGACTGGTTTGGCAGCGATATTCGCATCACAAAAACCGATGATAAGAGCAAGGTCAGGGTTATTGTCAAGGCAAGTCCGAACGCTATGGTTTCATGGCTATATCAGCATGAAAGCGGAATGGTATACCCTTGCAAACGAGGCAAGTATTACAAAAAGGATTTTTCTTATTTCTCTATAATAAAATATATATTACTGCCGAAGTCTCCCTGATTCCTGAATGCCGCATCATATCCGGTGCCTATGAATTTCATTTCCATTGGAACGCCTGCTCTCAGCGCTGCGCCCGTACAGGTAAACTCCTGCGTTCCATCCTGCAGCTTATAATACTTGTCCACATCCCGCACTATTAGTCCGTTAGGGTTGAGGTTGAACGGAATCAAATGTTTTATCATCGATGAAAACTGCTGTATTCTCAGCAATTGTGGTCTTGATGATATTTTATAGTTCTTTTCCTCATCCATTTCGGCGTACAGCCATTCATATCCCGGCGCCGCATGGACAAGCCGGTGAAAAACGCCTACCACGGCGCTTTTATCATCGCGCACTTGCCATGCGAGAGCATCTTTTTCACATTTAGCAATGGACAGAACGCCGAATTGAAAAAGTTCTCTATGCTCTTTATAAAAAGCTAACGCGTTTTTAAGTTCCTGTACTTCTACCGGAAGAAGGTGCGAAAGATCAAGTTCTAAACCTAACACGCCGAAGAAGCTTACATTTGCTCTGGTGGAAAGTGGGGTTGAACGAAGAGTTTGAATATGTGCGCTTGCGGAAACATGGCATCCGATCGTTGACTGCGGATAGAATGTAAAAAGGCCTTGCTTTATATCGAGTCTTTCTATAGGATCTGTGTCATCACTGGCCCATATCTGCGGTGCAAAACAGAGCATACCGAGATCAAATCTGTTCCCTCCGGAAGCGCATCCCTCCAGAAGCACCTGTGGGCGTTGATTAAAGATTCTCGCCAGAACATCATACAAGCCGAGAATATACTCATGTGCCTCATCGCCAATAAGGCATGAGTGTCTGTTCATGTCCCATTTGACATATTTTACATTTGCCTCGTCGATTATTCTTGAAACATTGTCTACAATATAATCTCTTACCTCCGGCTTTCTGAGGTCCAACAGCAGTTCGTTTCGCCCGAGAGGACCGTCTATTGCCCAGTCTGCATGATTTTTGTACAACTCGGAATCCGGATTTACTGCTTCAGGCTCAAACCATAGCCCAAAATCCATTCCAAGCTCCCCAAGCTTATCTGACAAATGACGAAGGCCGCTGGGAAGCTTCCCGGTATTTACGGAATAGTCTCCGAGACCGGCTTTATCGGAGTTACGTTTGCCGAACCAGCCGTCATCCAGCACAAAAAGTTCGCAGCCCAGCGATTTTGCCTTTTTGGCAAGTCCCAGGAGCTTCGATTCATTGAAGTCGAACATGCAGCCTTCCCAATTGTTGAACAGCACCGGTCGATCCCTGTTTTTCCAGAATGACGGAACAATATGTTCTGACACAAAGCGATGCATAAGCGCGGACATTCCATTTTTTCCTTCATGTGAATAGCACATTACAGCCTCGGGTGTTTCAAAGCTCTCTCCGGGATTGAGCTTGTGAGAAAAATTGTCAAAATTTATGCCCAGCATTATACGTGTAAAATTTTGTTGACTCTTTTGAACGGAAGCATAATGATTTCCTGAGTAAACGAGATTAAAACCGTAAACATCATCGCCGTCGCTCAGCATAAACGCCGGATTATGCCTATTGGAGGAAAAGCCTGTCAAACTTTCATTTACAAGTTTTGAATAACTCACAGGCACTTCATGCTCATGAGTTTCGGCTATCCAGCCCCCGTCGAGCGTGGTCATCATAAAATTGCCCTTTATATCTGCCATCATGCTCATAAGTTTTGTGACTACAATCGGGATACTTGATATATTAATAAGCTCACTGCTTCTTACAAGCGCAGTACTGCAGAGCTTGAAATAAAGCTTGAGTTTTGCATATGCGGAAGTCATAACGATGCAAAGGCTTTCATATTCTCCGTGCGTTGTGGGAAGATGTGAACTCATTTCATGCGTGTCTGTATTATAACTTTCAAACACAAACGACGGCGAAACACTATTCCCTGCCGCATTTATTGTCACAGGCGATTCGCGGTAATCTCCCGTACCGCTTTCACTCCAGGCAAGCGGCAAAACGTCAAGGCACATTTGCTCATTAATCATCGTGCTTGTCCCCCAGCCCGTCCCCGGTCGGACGGCCAAAGCCTCTGCGTCATTTTCACTTACCGGCCGTCCAAGGTGCAAAAGCTCAAGCTTGCCGCTGTTAACGCGCATTACCGTACTGAGATTATCATTAGTCAGCAGAAAATATTTGTATCCGTTCCGGTCAAATATCTTTATCATTTAACTCTGTACACCTCATTTTTTACATATTCGTCATACATTTCTTCGGTAACGCCGTCGTTTTTAATAATTTCCGAGAAAAATCTGCCTGACTTTTTTATTTTTCTCTCCTGCGTTTCGTAATCAACATGTACCAGTCCGAATCTTGCGCTCTGTCCCTCGGCCCATTCAAAATTATCGCAGAAACACCAATGATAATATCTCTCAAACGGAAGCGGTGACTCGGATATGGTTTTAAGATGTTCATACAGATATTTTGCTCTGAATTTATCATCGGTATCGCAGGTGCCGTTTTCGGTGACATAAATAGGCCGTCTTAAAAGCTTTGTAAGATACATGGCGCAGCGCTCAATACCCTTCGGGTAAATTTCCCAATCGAGATCATTTCTCGGTGTATTTTCCATAACCCCATCCGCAAGGCCGGAGATTGTACTGCGTGTATAGTAGTTTATGCCGTTGAAATCGGTGTACTCCCCTTCTTTTATATTCCAGTGGTTTATGAGCGGAAATCTGAATCGACCCAATGTCATAGCTTCCGTTATTGCGCCCTGAAAACACCATTCGGCAGTTTTTGACGCCGCTATATGAATTGGGTTCTTCGTGTCTTTAGGATCAAATGACCTAAGATGATTTGCAAAGCCTACTTTAGTATCCGAATATCCCATAGCCTTTCTCATTGAGTGAATCATTTCGTATGCCTTTATATGGCAATAGGCAAAGTTTTCAAGCACCGTAAATGTTTCTTTGAAGGACTTGTGCTGCGGGTACCATTCGCCGAAGCAGTAGCAGTTTGTGGCGTACACGTTTGGCTCGTTTATGGTGATATATTCGCTTACCAAATCACCGAAGCTTTTTATAACCGTCTCTACAAAGCGGAGATAATATTTATTGTTGTCACGGTTTAGCCAGCCGCCCATTCTTTCAAACCACATCGGGTTTGAAAAATGATGTATGGTAAGCAGCGGTTTTATTCCGTAAGAGAGCATAAGCTCAATTTCTCTGCGATAATGTTCGACAGCCTCGCTGTCAATCATTCCCTCTTCCGGCTCAATACGTCCCCATTCGACACCGAAACGATAAATTTGTATGCCCATATCCGCCATGAGCTTTGTGTCGGTTTCCCAGCGATTCCAATGGTCATTCGCAATTTGAGGCGATGTTCCGTCCTTTATGCCGCCCTCTTTGTAAAACTGCAGCCAGTTATTGTCCGTGTCGCCGCCCTCTATCTGCGTTGCCGCAGTCGCCACACCAAGAAGAAAATCTTTTTTTAACTTGAATTCCATGTCCTTATCCCCTATTATATAAGATATAAGATATTATAAAACATAATCAGCGGAGGTGCAAGATATGAGCAGGACACGTTGGTATAAAGACGGCGTTTTTTATCAAATTTGGCCGCGTTCATTTAAAGACGGGAACGGAGACGGTATGGGAGACCTTTACGGGGTCTATGAAAAGCTTGATTATATAAAAAGCCTTGGCGTAGACGGTATATGGTTCAATCCGCTCTATCCCTCTCCCGGAGTTGACTGCGGCTATGATATTGCCGACTATATGGATATTGCTCCTGAATTCGGCGGAATGGATGCATTTAAGAAAGTGCTGCGCGGAGCCCATGAGCGCGGCATGAAGGTTATAATGGATTTGGTCATCAATCACACATCCGATGAGCACGAGTGGTTTCAAAAGTCACGACAGCGCATAGATCCGTATACCGATTATTACATATGGTCAGATAAACCGAACAATTGGGGCAGCCATTTTGAAGGCGGCAGCGCATGGCAGTGGGATGATGTAAGAAAGCAGTATTATCTCCATCTTTTCGCAATAAAGCAGCCTGATTTGAATATGGACAACCCTCTTGTAAGAGAAGAGGTTGTAAAAATTCTCAATTTCTGGCTCGATATGGGAGTTGACGGTTTTCGCGAGGATGTCATCACCTTTATTTCAAAAAAAGAAGGTCTGCCGAACGACTATATTTTCCCCGTCGCCCGCGGCATATTGAACTATAACTACGGTCCTCACTTCGATGAATACATGCAGCAATTTAAAACTCAGGCTTTTGACGGACGCGACTATGTAATCATAGCCGAAGCTCCGCTCACCGGCCCGAAAAGAGCCTTGAAATACATAGCCGAGAGCGACACCAATCCTATTGACATGATGATTCAATTTGAGTGCATGGGAGCCGATTGCCTTGTTACCGATTTTCTTCCTTTGCCGTTTTCTCTGAAAAAATTAAAAAAAGCGTTTACATCGTGGCAGAAAACGGTAAACGGCAAAGGCTGGAATATGCTCTATATCGAAAATCATGATCATTCGCGGGCTGTTTCAAGATACGGGAGTGAGAAATTCCGAAATGAAAGCGCAAAAATGCTTTGCGCTGCGTATATGTTTCAACAGGGCACACCGTTTGTTTACATGGGGCAGGAGCTGGGCATGACAAACTGGTATCCGGAAAATATGTCTATGTACGAAGATGTACAAACGAGGAATCAACATCTCAATCTGCCGGAAAAAATCAGGCTGAAAATATCATATTCGGCTTCAAGAGACAGCGCGCGAACGCCTATTCCTTGGAGCAGCGGCAAAAATGCCGGTTTTACAGAAGCCGAAAAACCGTGGTTTAATATTAATCCCAATTATGTTGAGATAAATGTCGAAACGGAAGAAAAAGATCCGGATTCCGTTCTTAACTTCTATCGAAAGGCCATACAGCTCAAAAAAGAGATTGAGCGCGATGCCCCCTATAAAGAACTCCATGAAAACAGTGGGAAAATATTTGCCTATACCAGAGGTAAGTATGAAATAGTCTGTTCGTTCACTGAAAAACCCGTAAAGTATTCTTGCGACGGCAAAATAGTGCTTAGCAATTATAAAGAAAACGGAGAAACTCTCAAGCCATATGAATGCAGAGTATATAAACGAAGCTGAATATTCAAAAACTGATCTTGTCTGCGCATAGAAAGTCAATTTGAAAGAGGTAGAAATTATGCCGCTGAAAATTGTAAGAAACGACATTACCAGGATGAGAGTTGACGCCATAGTCAACGCCGCCAACGAAACATTGCTCGGCAACAACCGCCGTGGGGGTGTGGACGGACGCATTCACCTCGCCGCCGGGCCGGAATTGCTGGAAGAATGCAGAACTCTCTTCGGCTGTGAAGCCGGAAATGCAAAAATCACAAAAGGTTATAATCTGCCATGCAAGTATGTGATTCACACCGTCGGCCCTCGCTGGTATGACGGCCGGCACGGCGAGGCCGAGCTGCTCTCTTCATGTTATCGGACATCGCTTATGCTTGCAAAGGAGTATAACTGCGAATCAATCGCTTTCCCGGTTATTGCTTCGGGTCGTTTTGCATATCCAAAGGAACAAGCAATCAAAATTGCGAATGAGACAATCAAAAGTTTTCTATCCGAAAACGAAATGATGGTTTACCTTGTCGTTTACGGAACCGAAACCTATCAGATCAGCAAAAAGCTGTTTAATGACATCACGGCGTACATTGGCAACAGTTATGTGAGCGAGTACGCGCATAACAGCGTCAGCTCTAACTTCATGTATGCCATTGACGAATATGATGAAACGCCAACCGCTCCTTCATGGCAAAAATTGTCACTTGAAGATGCGCTGGGACAAATGGGCGATAGCTTTTCCGCGGTACTGCTTAGCAAGATAGAAAGCCATAATATGACAGAAGTAGAATGCTACAAAAAAGCAAACATTGACAGAAAATTGTTTTCGAAAATAAAAAAAGATGATAATTATAAACCTTCTAAGATCACGGCAGTTGCTTTTGGTCTGGCATTGGAAATGCCATTAGAAGAATTTAAGGAATTTCTAAGTACAGCCGGTTACTCTTTAACCCATTCAGACAAGTTTGACATAATTGTAGAGTATTTTGTAAAAAGCAAAAACTACGATGTGTTCGAGATTAACGAAGCGTTATTTAAATTCGATCAAAAAACTATCGGCACATAAAATTGTCGCTTTTCAAGCGACCACTGCCTTCTTGTAATATGGTATTTTATATGCAACAAATTACAAGGAGGCATTTTTTATGAGCAAGAAAACAGAACTTGTATTCATTCTCGACCGCAGCGGCTCCATGTCCGGTCTGACAGAGGACACGATCGGCGGATTCAACTCCATGATTGAAAAGCAGAAAAAAGAGAGCGGAGAAGCGCTGGTCACCACTGTACTATTCGACCATGAACGCTCTGTGATCCATGATCGTCTGCCGCTGGAGAATGTGCCGCCTCTTACGGGAAAAGAATATTTTACAAGAGGAAATACTGCGTTGCTGGATGCAGTGGGCAATACGATACACCATATTGTCAGTATTCACAGGTATGCCAGTCCTGCAGATGTGCCTGAAAAAACAATGTTTGTCATTACCACAGATGGTCGTGAAAATGCGAGTCGTTACTATACTTATTCGGAAGTTCGGCGTATGATCGAACATGAAAAAGAAAAGTATGGCTGGGAATTCATTTTTCTCGGAGCAAATATTGACGCGATTAATGAAGCCGCCCGCTTCGGCATTCGCTCAGATCGCGCGGCAAAATACATGCACGATAAGTTCGGTACGGCATTGAACTACGATGTCATTGGAGATGCCATAAGCGATGTTCGATCATCAAAACCTATCAAGACCAATTGGAAGAAGCGCATTGACGATGATGTGCTAAAGCGTGGGAGATAAGCAAAATAACGTATGATATATGCCGGGCCGCAATTCACCAAAGAAAGATTGTGCCCGGCATATTTATCAAAAAATAATCATAAGCAACTCATTATATGCTTATCGCAAAATCAATTAACCTACTCAAATTTTTCGAGTTGAACCATAATCTTTTACTCTAATTCGACTCTATATTTCTACTCCGTAATTTGATCAATATCATTGGCATTCGCAGTATATAAAAGCCGAAGAAAAAAAGGTTGACAAAACGAAAAAAGTGTATATAATAGCAATTGCGTTTAGCGGAGTTGTGTAAAGGTAGCACACCGGACTCTGACTCCGTTTGTGAGGGTTCGAATCCTTCCTCCGCTGCTTAAAAAAGATGCGTTGCAAAACAAGAAATTTTGCAACGCATCTTTTTTCATAAAGCAAAAAATAGCCGTCCGGCGTGGTTTTAGAAAAACCAAGTCGGACGGTTAACATTTTCAGTATTCAAAGCTTCCTTGATATACTTCCGTGGCATCACCCAGAAGAGTAACACGATCATCGGTGTAGTTAACAGTCAGTTCACCTCCGAGAAGGCTGACGGTAACATCACTTCCCTTGGCGCAGAAGCCGTTTTCACACGCAGCGATTACCGCAGCGCACGCGCCGGTACCGCAGGCAAGAGTCTCTCCGCTGCCGCGCTCCCACACACGCATACGCAGCATATTTTCATTGACAACACGCACAAACTCGGTGTTGGTTCTGTCCGGGAATGCTGCGTTGAATTCAAACATCGGGCCGATTTTTTCAAGATTCAGCACATCTATTGCATCACAGAACACAACGCAATGCGGGTTTCCCACGGAGACGCCGGTAACACGATATTCCTTATTTCCAACTGTCAACTGATAATCTATCATTTTATCCTTATTACACACAGCCGGAATATTTGCCGCATAAAGGTCGGCTTTTCCCATATCCGCAAGCACGGAGCTTACCTTGCCGTCGCGCACAAAGAGCCTCAGATTATGTACGCCGCTCGCTGTTTCCACAGACATATACTCGCTGCGGATATATCCGCGATCATACATGTACTTGCCTACTCCGCGGATATTGTTTCCCGCCATCTTCCCCTCACTTCCATCGCGGTTGAAGGAACGCATTTTTACATCGGCAATCTTTGATTTTTCCAAAAGTACAATCCCGTCGCCGCCAATACCGTAATGCTCCCTGCACAGGCTTATGCACAAAGATTCCGGGCAGTTAATCTGACCGTTGAAATTCTCTATAAATATATAGTCATTCCCACAGCTTTGCATTTTGGTGAACGGAATTTTCTGCCGCCAAGAACGCATTGAGTTTATATCAACGAGTTCCGTATTCTGCTGAGTGTAGTGGCTTTCCATCATCTGCGCAAGGGCGTTTGCCGTGTCAAGAGAAGTAAGGCAGGGTATGCCGAGCTGCATGGCGCGGCGGTGCAGGAATATATAATCTCCCATCGTCGCGTCCTTTACAGCCCCTGTGTAGATTATGTAGCAAAGCTCGCCGCTTTCCATAAGGCGGAAAATCTCATCGCTTTCTGTGGCATTCTGCACAGATGTTACATCAATGCCGAGTTCTGAAATTGCCCCCGCCGTACCCATGGTGGCATAGAGCTTCATTCCCATCTGATAGAATCTCCGCGCAAGAGAAATAATTTCCTGATAATCGTTTGTCTCAACGCTAAGCAAAACGCCCGGCTTTTTTTCGCCGTGCAGGGACGGAACGCGAAATCCGGCCGCAGTAAGACCTTTGAAAAGAGCTTCTGCAAGCGTTTTGCCTATTCCGAGCACTTCGCCGGTTGATTTCATCTCCGGGCCAAGAATGGAGTTTGCATCAGTGAGTTTTTCAAAGGAAAACACCGGTACCTTGACGGCGCAATACGGCGGAGTTTTGTGCAAACCGCTTCCGTAACCAAGATCGGCAAGCTTTGCGCCCAGCATTATCTTTGAGGCAAGATCTACCATCGGTACGTTGGTTACCTTGCTGATGTACGGCACTGTGCGCGAAGCGCGTGGGTTTACTTCGATTACATACAGTTCACCTTGGAAGATGAGATACTGAATATTTACAAGTCCCTTTGTGCCTAGCGAAAGAGCAAGTTTTTGCGAAACCGAGCAGATTTTATCAAGAAGCTTATCGCTGAGATTATAGGGCGGATATACAGCGATTGAATCACCGGAGTGTACGCCGGCGCGCTCGATATGCTCCATAATACCGGGAATAAGGACGCTCTCTCCATCGGAGATGACATCAACTTCCAGCTCTGTTCCGGGCATATATTTATCCACCAAAACAGGATTCTCTATGCCGCCGGAGAGTATGGCTTCCATATATTTTTTCGTTTGCTCGGGAGTTCGGGAGATGGTCATATTCTGACCGCCGATGACATAGGACGGGCGCAGAAGCACCGGATATCCGAGTGTTTCCGCGGCATTCATCGCTTCTTCAAGCGTGTTGACACCCATCCCTTTAGGGCGACTGATACCGAAGGTTTCAAGCAATGCGTCAAAACGGCCGCGATCTTCGGCGATGTCGATACTGTCCGCCGAGGTGCCGAGAATTTGCACACCGGCTTTGTCAAGAAACTGCGTCAGCTTGATCGCAGTCTGTCCTCCGAAGGCGACGACAACACCGATCGGATGTTCAACGCGAATGATATTCATGACATCTTCAGGCGTAAGAGGTTCAAAATAGAGTCGGTCGGCGGTGTCGTAATCGGTTGATACCGTCTCGGGATTATTGTTGACAATGACTACATCGTAGCCCATTTCACGCAATGTCCACACACAGTGTACACTGCTGTAGTCAAATTCAATACCCTGCCCGATTCGAATAGGACCCGAGCCGAGAACCATAACAACAGGCTTCCCGCTGCGTCCGAAGCTTCGCGCTTCGCAGCTTTTTTCAAAGCATGAATAAAAATACGGTGTCTGAGCATCAAACTCCGCGCCGCAGGTATCAACCATTTTATAGCTCATACAAAGCTCCGGCAAAAATGATGCCCCACTAAGCCTTTTTAATGCCGCATCGGGGTAGCCGAACTTTTTTCCGCGCAGATAAAGTTCATCATTCATCCCTTGCGAAGCAAGCTCGCGTTCATAATCGGCAAGCTTCTTGATTTTATAAAGAAACCATAGATCAATTTTTGTGATGGCGTGGATTTCCTCAAGACTTACGCCTTTTTTTATTGCCTCAAAGACTGTAAATATTCTGTGGTCGTTCTGCTCATGCAGCCGCTCCGTCACCGGTGCGTCGGAGAGAGGCGCGGCGTTGAGCGTGTCGAGTGAAATTTCCGCTCCCCGAACGGCTTTCATAAGAGCCATTTCGAAATTAGGCGCAATCGCCATTACCTCGCCGGTCGCCTTCATCTGTGTGCCGAGCTTGCGACTGGAACCTGCGAACTTATCAAATGGCCATTTTGGAAGTTTTACAACGACATAATCGAGAGTAGGCTCAAAACACGCGCAGGTTTTGCCGGTAATATCGTTTTTAATTTCATCAAGATTATAACCGAGAGCAATACGTGTGCTGATTTTCGCAATTGGGTATCCCGTAGCCTTGGAGGCAAGAGCGGAAGAACGGGAAACGCGTGGATTGACTTCAATGACAGCATACTCAAAGCTATCCGGATTCAGCGCAAACTGGCAGTTGCATCCTCCCACAATTCCGATTTCGGAAATAATATCCAGAGATGCCTTTCGCAGCATTTGATATTCCTTGTCTGCAAGAGTCAAGGCAGGGGCAACGACAATCGAGTCCCCTGTGTGTATGCCGACAGGATCAAGATTTTCCATGGAGCAGACGGCAATGGCATTTCCGGCGCCGTCGCGCATGGTTTCAAACTCTATTTCTTTCCAGCCGGAGATACACTTTTCCACGAGAATCTGCGTAATCGGAGAAAGGTCAAGTCCGCTCTTTGCGATAACGCGCAGTTCCTCTTCCGTATCCGCAATGCCGCCGCCCGTACCGCCAAGCGTAAACGCTGGACGAACAATAACGGGATATCCGATCTCCTCGGCTATTTTCAGCGCGCTCTCCAGATCTTCCGCCGTTGCGGACGGTATTAGCGGCTGTCCCATCTTTTTGAGCGTCTCGCGGAACAGTTCGCGATCCTCTGCCTTATCAATGGCTTCCACGTCTGTGCCCAACAGACGCACGCCGTATTTTTCGAGGATTCCGTTGCGGCTGAGCTGCATCGCAATAGTCAGCCCCGTCTGTCCGCCGAGACCTGCAAGCAAGCTATCCGGGCGTTCCTTTGCGATAATGCGCGCAACTGTTTCCGCCGTCAGCGGCTCAAGATATATTTCGTCTGCAAGAGGCTTATCTGTCATAATGGTAGCGGGATTGGAATTAACCAGCACAACGTTTATGCCTTCTTCGCGGAGAATACGGCATGCCTGCGCGCCTGCGTAATCAAATTCCGCTGCCTGCCCTATGACGATCGGGCCGGAACCGATGACCAGTACTTTGTGTATGCTTTTGTCCTTAGGCATCTTTAAGTCCTCCCATCATGGAGATAAAACGGTCAAAAAGAAATTCGGTATCCTTCGGGCCGGAGCAGGCCTCGGGATGAAACTGCACGGTAAAGCAGTTCATACCGGGATATTCCATACCCTCACAGCTTCCGTCATTGGCATTTATGAATATCTCCCGGCCAATGCCCTCAAGGCTCTTGCTAACTACCGCATAACCGTGATTCTGACTTGTAATATATGTGCGCTTGCCATCCGTCTGCCGTGCCGGCTGATTGCCCCCACGGTGACCGTATTTAAGCTTAATTGTTTCGCCGCCCATGGCCAGCGCCGTGAGCTGATGTCCCAGGCAAATGCCGAATATCGGTTTTTTGCCGACCATCTTCTTTATTTGCGCAATGCACCATATATTTTCCGCCGGATCACCCGGGCCGTTTGAAAGCATGATTCCATCGGGATTTGCCGCAAGAATCTCCTCTGCGCTTGCAGTACACGGGTAAACTATAACGCGGCACCCACGCTTTGTAAGGCAGCGTATGATATTCTTCTTCGCGCCGTAATCAACAAGGGCAACGAGATAATGCTCATCTCCTATGGCGGAGACAGTGTATTTTTCTTTGCAGCTTACCTCTTCTACAACACCTGTTACGGAGAATGCATTAATCTCATCCAAGCTCTCCGGCAGTTGCGAACAGATTTTTGCGTTAACAACACCGTGCTCGCGTATAAGTTTTGTGATTTCACGCGTATCTACGCCGCATATACCCGGAATTCCGTTATCCTCGAGGAATTTATTCAGCTCATATTCGCAGCGAAAATTAGAGGGTTTATCGCACAATTCACGCACAACGTATCCCTTTGCAACAGGCGCGCCTTCAAAATCATCCGGAATAACACCGTAGTTGCCGATCAGCGGAAATGTTTGCATGATAATCTGCCCGGCATAACTCGGATCTGTCAAAGTTTCGAGATATCCTTCCATACCGGTTGTGAATACGAGTTCACCTATACTGTCTTCGGGAGCGCCTATCCTTTTACCTTCAAATACTTCACCGCTGCCGAGTACTAAATACGCTTTTTCCATTTTATCACTTCTTTATACGAGAGTAGCCGCCATAACGGCTTTAATTGTGTGCATACGGTTTTCGGCCTCATCAAATACGATGGATTGTTTTCCCTCAAATACGGCGTCTGTGACCTCCATGCAGTCAATACCGAACTTCTCGTGGATGCTCACGCCGATTTCCGTTTTAAGATCGTGGAACGCTGGCAGACAATGCATAAAACGGCACTGCGGGCCGGCGGCCGCCATAAGTTTTTCGTTTACCTGATACGGCATAAGGGCATTAATACGTTCTGCCCAAACATCATCGGGCTCGCCCATGGAGACCCAAACGTCTGTATAGATGACATCCGCGCTCTGCACGGCGCGCATGGGCTCGGAATCGAACTCCAGTGTAGCGCCGGTTTCAGACGCAATCTTTTTGCATTCAGCAATAAGACCCGGCGCGGGAAAATATCCTTCCGGCGCGCAGGCGACGAAATGCATGCCCATTTTCGCGCATCCCACCATAAGAGAGTTGCCCATATTATAGCGCGCATCGCCCATATATACAAGTTTAATGCCCTTGAGGCAGCCGAAGTGTTCTCTTATAGTGAGAAAATCGGCAAGAATCTGTGTCGGGTGATACTCATTTGTAAGCCCGTTCCATACGGGAACACCTGCATATTCGGCAAGCGTTTCCACGCGAGTCTGTTCAAATCCGCGGTATTCTATACCGTCAAACATCCGCCCGAGCACACGCGCGGTATCCGCCATGCTCTCCTTTTTACCTATCTGCGAAGCCTTAGGATCAAGGTATACCGGATGCATTCCGAGATCGGATGCCGCTACTTCAAATGCGCACCGCGTGCGCGTGGAAGTTTTTTCAAAAATCAGGGCAACATTTTTCCCTTCGCAGAGCTTGTGGGAAATCCCGGCTTTTTTCTCCGCTTTTAATTTAGCCGCAAGATCAAGAAAAGATGAAATCTCTTCCGGTGTAAAATCCAAGAGTTTAAGAAAATTTTTATTCTTCAATGTACTCATAACATTCTCCTTACAGCACCTTCGCCAAGAATGACCGGAGCCTATCGCATTTCGGCGCTCCGAAAATTTCGTCCGGCGTACCCTCCTCGGCGATGACTCCGTCGTCAAGAAACAGCACACGATTAGACACTTCGCGGGCAAATCCCATTTCATGCGTCACCACAACCATTGTCATGCCGCTTACAGCAAGCTCTTTCATAACGTCAAGCACTTCGCCGACCATCTCAGGGTCAAGCGCCGATGTCGGTTCGTCAAAAAGCATCACGTCCGGTTCCATACACAAAGCGCGCACAATGGCTACGCGCTGCTTCTGGCCGCCGGAGAGCTGATTGGGCCAGGCGTTTGCACGATCTGCCAGTCCAACTCGGGCAAGCAGTTCAAGCGCCTTTTTTTCCGCCTGCTCCTTGGGCACCTTTTTCAGCATGATCGGCGCGCATGTAAGATTATCAATCACCGTCATATGCGGGAAAAGATTGAATTGCTGAAACACCATGCCCATCTTTTGACGGTGCATATTGATGTCGATTTTTTTGTCCGTAAGCTCGTTGCCTTCAAAGACAATAGAGCCTGAAGTAGGTTTTTCGAGAAGATTCAGGCAGCGTAAAAAAGTGGACTTTCCCGAGCCTGACGGCCCGATTACACAGATAACATCACCCTTGTCGATCTCGACGTTGATGCCCTTTAGAACGCCCAGTCCTTCAAAGGACTTACAAAGATTACTTACGCTTATCACTTGCAGCCAGTCTCCTTTCCACTTTACCCAGCATCTTGGCAAGCAGTACAACAACCAGCAGATACGTAGCCGCTACAATAAGCAACGGGTTGACTGCATCATAAGTATTGTTGCGTACAAGATTGCCGGCGCGCGTAAGGTCGACAACCGCCACATAGCCTGCGACCGCCGTTTCCTTTAAGAGCGCAATAAGCTCGTTTCCGATAGCCGGAAGAATATATCGCATTGCCTGTGGGAATACAATTCTTCGCGTTGCCTGCAGACGTGACATGCCGAGACTGCGCCCTGCCTCCATCTGCCCTTTATCAACCGCGTTGATGCCGCTGCGGATAAGTTCCGCCATATAAGCGCCGGAGTTGATGCCGAACGTCAAAATGCCGACGGTAATCCCTTCGGCTTTCGTCATTATAATAAAATAGAATATCAGAAGCAACACAACGACAGGAATGCCGCGTATTGCCGTGACATATACATTGCACAACCACTCGAGTGGTTTAAGCGCGTAAACATCCTCCGCGCAGTACTTTACAACGGCAATAACGGTACCGATAACTACGCCGATGAGCAAAGCGCCGAGTGTGATTACGATTGTATTGCCGAAGCCTTCCAGCATCAGCTTCCAGTAGGTTGTTTCAATAAATGTTTCGTACAGCTTATTCAGCCAATCGGAGAGAAAAGTCATCCGAATGTCTCCTTTATATCGTTCAAAGCGGGGTCAAAGATCAGCCTCTGACCCCGCAATTTTATTTTTTTATGCTTCTGCGGGAGAAGTGTAAGGCGCTTCGTATTTTTCAAAGATAGAAGTCACAGTACCGTCCTCAACGAGAGTATTGAGGATTGTGTTAATCTCCTCAACAAGATCTTCGCTTCCGAACGCGAATGCAAATGCGTAAGGTTCGGTTGTCATAGCCTCGCTGAGAATGACCAGCTGATCTCCGCCCTCGGCGTTATATATTCTGACCATATCTGCGGCAGTCAGATCATCGATGACCCAAGCGTCCACCTTACCGCTGACAAGCGCCGCCTGCGCGTCGCTGTTTGCGGTGAAAGAACTGACTTCATAGCCGGCTTCCATGCAGAACGTCTCTGCGGTAGTACCGGTCTGCACGGAAACCTTCTTGCCCTCGAGATCTGCCTTGCATGTGACAGCGCTGCCCTCGGTTACGACAATTGCTTGCGCGGCGAGGCAGTACGGGTCTGTGAAGAGGACGTTTTTCTGCCTTTTTTCGGTTACGGAAATGCCGGAAGCGCCGAGATCAAATTTTCCTGCCTGCACTCCGGGAAGAACGGAGTCAAAGTCCATCTGCTGAATGTCAAGCTCTACGCCGAGTTTTTCGCAGATAATCTGAAGAATATCTATTTCAATACCCACAACCTCGCCGTTCTCCAAAGATTCGAACGGCGGGAAATCGGGGCTTGTCGCAACGGTCAGCTTTCCGGCTGCCTGCACTTTAGCAAGAGCGGAGCTTTCGCCGCTCTCTTGCGCGCTTCCGCCGCAGGCGGTCAACAGAGCGCAAATCATAAGAACGGCCATAATAACGGAAATGGTCTTTTTCATGTTGTTTATATTCCTTTCGGCGTTTTGAATTAAGCGCTACCTGACCATTTTGCCATGGCAGGCGAGCGGTTGTTTAATTTTTAATCAGAGTTTTCCCTGCTCGCGGAGCGCTTCGACTTTTGTGGGCAGACCCCAGAGATTGATAAATCCTGCCGCCTGAGCCTGATCGTAATCGCTCTCTCCGAAGGTAACGAGAGATTCGCTGTAGAGGGAATACGGGCTTGTTGTGCCGGCGGGGATGATGTTGCCTTTGTAGAGCTTGAGCTTTACAGATCCGGTAACATACTTGTTGGACTCGTTTGCAAATGCGACAAGAGCATTGGTCAAAGGAGTGTACCACTTGCCGTTGTAAATTTGATCTGCCATAACAACGGCGAGCTTCTGTTTTTCGTGCAGAGTATCCTTATCAACGGTAAGCATCTCGAGCTGCTCATGTGCAAAATAGAGAATCGTGCCGCCGGGAGTCTCGTATACGCCGCGGTCCTTCATGCCGACAAGACGGTTTTCAACAATATCTATTATTCCGATGCCGTTTGCGCCGCCCAACGCGTTGAGCTTCTCGATAATTTTGCTCGCTTTCATCTTCTCACCGTCTACGGCCACGGGCGCGCCGGCTTCAAAGTCGATAGTGACGTATGTCGGAGCATCAGGCGCCTGTATCGGAGAAACGCCCATTTCGAGGAAACCGGGTTTTTCGTAATTCGGCTCGTTCGCGGGGTCTTCCAAATCCAAGCCCTCATGGCTCAGATGCCAAATATTCTTATCCTTGGAGTAATTGGTTTCACGGTTTATTTTCAGGGGAACATTGTGCGCCTCGGCATAATCTATCTCTTCTTCACGGGACTTGATGTTCCACTCACGCCACGGCGCAATAACCTTCATGTTCGGAGCAAAACGCTTTATAGCAAGCTCAAAACGAACCTGGTCATTCCCCTTGCCTGTCGCGCCGTGGACAATTGCGTCCGCGTCCTCCGCAAGGGCAATCTCTGCAAGCTTTTTGCCGATAACGGGGCGGGCAAAAGCAGTGCCGAGCAGATATGTCTCATATTTTGCATCCATCTTCACGGCAGGAACAATGACTTCATCTACCATCTCATCGACCAAGTCCGCAACTATCAGCTTGCTTGCGCCGGTCTTCAGCGCTTTTTCCTCAAGACCGTCAAGCTCGTCTGCCTGTCCGACGTTGCCGGCAACCGCAATAATCTCGGGATTATTATAGTTTTCCTTCAGCCAAGGAATAATTATCGATGTATCCAAACCGCCGGAATATGCGAGAACGACTTTTTTTATATCAGCTTTATTCATAATTATGTTTCCTCCTTGAATAACTATGCATTTATTATAGCCGTATATACGTAAAAGTCAAGAGTATTTTGAAATAATATTCATTTTTGTGCAAATCCACCTTTTTTGATAAATTCTGCTGCGAACGCATTAGTAATAACTACGAAATGTGCGCAAAAGGCTGCGCACCGGACATGCGGCCATCAGTGGCGGCAATGATGGCTACCGCGATATTTTACACCGGACAAGTCAAAAATTTGCATCAAAAAAGAACCTTTCCGCACAAAAAGCAGAAAGGTTCTGAGATATTTCATAAAATCAGTACTCGGATGTATAATTATCAAAATAGCCCTGAATATATACGATAGGAGTACCTTTGTCTCCGCTTCCGGATGTCAAATCGCACAGCGATCCGATCAAATCCGTAAGGCGTCTGGGGGTTGTTCCTTCCGAAACCATGCGCCCGACAAGATCTCCGTCCTTCTTCTCGATTTCTCCCTTAATTGCGGCCTTAAGCTCATCACCGCTAAGGTCGGCAAAATCATTGTCTGCCAAGTACTTCAGCTTGAGCTCGTTAGGCGTACCGAAAAGACCGGAGGTATACGCGGGAGAAACAACCGGATCTGCAAGCTCCCATATTTTCCCAACCGGGTCTTTGAAAGCGCCGTCACCGTAAACCATAACCTCTATATGTTTTCCGGTAAGTTCCAACATCTTTGCCTGAATGCTGTCAACCAAAGGCTGACAATTTCTCGGAAAAAGTTTGACTTTGTCTTCGGTTGCTTTATTTGTACCCAAAAGGCCGTAGTTTTCGTTGTATCCGCTTCCGTTTACCGGAGCGGTGAGAATATCGTCAAGGCCAAAAACGTGATCCGCGCCGGCAGCTTTAAGAATGCGCTTTGTACGGGCGCGGGTATGAATGTCGCAACAGATAACATTTTTTGTGTAAGCAAGAATTGCTTTGGCGTCGTTTGCAAAAATAACCTCTACATCCGCGCCGCAGCCCTTGATAAGATCCGAATAAAACTCAATATAATCAACGCCTGTAAAGCGATGTTTTTTGTATCCGAACAGCTTGCGATATTTTTCAAGACTAAGGATATCACGGTATGGATCTATACCTTTTTCATCCAGCTCATCTATATCCACAAGGTGGTTGCCGACTTCATCGGAAGGGTAAGAAAGCATAAGCACAATTTTCTTTGCGCCTTTCGCTATGCCGCGAAGACAAACCGAAAAACGATTGCGGCTCAAAATCGGGAAAATTACGCCTACTGTTTCTCCGCCGAGCTTAGCGCGGACATCTTCCGCAATGTCATCAACATCTGCGTAATTTCCCTGCGCCCTTGCAACGATTGCTTCTGTCATCGCAAGAACGTCCCTGTCTCTGACCTGAAGTTCGCCGTTGGCTACTGCCTGCATAACAGAGTCGGTAACGATTTTAACCAGGTCATCTCCTTCTCTTATAATCGGCGCACGAAGTCCTCTTGAACAAGTACCTACTACGCGGCTCATTAAAACACCTCTTCAGAACTGATTTGCTGCTTATCAACGCAACAAAGTGATTTTACTACAACATTTTCCGCTTGTAAATTGTTTTTTACAAGTTTCCGATAGAATCTTGTAGCGACCTCATCGCGATAACGCGCATTGATAATATCTTCAAAGAAGCTCACTTAAAATTTGTCCGATATCAGAATCAATACAAATCGATTGCCCTTGTATCTCGTCAGGACAGACAGCCTGACCATAATTTACGCAGGCATAAGTTGCATTCGGGTTCTTTGCGGTCATCTTCCAAAACGGATATTTTATGATGACAGGGGTGTTATATCCCACACCCAATTCCAGAAAAAGAATCTTTTGCCCGTTGCGTGTACGAAGAAAGTTTGAATACCTCTCCGCGGCCTTATGCCAGCCGTCGTCCTCGACGAATCTATCGTCAGCGCGCAGGTTCATGGTCATGGGCTTTCCGCAGTGAGGGCAGTGCGGAACAAGCTCGCTTGGAATGCGCATATGCTCCTGCCGCTTGACCATTTCACGGATTACGGTTTCGTTATCAAGAGTCTCCGGGCAGCACGGCTCACTGCACTGAAAGAGACCGTAATCGCCCTGCGTGTAGAAAAGTCGTTTTTTATCAAAACCCGCTTTTTGGAAGCAGTGATCGACATTTGTAGTGATGACAAAGTAGTCCTTATCGGCAACGAGGCTCAGGAGATTTTCATAGACAGGCTTTGGGGCATCCTGATAACGATTGATGAAAATATACCGGCTCCAGTATGCCCAATGCTCCTCGGGAGACGGGAACGGATAGAACCCACCGGAGTACATATCCGAAAAGCCGTATTTGCTTATAAAATCCGCAAAATTCGCCTCAAAGCGCTCTCCGCTGTAAGAAAATCCGGCCGATGCAGACAGGCCTGCGCCCGCGCCGATGATGACGGCATCCGCATGACCGAGGGCTTTTTTCAGCCGCTCAATCTGCTCTGAGTAATCGCTCGTAGATTTCTCTGTCCTGATCTTTGAAAACATTGAATATCACCTTCATTCCGCTGCCGGTTTCGGCTTTGTACTGTCTTACCGTATGAACCGCAATCTCCGCCGCGCATTCATTCGGAAAATGAAAGACTCCCGTGGAGATGCAGCAAAACGCGATGCTCTTAATCCTGTTTCGTTCCGCAAGCTCCAGACAGGAGCGATAGCAGGAAGCAAGCAACTGCTCGTCCTCTGTCGCCACTTTGCCGTCAACAATCGGGCCGACGGTGTGAATCACATAATCGCACGGCAGATTGTATGCTTTCGTGATTTTTGCCTGCCCCGTCGGCTCCTCATGACCTTGCTTTTGCATCAGTTCCGCGCATTCCAGACGTAGCTGAACTCCCGCAAAGGTATGAATGCAATTATCGATGCACGTGTGGCATGGAATGTAACATCCGGTCATGCCGGAGTTCGCCGCATTGACGATCGCGCCGCACTTTAGCTTTGTAATGTCGCCCTGCCAAAGATACAGATCACCGTCGATCGGCATTAAATCGGAGAAATTAGTAATGCCCGAATGTTCGAGCTCTTCTTTCAGGTATTCATCCTGAATTTTCAGAAATTCGCTGTCGGCTACTTTCGGCATACGCACGTTCATAAGCGAACGCAGCAGCTGCTTCTGACCGCTTGAATCAGACGGAACGGCAAGACTTTTATATTCGGTTTTTTCATTCATAAGCGACCGAATCAAATACAGCCGCCGTTCAGTCTGATTCATCAGCGTACCTCTTTATAAATTTAATCAGAACTCGTA